>CALMAN010000079.1 GCA_937859835.1 uncultured Acidipila sp. | reverse complement strand
GCGCTTCAGCCCCGGCGCTTCTTCGACGTTGCGCAGGCGCTCCAGCTCGCTTTCAAGCAGGTTGAGCGCGTTCAGCACGCCCAGGTACAGCTCGCCCTGCTCTTCCAAAAACTGCTCGCGGCCGGTAAACTGCGCGCGCCCTTCGGTCCCGAGCGGCAGGGAGGCGAAGAACATGCGCGCCCGCTCCCGCAGCATCTCGGCCGCGACCTTGGGGCCGTGGCTGACGGCATGCTTGGCGCGCAGCATCAGGTCGAGGTCCCGGGCCAGCTCTTCAAAGCGGAGGTTGGAAACCTGAAGGCCGAAGTAGGCCGCAGCCACGTCCTCCAGCTCGTGCGCTTCGTCAAAGATCACCGCGTCGGCCTCCGGCAGGATGCCCGCGTCCGGCGCGTTCGCCGCCTGCTGCTTGATCGCGAGGTCGGCGAAAAACAGATGGTGGTTCACGACGATCAGGTCGCTTTCCGCGGCCTTGCGACGCATTTCCGTAATGAAGCAGCGTTCAAAGTCGGGGCAGGTCTGGCCCAGGCAGGTTTCGCTGCGGGCGTCGAGCTTGGTCCACAGTGGGCTTTGCTCGGGCAGCGCGTCGATCTCGGCGCGATCTCCGGTTTGCGTTGTTTTTTCCCACGCGGCAATGGCGTGGAACTGCTGGATCTCCTCAAGCCCGCTCAGGATGGGCTCACCCTCTAACGCGTACAGCTTCTTGCGGCACAGGTAGTTGGCGCGCCCTTTCATGTAGCAGGCCTTGAGCGGCCCCAGGATGGACTCAAGAAACGGAATGTCCTTGAAGAAAAGCTGCTCCTGGAGGTTCTTGGTGCCGGTTGAAACAATGACGCGCTTGCCCGAGCGCAGGGCGGGCAGCAGGTAGGCCAGGGTCTTGCCGGTCCCGGTACCGGCCTCGGCGATCAGGTGCTGCTTGTCCCCAAGCGCGCGCTCCACGGCCT
This sequence comes from uncultured Acidipila sp., assembly GCA_937859835.1. Taxonomy (GTDB): domain Bacteria; phylum Acidobacteriota; class Terriglobia; order Terriglobales; family Acidobacteriaceae; genus EB88. Next base: position 12,398 of record CALMAN010000079.1, on the reverse strand, counting down.
GCGCAAGCTCCAGTTGCCCCCGGCGAAACTCATACGGCAGCGCCGACTGCGCCAGCAGGCCGCCGGGCGCGAAAAAGGCCTGCAGCGAGGGCAGCTTTCTGGTCGAGCTGGCGGGGACAGCGGCAGGGCTGGTCGAGATCGTTGGAGGGGTCAAGGTAGGGGTAGGGGTAAGGTGAGGACCGGTTCTTATAATAGAGCTTCGCCCGTTTTTCGCCTCCATCGCGCGCCGGGCCGGAGGCACTTTTGTCATGCCAAAGAAACAACACCGCCGCCCCAACCCGTTGCCCCACACCGAGGAAGCGACGGGCATGCCGCTGGTTGCGATCTGCGGTCGCCCCAACGTCGGCAAATCGACCCTGTTTAACCGGCTGACCGGCACGCGCCGGTCGATCGTGGGCGACGAGCCGGGCATCACGCGCGACCGCATCTACGGCGAGGTGCACTGGGCCGGGCGGGTCGCGCGCGTGGTCGACACCGGCGGCATTGTGCCCGATGACGATGCGCTCATTCCCAGCGAAATCTTCACGCAAGCGCGCACCGCCTTTGAACAAGCTTCGGCGATCATCCTGGTGGTCGATGGCCGCACCGAGCTGGCCGCACCCGATCGCGACCTGGCGCAGCTGCTGCGCCGGCTAGGCAAGCCGCTCTTCCTGGCGGTCAACAAGATCGATACCGCGCAGCAGGACGCAGCGGCTGAGAACCTGCGCCAGCTGGGGCTGCCGCACCTGACCGCAATCTCCGCCGAGCACGGCCACAACGTGGGCGACCTGCTGGACGAAGTGTTTGCCGCGCTGCCCCACGCGCCGGTCGAGGAAGCCGCCGCAGAAACGCTCGACCTCGTGCCGGGCAGCGGGGCCGAGGACCGGTTCGGCAGTGAGTCTGAGGATGAGCTGCCGGCAGAAGGGGAAGCAGCCCCGCACCGCACCCACGGCGAGTACGAACAGCGCGAAACCCGGGTCGCCATCATCGGGCGTCCCAACGTCGGCAAATCCACCCTGCTCAACGCGCTCACGGGCACTGCGCGCGCCATTGTTTCGCCGATCGCCGGCACCACCCGCGACGCGGTCGACGAGGTCCTGGCGTACAACGGCAAGCAGCTGCGCATCATTGACACGGCCGGGATCCGCCGCAAGGGCAAAACCAATCTCCTGGCCGAAAAGCTTTCTGTCGTCATGGCACGGCGCCACCTGGAAGCCGCCGACGTTTCGCTGCTCATCCTCGATGCCGTCGAGGGGGTCACCGCCTCGGACGCGACCATCGGCGGCTACGCGCACGAGAGCGGGCGTTCGGTCATCGTCGTCGTGAACAAGTGGGACCTGGTCACGACCGCCCGCACCGACGGCAAGCCGCATGCTGACCGCAAGCTTTACGAGGAGCAGGTGCGCGATCACCTGAAGTACCTCGACTATGCGCCCGTACTGTTCATCTCGGCCGTGGAAGGCAAGGGGGTCCACCGCGTGCTGGAAGCGATCGAGCGGGTTGCCGCCGAGCGCCGCAAACGCATCACCACCGGGCAGATGAACCGCTTTCTCGAGAAGGTCGACTTTGAGCGCGCCACCGTGCCGATGAACAAGCGAGTGCGCATCTTCTACATGACGCAGGCCGCGGTCGCGCCGCCGACCTTTGTGCTCTTCACCAACCGCGATGTGGACTTGCACTTTTCCTACCAGCGCTTCCTGACCAACCAGATTCGCGAAGCGTTTGGCTTTGAAGGCTCGCCGATCTGGTTCAAGGTCCGCGCGCGCAACGCGGAGGAGAAGGAACGGTGAGGGCGCAGAAGCGCGTCATCACGGACGAGGAAGCGGCGCTGTCGGTCGCGCGCGCGCTGGCCGACCCGCAGCGCTACCGCATCATGAAGATGCTGGCGCAGGCTCCTGCCAGCACGCAGTGCTCGGTGCTGTTTCGCTCCGTCAAGCTGGCGCCTGCCACCTTGTCGCACCACATGAAGGAGCTGCGCGACGCCGGGCTCATAGAGGAGCGCCGCACCGGGCGGACGGTCGCTTATCGCGTGCGCTTCGAGGTGGTGGAAGCGTTTCTGGATGCCCTGGAGGGGGATCTGCTGCCCGTTCCGGGCGACGACGAAGACACCGAGTAAACACTCTGCGACTTTCGGCAGCAACTCTCCATCTATTCGATGAACATCGAATAGATTGATAAAGGTAGAAGTGAAAGGGAAAACCATGGCAAAGCTGCAAGGAAAGATCGCGGTCGTGACCGGAGCCTCCAAGGGCATCGGCGCGGGCATCGCCAAGGCGCTCGGCGCCGAAGGGGCATCGGTGGTGGTGAACTATGCGTCCGACAAGGCGGGCGCTGACAGAACGGTGGAGGCGATCACCGGCGCGGGCGGCAAGGCAGTGGCCGTGCAGGGCAGCGTGGACAAGGCAGCGGATGTGGAACGCATTTTTGCCGAAACGGAAAAAACATTCGGGCCGGCCGATGTGCTGGTCAACAACGCCGGCGTGTTCAACTTCATGCCGCTTGAGGCAATCACGGAAGCGGAGTTCCACCGGGAGTTCAACATCAACGTGCTGGGCACGCTGCTGGCCTCGCAGGCAGCTGTGCGTCAGTTCGGCGACAAAGGAGGCTCGATCATCAACGTCGGCTCCGTCATTACGACCACGCAGATGCCCGCGTCAACGGTCTATGCGGCGACAAAGGGAGCGGTGGACCAGATCACGGGTGTGCTTGCGAATGAGCTGGGGCCAAAGGGCATCCGGGTCAACTCCATCAACCCCGGCGCTACCCTGACCGAAGGCGTGGCAACTTTGGGGATCACGGAAGACTCCGAGATGGGAAAGGGTATGGTAAGCCAGACGCCGCTAGGCCGACTGGGCAAGCCGGAGGATATCGGCAAGCTGGCAGTGTTTCTCGCCTCGGATGACAGCAGCTGGATCACGGGCGAGTTGATCCGGTCCTCGGGCGGCGCACGCTAACGGGGTCTTTATACTGGGAGGGTGCCGGCCCTCCCGCAAACCCATTGCAGCATTCGCTTTGCCTCCAAAGCGGACGTCCCCGCGATTTACGGGCTGATTGTTGAGCTTGCGGTCTATGAGCGTGAGCCGGATGCGGTGGCCATCACGGAAGCGGATCTGCTGCGTGACGGCTGGGGGCCGCGGCCGCACTTCACCTGCCTGGTCGCCGAAGACGCGGGGCAGGTGTGCGGGTTTGCCTTGTACCACCCCATCTACAGCACGTGGCAGGGCCGGGCAATGTACCTGGAAGACTTGTACGTACAGCCCGAGCACCGCGGCCGGGGCCTGGGTACGGCGCTGCTGGCACGGGTGGCCGCGGAAGCAGCGCGGGCCGGCTGCGCGCGGCTGGACTGGAGCGTGTTGACCTGGAATGAGCCGGCTATCCGCGTGTATGAGCGCATCGGCGCGCGCCGGATGGAGGAGTGGGCCAAGATGCGGCTGACCGGGGATGCCTTGGCTGTTTTGGCCGCGACGGCAGCGGCAGAACCCACATCTCAAATGCGATCTGTGGGGCACCCGCGCCCACACCCGCCGGCGGTGGGAGCATGAAGGCGCCGCGCGTGCGCGTGATCGGCGGCGGGCTGGCCGGGCCCGAGGCAGCGCTGGTGGCAGCGCGCAGCGGCGCGGCGGTCGATCTGTTCGAGATGCGGCCGGTGCGGACCACCCCCGCGCACCAAACCTCTGACTTCGGCGAGCTGGTTTGTTCGAATTCGCTGAAAAGCGAAAGCGAGGGGACGGCGCCCTGGCTGCTGAAGCAGGAGATGCGACGCGCGGGCTCGCCCCTGCTGGCCTGCGCGGACCGGACCGCGGTCCCGGCCGGGCACGCGCTTGCTGTCGACCGGATCGAGTTTTCGCGGCACATTGCCGCGGCGGTCGCGGCCGAGCCGCGGATCACCGTGCATCGCGCAGAAGTGACGACGCTCGACCCGGAAGACGGGATCACGGTGGTCGCCAGTGGTCCTCTCACCTCGTCCGCGCTGTCAGAGGAGATCGCCCGGCTTACGGGAAGCGAGCACCTGGCGTTTTATGATTCGATCTCGCCGATCGTCGACGCGGAAACCATCGACATGGGCCGGGTCTACTTTGCGGCGCGGTGGGACAAGGGAACGGCCGACTACATCAACTGCCCGTTTACGCGCGAAGAGTACGACCGCTTCCTCGATGCGCTGCTGGCGGCCGAGCCGGCCGAGGCGAAGGCGTGGGAAAAGCTGCCCTACTTTGAAAGCTGCCTGCCGATTGAAGAGCTGGCCCGGCGCGGGCGCGACACTCTGCGTTTTGGGCCGATGAAGCCGGTCGGGCTGCGCGACCCGCGCACCGGCAAGCAGCCCTGGGCGGTGGTGCAGCTGCGCTCGGAAAACCTGAGGGCCGACTCCTACAACCTGGTGGGCTTCCAGAATCACCTCAAGTATGGCGAGCAGGCTCGCATCCTGCGCATGATCCCGGGCCTGGAGCAGGCGAAGTTCCTGCGCTGGGGCCAGATCCATCGCAACACCTACATCCACAGCCCGAGCGTGTTGACCGAGTCTCTCCACCTGCGTGCCTACCCGAACGTCTACTTCGCCGGGCAGATTTCAGGGGTCGAGGGGTATACGGAGTCGATTGCCACCGGGCTGCTGGCCGGCTGGTATGCAGGGCAGGCGGCACTTGGCGCTCCGGTTGCACCCGCGCCGCGCGGCACCGCCCTGGGTTCGCTGGTGCACTACATCACCCACGCCGAAGGCAGGAGCTTTCAGCCGGCCAACATCACCTTTGACCTCCTGGAACCGCTGGACGAGGAGACGCGGAAACGGGTGCGCGACAAGCGCGAGCGGCACCGGCTCCAGTGCGACCGCGCCCTGGGGGCGTTTGATCGCTGGTGGGCAGCAGAAGGCTCGGCAACGCCGGCGGGGTCGCCCCAGTGAGCCGCGAACGGGCGATCGTGCTGCTTTCCGGCGGCATGGACTCGTGCGTGTGCGCGGCGCTGGCAGCGCGTGACTACGAGGCCTGCGCGCTCCATGTGTCGTATGGGCAAAGAACGGAAGAGCGTGAATACGGGAGCGCCCGCGCGGTCGCCTCCGCGCTCGGGATCACGCGTTTCCTTCACCTCCGTTTCGAGCTTTTTCGCGAGATCGGCGGCTCGGCGCTGACCGACGCGTCCATCCCCATCCCGGACGCGCCGCCGGCCGTCGGCGCCCTGAGCGGGGCCGAGATCCCGGTGACCTATGTGCCTTTTCGCAACGCGCACTTCCTGAGTGCGGCGGTGAGCTGGGCGGAGACCATCGAGGCGAGGGCGATTTCGATCGGCGCGGTCGAGCAGGACAGCTCCGGCTACCCGGATTGCCGGCCGGCCTACTACCAGGCGTTTCAGGAGCTGATCCGCACGGGCACCCGGGAAGGGCAGATCCGGATCGAGACGCCGCTGATCCAGATGCGCAAGAGCGAGATCGTTCGCCTTGGTGTTGAACTCCGTGCACCGCTCCATGTAACGTGGTCCTGCTACGGGGGCAGCGCGGAAGCCTGCGGCGTATGCGACAGCTGCGTGTTGCGGCTACGCGCCTTTGCCGAGGCGGGCGTCCAGGACGCGATCCCTTATGTGACACGCGAGCGCGCGGCGGGCCCGGCCTGAAAGGCGAGCAACCCGCAGAGGGCCGGTACCGGCCAGAAAGAGGAGATACACACGATGCGTTCCAGACTTCCGGCAATCGTCTTGTTTTTCGGGACCGCTGCACTCGGGTTTTCGTCTGCCTATGGGCAAAGCACAGGCGCTATTCACGGGCACGTGCAGGATCCGATCGGGGTGGCGATCGGCGGCGCCCAGGTGCAGGTAACGACCGACGGGAAAACGGCCAAGTACACCTTTACCGCGGATGCCAACGGGGACTTCAAGGGCGATGGCATCGCGCCGGGCAGTTACATCCTGAACCTGTATTCCAACGGCAAGCCGGTGGATCAGCTGATGGACGTCAAGGTCGTCGCCGGGCAGGATGAAACCGAAAATTTCGACCTGTCGCGCCCGGAATACCTGGCCAAGATGACTCCGGAGCAGCGCAAGCAGCTGGAAGAGGTCAAGGCGAAAAACGCCGACGCGATGAAGGCCAACACCGTGATCAAGAGCCTGAACGCGGACCTGCTCAAGGCGCGCGACGACAACAAGAACAAGAACTACGCGGAAGCCGACGAGTTGATGGCGCGTGACTCGCAGGCGAAGCCGGACGCTTCGGTGATCTGGCTGGAGCTGGGTACGGCGCAGCTGGGCGAAAAGAAGTATCCGGACGCGACGACCTCGCTGCAAAAGGCGATCAGCCTGGAAACAGCAAATCCAAAGCCGAACGTCGAGATCATCGGCGGGGCCAACAATGCCCTGGGCGAAGCCATGGCGGCGCAAAACAAGATCCCCGACGCGGTGGCAGCCTATGACGCAGCGGCCAAGGCCAACCCGGCCGGCGTGGGCATGTACTACACCAACGAAACCATTATCCTGAGCCGCTCCGGCCAGAACGGCGACGCGGTTGCCGCGGCGGCGGACAAGGCGATTGCCGCGGCGCCCGACAAGCCCCTGCCGTACTACCTGAAGGGGCAGGCGCTGATCGCCAAGGCCACGGTCGACCCAAAGACCCAAAAGATCGAGGCACCCCCGGGATGCGCCGACGCGTATCAGAAGTACCTGGAGCTTGCCCCGGACGGGCCTTACTCGGCCGACGCCAAGGCCATCCTGGCCAGCATGGGCCAAACCGTCAAGACCTCGTACAAGGCCAAGAAGTAGTGCGGCCGGGGCCCTGTGGCGCTTCGTTCGCGAAGCGCCTTTTCCATGCTCGCCCGGAGCCCGGCGCGTGGATCGACTGAGCCCGGCCGAGGCTCCTCTCACCTTTGGGGAAGCCGCGGCTGCGGTTGCGCGCGAAACGGAGAAGCTCACGCCTGCCCGGCCTGAGCCGGAGCCGGTCGACCTGCTCGACGCGCAAGGGCGGGTGCTGGCCGAACCGGTTGTTGCCGACCGCGATCAACCCCCGTTTGCACGCTCGACGCGGGACGGCTTTGCCGCGCGCGCGCGAAACTGGGCTGTGGGCGGCCCGTTGGAGGTCGTGGGTTTGCTGCGGGCCGGTGAGCCGTGGAGCGCCGGGGAAGTGCCGGCCGGTGCGTGCGTCGAGATCATGACGGGAGCGCCCGTGCCTCCCGGCGCAGACTCGGTCGTCATGCTGGAACACGTGAGCCGCGATGGCACGCAGGTGCGGCTCGTCCCGGAGCGCGCGGCGGGCGCCGGCGACAACATCGTCCCGGCAGGGGCGGAAGCGCGGGCCGGGGCAACCCTGCTTCCGGCGGGCTCCCGGCTGCATGCCCACGGGGTCGCGGTGGCGGCTGCCTGCGGGTACGCGCGCGTCCGGGTGTACGGGCGGCCGCGGGTCGCGATTCTGGCAACCGGGGACGAGCTCGTGGAGATTGGGGACACCCCGCTTCCCTACCAGATCCGCAACTCCAACACGTATACGCTGGCCGCGCAGGTGCGCGCCCTCCGCGCGACGCCCCTGCTGCGGGCGCCGGTCGCGGACCAGGCCGAGGCGCTGCAGGCGGCTATCCGGGAGGCGGTCGCCGGCTGCGACCTCCTGCTGCTTTCCGGCGGCGTGTCGATGGGCAAGTACGACCTGGTGGAGCCGGCGCTCGGAGCCCTGGGCGGCAGGTTTCACTTTACCGGCGCGCGCATCCAGCCGGGCAAACCGATTGTCTTCGGCAGCATGGAAGGGGGGCTTCCCTTTTTCGGTCTGCCGGGCAATCCGGTGTCGACCATCGTGTGCTTTGCGCTGTTTGTCGCGCCCCTGCTGGCTTGGCTTGGCGGGGAGCGCGGGTACCGGCCCCCGTTTGTGCAGGCGCGCCTGGAAACAAGGGTGCGCGGCAAGGCCGGCCTGACGCGCTTTCTTCCTGCGCGGCTCACGCACGATGTTGCCGGCAGCAGCGTGGCGGCGCTTGCCTGGCAGGGTTCGGGCGACCTCGCCAGCACGGCGCAGGCAAACTGTTTCCTCGTCGCGCCGGAGCGGGGCGAGGATCTGCTGCCCGGCGACCCTGCCACCGTGCTGCTCGCGTAAACGCGGTAGGCTTTGGGCATGAGCGAACAGGAAGCAGCGCTGTCGCATTACGATGCCGAGGGCCGCGCACGCATGGTGGATGTGAGCGCGAAAGCTCCGACGCGCCGCGAGGCGGAAGCGGAGGCATTTGTCGCTTTGTCGCCGCAGGTGCTTGCGGCGCTCCCGCGCAATCCCAAGGGCAATCCGCTGGAGGTGGCGCGCTTTGCAGGCATCCAGGGGGGCAAGCGCACCAGCGAACTGATCCCCATGTGCCACCCCCTCCCCCTTTCGTTTCTGGATGTGACGGCGGAACTGACTCCCGCGGGCGTGGCTATCCGGGCCGTGGCGGCAACGACCGCGAACACCGGGGTCGAGATGGAAGCGTTGACGGCGGCCAGCATCGCGGCGCTGACCGTGTATGACATGTGCAAGGCGCTGGACAAGGGCATCGTGATCGGCCGGGTGCAGCTGGTGCGCAAGGAGGGTGGAAAAAGCGGAGACTACCGGCGCGGGGGGCCGGAAAGGGTCGAGTAAGCAGCGGACCGCTGGCCGGGTCTAAGGCCCTTCTGGCCGGGTGCAAGGCCCCTCAGCCGGTGCGAAACCCTCAGCCGGGTGCGAAACCCTCAGCCGGGTGCGAGACCCCTTAGCCGGGTGCAAGGCCCGTCGCGGTGCGCTCCCGATCTGAGCGGCTCATCCCCAGCCAGCGCGACGCGCACACGGGTTGCATACCCTATCCCCCGGGTCCTGCTCCTTCGGCTCAGGTGGCCGTTGCTTCGGCCAGATACACGGCGAACCAGCCACGCTCGTCCTTCCAGGTGCGACGCAGGGCAAAGCCGCTCCCTTCGAGCGAAGCCACGACGCCGGCATCGGTGAACTTGTAGCTGTTTTCCGTGTGGATCGATTCCCCGGCGCCGAAGTGCACGGTGAGGTCGAGCCCAGGGATCTCGACGGCCTGCCGGATGCGGCTGCGCAGGTGCATCTCGATGCGGCTGGCGGTAGGGTTCCAGAGCGCTTCATGGACAAAGGTTTCGGGGGCAAAGTCCGCGCCCAGCTCGCGATTGATGCGTACCAGCACGTTGCGGTTAAAGGCCGCCGTGATGCCCTGCCGGTCGCTGTAGGCGGCGAGCAGGGTCGCTTCTTCCTTTACCTGGTCGGCGCCCAGCAGCAGCTGGTCGCCCGGCGCCAGCTCGGCGCGGAGGGACCGCAGCAGCGCGGCGGCGGCGGCGGGCTCAAAGTTGCCGACGCTGGAGCCGATGTAGAGTACCAGCTTGCGCTCGCCCGGCGCATCGATCTCGCCCAGGCCTTCGGTGTAATCGGCGACCCGGGTATGGACGCGCACCCCGGGCAGTTCGCGCTCCAGGTTCCGCTTGGCTTCAAGCAGCGCGCTTTCAGAAACGTCGATGGCATAGTAGTCGGCGCTGCCTTGCTGGGCCACGGCGGCGGCAAGCAGCAGGCCCGTTTTGGACGCAGTGCCCGCGCCCAGCTCCAGAACAGCGAGCCGGCGCCCCCCGGCGGCCGCGCGCATGATCTCGCTCCCGTGCGAGCGAAAGATCGCCCGTTCGGTGCGCGTCAGGTAGTACTCCGGCAGGTCGCTGATCTGCTCAAACAGCGCCGAACCGCGCTGGTCGTAAAAGAGCCAAGGGCTCAGGCTTTTGGGCGCGGCCGTAAGCCCGGCGTATACCTCGGCGCCCAGCGCAGTGGTCCGTGCAAGAACCGGGGTCAAAAATGGCGAGTTGTCAGTGGGCATCGCGTTTGTGTGGGAGGGTCATCGGCGCGCCAAACGCACGCCCGAAAACTGCCAGCGCGTGTGCGGCGGAAAGAAGTTCCGGTAGCTCGGGCGAATGTGCGTGGCCGGCGTCGCCACCGAGCCCCCGCGCAGCACCATCTGGCTGCTCATGAACTTGCCGTTGTACTCACCCAGCGCACCCGGCACGGCGGCGTAGCCGGGGTACCCGAGGTAGGCGCTCGCCGTCCACTCCCACACCCCTCCAAAAAGCTGCCGGGCCATGCACGTCCCGGCGGGAGCGGGGCTGGGGAGCGGGTGCAGCGATCCCCCTTCGAGCAGGTCCTGCACGTCGGGGGCGCAACCCTCGGCGGCTACTTCCCATTCGCCCTCGGCAGGCAGCTGCATGCCGGCCCAACGCGCAAACGCGTCGGCCTCGAAGTAGCTGAGGTGGCACACGGGGGCAGCCAGGAGGTTGGACAGCAGCTGCTCGCCGCGCAGGGTGAAGACCGTCCACTCTTCGGCGCCGGCCTCGCGGTGCCAGTAGAGAGGCGCGCGCCAGCCCTCGCGCCGGACAGCGTCCCAGCCCTCGGCCAGCCACAGGTCGGCGCGCGTGTAGCCGCCGTCTTCCATGAACTGGAGGTACTCGGCCGAGGAAACCGGGCGCGACGCGAGCTCAAAGCTCCCGAGCCAGATCCGGTGACGTGGTGCTTCGTTGTCAAAGGCGAAGCCATCGCCGTGGTGACCGATCTCGCGGAGGCCCTCAGCAAACCCAACCCAGGTCTGGCTGCCGAGCTGCCGGGTCATGGCGGCGTCGTTGCCGGGCAAACCCCCGTGGCGGTAGGCCGGGCGCAGGGGGTTGCTCCACAGCGCGTGCTTGATGTCGGTCAGCAGCAGCTCGCCATGCTGCTGCTCGTGATGGAGGCCGAGCGTGAGCCGCCGGGTCGCCTCTGCGGGCGCGGCGCCTCGGAAAAGCTGCCCGAGCGCCGCATCCACGTGCGCGCGGTAGTCAAGGATTTCGCCGAGCGAAGGACGCGAGAACGAAGCGCGCAGCTTTTTCTGCGGCTGGTCGGAAACCGAGTTGTAGTAGCTGTTGAAGAGCCAAAGGAAGTCGGGGTTGAAGGGCTGGTAGCCGGGGAGAAACTCGCGCAGCACAAAGGTTTCAAAAAACCAGCTGGTGTGGGCCAGGTGCCACTTGGCCGGGCTCGCCTCAGCGAGGCTTTGCACCATCATGTCTTCCGGGGTCAGCGGCGCGCAAAGCGCAAGGCTCGCCTGCCGCACCGTACCTAGCCTGTCCACCACTGAACCGGAGCCCGGGAGCGCTCCGGCAGTGCCCGTCGCTGAAGCCATTCGATTTCCCTCGTCCCTACGTTAGCAGGCCCCGCCCTCGGCGCTGCCCGGGTCGCTGCCCGGTGCGGCAGCCCGGGGAGGAAGCGCAGCCCGGAATGGGAAAGCGGCACACCGCCGGTTACCGCACCGTGAAGCGCCCGGGCGTCTTTTGCTCGCTTCTTTCGTCTGATTGAAGAAGAATCTTTCTATGAGGAGTGCCTGCTCAGCTTCGGTGTTGTTGCTGACCCTGTTTGCCCAAACGCTCTCGGGCTCTGCCCAGGAGGATTCGAGCTTCGACATAGCCGGGCTGCAGGCGATCCGCGGCACCGTGGCGCGCACGGCTGGATCGAGCGTGTACGTAAAGCTGCGCGACGGCACGGTGTACCAGGTGGAAACCGGCGCGAATACCCACTTTGTCAAGAATGGTCAGGGTGCGCCGCCAAACGTGGCGCACCCCGGGGACACGGTGCTGGCCGGCGGCGAGCTCGACAGCAAGCAGCACACGCTGGGAGCGGTGTTTGTGGCGGTGGTGGATGCGGCAGAGCTGGCCGAGCTCGATAACCGGCGAGCCCAGTGGGGCAAGACCTGGCTGGCCGGCACCGTGACGGCCAAGCGCGGAACGGAGCTGGTGGTGAAGCGGCCGGATGGTGTGACGGACACGGTGACGGTGGATGAAGACACGTCGTTTCGCAAGCGCCACCAGAGCATCACGCTGCCCGATGTCCAGGTGGGCGACGGCATGACCGCGACCGGGGTGCAAGGCAGGAGCGGCTTTACCGCCAAGGTGCTGACCGTGGTGGATGCAGCCGAGATTCGCGAGTGGTCGCGACTGAAAGACCAATAAGCATGGGCCTGCGATGGGGGAAACAAACCGTGGGCGGCCTGGGCCTGCTTCTGCTGGCCGCACCGGCGGGCGCGCAAACCGGGGCGCAAAGCCCCGCTCCCCCGCCCGGAGCGCCGCCGGCCGGCGCGACGACGCTGGCGACGGGAGCAACCGGGGCAACCGCGGCAGCCGGCGGCACGGTACACGGGGCGATAACCTCCGGAACCACGCCGCTCCCTGGCGTTTCAGTAACAGCCACCAATACGCTGACCGGCACCCGGTACGCGACCACGACGGGCTTGGACGGTACCTTTCGGCTCCACATCCCGGAAGACGGCCGGTATGTGCTGCGCACCGACTTCGCCGCGTTTGCGCCCCGGACCGGCGAGGTCCGCTTCGGCGGGGCTTCCGGGGGCCAGCGGGATGTGAGAGAAAGCTTTACGCTCCCCCTCCTGTCGCGCGTGCCGGCGCAGGCGGAGGACCGGGGGGCGCTTGGCCCGGGGGAACCGGGTTCAGGT
>CALMAN010000078.1 GCA_937859835.1 uncultured Acidipila sp. | reverse complement strand
GCCCACGGCTGGTCCAAGCGTTGCCGCGATCGGTTCCCGAGTAGTTACATGCCGAAAGGGGGCGCAGCGTCTCCGCGGGGACTGCTATGCTGCCGAGTGGGACCCCATGCTGCTCGAGCTGCGCGCTGAAAACTACGCCGTGATCGATCACGCGATCGCAACCTTTGGGCCCGGGCTGAACCTGCTGACAGGCGAAACGGGCGCCGGGAAGTCGATCCTGGTCGACGCGCTTGCGCTCCTTATGGGACAAAAGGCCTCGAGCGACATTGTGCGCCACGGGGCCGAGCGGGCGGTGGTGGCCTGCGTTTTTGACGCAACGCCCGGAGCCGAGCAGATCCTCGAGGAAAACGGGCTCGATGGGCAGGGGTCGGAAGTGATCCTGCGGCGCGAAGTGCTGGCGACCGGCAAGGGACGGGTCTTTGTCAATAACCAGCCCGCCACCGTGGGCGTGCTGCGGCAGCTTGCGCCGGAGCTGGCACTGGTGCACGCGCAATCGGAGACTGGCGGCGACTTTGATGAAGCGCAGCAGCGTGGGCTGCTCGATCGCTACGCCGGGCTTTCGATCGAGCCGGTCGCGGCGGCTCACCGGCACTGGCGGGCCGTGCAGGCGCGGCTGCGCTCGCTCGAGCAGGAAGAGCAGGAGCGGCTGCGCGCGCTCGACCTGTGGAGCTTTCAGGACCGGGAGATCCGGACCGTAGCGCCGCAGGAGGAGGAAGACACCCGCCTCGAAGCAGAGCGGCGCGTGCTCGCGAACTCAGAAAAGCTGATCGCTGCCGCCGTCGGCGCGCATGAGCTGCTTTATGAGGGCTCCGCCTCGGCAGAAGCAGCGCTGGCCGGGGCGTTGAAACAGGTGGAAGAGCTCGCCCGCTACGACGAGCGATTCCGGGAGCAGGTGTCGCAGCTGGTCGAGGCGCGGGCCGCGGTGGGGGATGTGGCGGCAACCGTACGCGACTATGCAGAGTCTGTGCAAAGCTCGCCGGACCGGCTCGAAGAGATTGAAGATCGCCTCGCTGCGCTTGACCGCCTGAAGCGCAAGTACGGGGCCACGCTTGCTGCGGTGATCGCGTACGGCGAAGAAGTTGCGGGCAAGATCGCGGAGATTGAAAACCGCGACGAGATTGTGAAGGGGCTGCGGGTAGAGCTGGCGGCCGCGGAACGGAGCTACGCCGAGGCCGCGGCGGCCTTATCCACAGAGCGTAGCGCCGCCGCGCTCAAGCTGGGCAAGCTTGCCGAAGCGCAGATCAACGACCTGGCCATGCGGGTGCGTTTCGAGGTTTCGGTCGTGCCCCGGCCCGATCCGCAAACGGACCAGACCGGGTGGCAGGCCCATGGCTGGGACACGATTACCTGCCGCATCGCGACCAACGCCGGCGAGCCGTTGAAGCCGCTCGAGGAGACGGCCTCGGGTGGCGAGATGTCGCGCGTGCTGCTGGCCCTCAAGGTAAGCGTCGAGGAGGGAGCCAACGCGCGGGGCCGCCGGAAAACGCCGGTGCCCCGCACGCTGGTTTTCGACGAGATTGATATCGGCATCGGGGGACGCGCGGCCGAAGCAGTGGGGCAGAAGCTCAAGGCCTTGTCGCGCACCCAGCAGGTCTTGTGCGTGACCCACCTGCCGCAGATCGCCGCGTTCGCCGATCAGCACTTTCTGATTGAAAAGCGTGAAAAGCAGGCCCGCACGGCAACCAGCGTGCGCCTGCTTGCCACCGGCGATCGAACCGAAGAGCTGGCCCGCATGATCTCCGGCGCGAAGGTCACGGAAACGAGCAGGAAGCACGCCGAGCAGATGCTGGCTTCCAGCCGGTGAGCGACGGAAAATGCTCAGAGGCTGGTGCTTGTTTGCGGCCTCCGGGCTCAGGCAAAAAGCATCAATCCGAAAGCTGTGCAGGCATGGTGCCTGCCCCGGCGATCCCCCGCATGTACGAGCGAAACCTCAAGGGGCTGGAGAGTTCTCTCGATCGAGGGGTGCATCAGGGACGGGGCTTGTACTTATCAAGTCGAGCGAAAAGCGCGGTCACATCCAGGTAGGTAGCGCTGCCTTGGACCGCAAGGCGCGTTGTTTCCGTCCAGGTGTCCCCTTGGCAAACCCTTGCCGTGCGCGTGTCTGGATCGAGAAGCCAAATGTTGGGGACCCCGAACTGCTGGTAATCCCGCGCCCGGCGTTGCGTGTCTGCAAAGGTGTCGTTGGTCGACAGGATTTCGATCACGATGAGGGGAGGCTCCACCAAGGTCTCCGGGTGGGTCCCGGCAGGCACAACAACAAGGGCAGGCAGGCGAACGGAGGCAGTGGTGATGCGCGTCCGGGCTTCTACTCCCACTTGGACGCCCCACTCGTCGTCGTGCTGCACAACCATGCGCTGAGCACGGCTTGCAGCTGCGCATGAGCCCACTGGACCATCGGGTCAGTCTCCAGCTTGCTGTTCTTTGGCCGCAGCTCGCCATCGATGTACTCCACATCCGGGCGGTAGCTTGTGCTCAGGTACTCTCGGAGGGAAACGCGCGTGGAAACAGCCATGGGTGCCTCGCTGCCGCCCATTTTAGCGCTACCCAACAGAGCCGGAAAGGCTTACACGGTATACTCATCCCGTGACTGCCACCGTTCAAATCTCGCTCGACCCTGTCCGCATCCCCGGCCCCAAGCGCATCCTGCTGCTCAAGCCGCGGGGCTTCTGCGCCGGTGTTGTCCGTGCTATTGACATCGTAAACATCGCGCTTGAAACCTTTGGCGCGCCCATTTACGTGCGCAAGGAGATCGTGCACAACAGCTTTGTCGTCAACGAGCTGGCCGCCAAGGGCGCGATCTTTGTCGACGAGATCGGCGAAGTGCCGGAGGGCGCGCGCGTCATCTACTCGGCGCACGGCGTTTCCCCCGCGGTGCGCGAAAACTCGAAGCAGCGCCGGCTCAAGGTCATCGATGCGACCTGCCCCCTGGTCACCAAGGTGCACGTGGAGGCGATCAAGTTCGCCAAGCAGGGCTACTCGCTGGTGCTGATCGGCCATCGCGATCACGATGAGATTGAAGGCACGCTCGGCGAAGCGCCGGACGTGACCCAGGTGGTGTCCACGGTTGAGGAAGTGCAGGCGCTTGAAGTGCCGGACCCGCGCCGCGTCGCCTACCTGACCCAGACCACGCTTTCGCTCGACGAGGCCCGCGACATCATCCAGGCACTCAAGATGAAGTTTCCGGAGATTGCCGGGCCGCACTCGCAGGACATCTGCTATGCAACCGAAAACCGCCAGGTCGCGGTCAAGAATGTTGCGCACCAGGCAGACCTGGTCCTGGTGGTGGGCTCGACCAACTCGTCCAACTCCAACCGGCTGGTCGAGGTTTCGCAAAACCTGAGCACCAACAGTTACCTGATCGACAAGGCCGAGGATATTCGCCCCGAGTGGCTGGAGGGGGTCGGCAGCGTGGCCGTCACGGCCGGCGCTTCCGCCCCGGAAGTGCTGGTGCAGGGCGTGGTTGCTTTTCTAAGCAGCCGCGGCTACGGCGATGCCGAAGAGGTGGAAGTGATGCCTGAAAACGTGCGCTTCGGGCTGCCGCCCGAGATCGCGCAGGCAGCCCGGCAGTAAACGGGCCGAATCATCCCGCGTCCAAAGGCAATCAGAGTAAAGATGAGTACACGACCACAGCGCCAGCAATTCGAGGAAGGGAGCAGCCGGCTCAAGTTCGGCCGCCTCGACGTTGCCCTTGGTCGCGTCGAAGCGGCGATCGGGCGGGTGCGCGACCACATCTTCCGGCAGCAGCACCCGGAAGGCTACTGGTGCGGCGAGCTTGAAGCCGACGCCATGCTCGAGGCCGACTACATCTTCGGGCACATCCTGCTGGGCACCGGCGAGCCCGGCCGCATGGGGCGCGCGCTTACCGAAATGCTGCGCTACCAGAACGAGGATGGGGGTTGGTCGATCTACCCTGGCGGCCCTTCCAATATCTCGCTGTCCGTCAAGTGCTACTTCGCCTGCAAGCTGATGGGCTGGTCCGCCGAGGAGCCCCGGCTGGTACGGGCGCGGGCGTGGATCCTGGCCCACGGCGGCGTTGTGGAGTGCAACACCTTCACAAAGATCTATCTCTGCTTCATGGGCCAGTATGACTACGACGCGGTCCCGGCGGTGCCGCCCGAGATCGTCCTGTTCCCGAACTGGTTTTACTTCAACATCTACGAGATTTCGGCCTGGTCGCGCGCCATTCTTGTGCCGCTTTCAATCGCGTACGCGAAGAAGCCCTTCCGCAAGATCGCCCCCGAGCAGGGCATCGATGAGCTCTTTGTAGGCGGCCGCGAAAAGGCGGATCTCCACCTGCGCTGGGACAGGAAAAAGCCTGTGTCCTGGCGGAACTTCTTTTTGTTTACCGACCGGGTGACCCACTGGGCTGAACGCATTCACATACGCCCCCTGCGCAAAATCGCGCTGCGGAAAGCGGAAAAGTGGATGCTGGCACGGCTGGAAATGTCGGACGGGCTCGGAGCCATCTACCCGGCCATGCTGAACGCCATGATCGCGCTGCGCTGGCTCGGCTATTCGCTGGACGACCCGCAGATGATTCGCGCGCTGGACGAGTTTGAAAAGCTCGGCATCGATGAGCCGGGGGGAGTCCCGGGTCACGCCTCACCCACGTTCCGGATGCAGCCCTGCATGTCGCCGGTCTGGGATACGGCTCAGGCTACCTTTGCGCTCGGCGAAGCAGGGGTCGAACGCGATGACCCTCGCCTCCTGAAAGCAGCGGACTGGATGCTGTCGAAAGAAGTGCGGCACCGCGGCGACTGGGCCGAAAAGGTTCGCTCCACCGAGCCGGGCGGCTGGTACTTCGAGTTCAACAACGAGTGGTACCCGGACGTGGACGACACGGCGCAGGTGCTGCTTGCGCTTAACAAGGTCGATAACCCGCGCGAGCGCTACCAGTACGACGTGTCCAAGCGCGCCCTGGACTGGATCTTCGCCATGCAGTGCCGCAATGGCGGCTGGGGATCGTTTGATAAAGACAACACCAAGATGATCTTCCAGTACATTCCCTTTGCGGATCACAACGCGATGCTCGATCCGCCCACCGTCGACATCACGGGCCGTGTGCTCGAAACCCTTTCGACCTACGGCTACACGCGGAAAGACAAGCGCGTGGAGCGTGCCATCCAGTTCATCTTTGCCGAACAGGAGTCCGATGGGTCGTGGTTTGGGCGCTGGGGCGTGAACTACCTGTATGGAACCTTTCTGGTGCTGCGCGGCCTCGAAGCGATCGGCATCTGGAACCATGAGCCGCAGATCCAGCAGGCCGCCGAGTGGATCCGCATGGTCCAGAACGCGGACGGCGGCTGGGGCGAAACCTGCCGCAGCTACGACGAACCGGACACGCGCGGCGTAGGCGCGAGCACACCTTCGCAGACGGCGTGGGCGGTTTTGGGGCTGCTGGCGGCAGGCGACAAGCGCTCCGACTCGGTCGCAAAAGGCATTCGTTGGCTGCTGGACCGGCAGCTGCCGTTTGGGGGCTGGGATGAGTCGGTCGGGGAAGGCGCTACCAAGCAGGCCATCTACACCGGGACGGGCTTTCCGCGCGTGTTTTACCTGGCCTACCACCAGTATCGCGATTACTTTCCGCTGCTCGCGCTGACGACCTATAAGCGCGCGCTGGAGCGGGGGGACGAGGAAGCATGAGGCTCGAGAAAATCGCATCGCTGGAGCACGGCTCGCGCGATCGCGCCCGCAGAGTAGGACCGGAACCCGAACTCGGGCCCAGCAGTCGATCCGCTTGCCGCCCGACCGCGACAACGGTTCGCATCGGCGACTGACGGAGACAAGCGGCACCCGGACGTTTGCCACAAACGGACCCACGGACGGAAGCACGAACGGACCCACGACGCGTAGCATGGAGCTTCGAGGCGAGCTTCGGAGCCCGAAGCGCGGCAGCAGCAACCTGAGCGAGGACTTATCCCATGGCGGTACCCGTATCCCAGGCCTGGACCGTGGCCACCTACATCCTGAAGCAGCGCTGGAGCGGCCGGAAGCGTTTCCCGCTGGTGACCATGCTCGAGCCCCTGTTTCGCTGCAACCTGGCCTGCGCAGGCTGCGGCAAGATCCAGTACCCGGCGCACATCCTGAAGCAGGAGCTCACGCCGGAAGAGTGTTTCCGCGCGGTGGAAGAAGCAGGGACCCCCATGGTCTCCATCCCCGGGGGTGAGCCGCTGCTGCACCCGCAGATCGCCGACATCGTCGCCGGGCTGGTTGCGCGCAAAAAGTACGTGTACATGTGCACCAACGCGCTGCTGCTCAAGGAAAAGCTGCACCTCTTCAAGCCAAGCAAGTACCTGTCGTTTTCGGTCCACCTGGATGGCCAGCGCGAGCATCACGACTTTTCCGTATGCCGGGAAGGCGGGTACGACATTGCGGTCGAGGGCATCAAGGCAGCGGTCGCGGCCGGCTTTCGCGTCACTACCAACACCACGCTGTTCGACGGCGCCGACCCGAACTCGGTGCGCGCCTTTTTCGACGAGTTGATGGCGCTCGGTGTGGAAGGCATGATGGTCGCGCCCGGCTACACCTACGAGAAAGCGCCGGACCAGAAGCACTTTCTGGGTCGCGCGCGCTCGCGCCGGCTGTTCCGCGCCATTCTGTCGAATCGCAAAAAGACCTGGAAGTTCAACGCGTCGCCCATGTACATGGAGTTCCTGATGGGCAAGCGCGAGTTTACCTGCACGCCGTGGGGCATGCCGGCGTACTCGGTTTTTGGCTGGCAAAAGCCTTGCTACCTGCTCCAGGACGGCTACGCCGACACCTTTCAGGAGCTGATCGAGACCACCGACTGGTCGCACTACGGCACCGAAAGCGGCAACCCCAAGTGCTCTAACTGCATGGTGCACTCCGGCTACGAGGCTTCGGGCGCGTACTACACGTTTGCTTCCTGGCGCGGCTTTGCGGAAACAGCCATGGCCACACTGTTCAGCAAGTATGAGGACCGCGGCGCGCTTGACCTGCTCCATGAACCGCAAGGGCGTGGCCACGGCTCGCTGGTGCAGATCACACACCCGGCCGAGGCTCGCTCCTCTCTCGGGCAGCACGCCACCGAGCAGGAGACCGTGAGCCGATGAAGCCGGAGGAGATTCCCAACTTCGGCACCGGGGTCGCCGCGGACGCCCCGACCGGGGCCGAAGAAATCAGCGCCAAGGGCATGGACGCGCACGTGGACCCGAATCAGCTGGAAGTCGCGGCAGGCCGGGAGCGCGAACAGCTCGAAGGCTGGATCCCGGAGCTGGCAACCGACGAAGAAAAGCGGCTGGCGTTCGAGAAAGCGTTTGATTACCGGGGCGACGTCACGCTGACGCTGCACAACGGGGAGGTCCTCAACGGCTACGTCTTTGACCGGCGGCTCGGGGCTACGCTTGCGGAGTCGGTTGTGCGCGTGATCCCGGCAACGGCCCGTACCAAGGTCGCCGTCAGCTACAGTGACATCGCCGCACTGCAGTTCACCGGGCGCGACACCGCCGCGGGCAAGAGCTTTGAGGCGTGGGTCAAGAAGTACAACGAAAAGAAAGCTGCCGGCGAACGGAACATCGCGATCACCCCGGAAGCTCTGGAGTAAATGCCCGGGAGCCCCCGTTCTGCGCAGAAAACGTGCCATGCTCACGCTGTGCATCGCAGACGCGTTTTAATCGGACTTACCGCCGCCGCCGCCACGTGGAGCGCCCCGTGTTTTCTCTTCGCGCAGGATCCGCTCCAGGCTTTGCTCCAGGCCCTCGAGCATCGCCACGGCGGCCGGCTCGGCGTCTTTGCGCTCCATACCGCGACAGGCCGCCGGCTGGCCCATCGCGCCGATGAGCGCTTCCTGATGTGCAGCATGTTCAAGCTGCCGCTGGTGGCTGCTGTGCTGGCGCGTGTCGACGCCGGGCAGCTGAAACTCACCGATCATCTCCCCTTCTCCGCCAAGGACCTCCCCGGCTACGCGCCCGTGACGCAGGCGCATCTGCGGCAGGGCTCGCTTTCGGTCAGGCAGTTGTGCGCCGCTGCCATGGAGATGAGCGACAACGGTGCCGCGAACCTGCTGCTTGCCCGGCTAGGCGGCCCTTCGGCGGTGACCGAGTTCGCGCGGGCGCAGGGCGACGCCATCACGCGCTTCGACCGGACGGAGCTGTCCTTGAACTCTCCGGCTGGAGAGATGGACACGACAACACCGCGCGCGTTTGTGGGTCTTGTGCAGTCCGTACTGCTCGGCAGGACGCTTCAAGGAGGCTCGCGCAAGCTGCTGCGGGACTGGATGATTGCCTGCGAAACCGGAAAGCACCGGCTGCGCGCAGCCCTGCCGCGGGGCTGGCTGGCCGGCGACAAGACCGGGACCGCCGGGCCGCAAACCAACGACACGGCCCTCATCTGGCCGCCCTCGCGCGCGCCTGTCCTGGTGTCCGCGCTGTACGAGTCTGCCGCGGCGACCGACGACCAGCGGGAAGAGGTGCTACGTGAGGTCGGCGCGATGGTCGCAGCCTCCGTCGGCGGGAAGTAGTCCTGCGCGAAGAACAGGCGAATCCGGCGCAGTCTTACCCGGTGCCGCCGCTCTAGGCGCCCGGAGCCTTCGCCGCAAGGATGGTCGGCTTGTCGATATCCGGAGGGCTTGTAAACAGCTCGTCGGCTCGCGCCATCAGAGCCTTGGCGATCTCGCCCGACAGGTGCGCTTCGCGTGCCGCATCGTCCGCGAATGTGTCAAAGATGCCGTACTGCGACGGCCCGAGTTTGAGCGCGTACCAGGTTGTGGTTCCCGGCTCAGCCTGCGCCAGCGGCAGGGCCGATTGCAGAAACGCCTCCACTTCCTGCTCTTTGCCCGGCTTGGCTTCCATGTAACCCCACACTGCCAACTTGTCCATGACGTCCTCCGGCGTACTTGGATGCGAAGGGCCTCTCCGTAGAATGGTGGCAGCGCCATGAAAGTCTTCCTCACAGGGGCAACCGGGTTTTTGGGCTCGCACGTGGCCCGCGCGCTTGCGGCCGGCGGGGCCGACCTGCGCCTGCTGGTGCGGCCTTCGAGCGACCTGCGCAACCTTGCCGGACTTCCACGCTTTGAGCAGGTTGGAGGGGATCTGCGTCAGCCGGAGTCGCTGCGCGCCGCCCTCCGCGGTGCGGATGCGCTGATGCACGTTGCGGCCGATTACCGGCTGTGGGTCCGCGACCCGGAGCAGATGTACCAAAGCAACGTGGAAGGGACCCGCGCCCTGCTGCGGCTCGCGCGCGAAGAAGGGGTCGCGCGTACCGTCTACACGTCAAGCGTGGCGACCATGGGTTTTCAGCGCGACGGGACCATCATCGACGAAACGACGCCGGTAGCGCTGGCCGACATGGTTGGGCACTACAAGCGCTCAAAATACCTGGCCGAGCAGGTAGCGCTCGAAGCCGCCCGCGCAGGCCAGCATGTCATCACGCTGAACCCGACAACGCCCATCGGGGCGGGCGACGTGAAACCAACCCCGACCGGCCGCATCGTGGTCGACTTTCTCAACGGCAACTTCCCGGCCTACATGGACACGGGGCTCAACCTGGTGGACGTAGGGGAGGTCGCGCGCACCCACGTGGCAGCGCTTGAGCGGGGCCGTCCGGGCGAGCGCTACATCCTGGGCGGCGAAAATCTGACGCTCAAACAGATTTTCGACAAGATGTCGACCGTTACCGGGCTGCCCTCGCCGAAGCACAAAGTACCGGTCCCGGTCGCGATGGTTTTCGCGTTTTTCGACGAGTGGATTACCGGCCGGCTGCGTGGCCGGGAGCCGCGAGCAACCGTGGAAGCGGTGCGCATGGGCCGCAAAAGAATGTACGCCTCTTCGGCCAAGGCCGAGCGCGAACTGGGCTTTCGCGTCCTGCCGGTGTACCCCGCGCTGCGGGCGGCCATCGACTGGTTTCGCGCCCACGGCTACGCACCCCCGGCATGAAGCGCATCGGCATCGTGGCCGCGCTTCCGGCCGAGCTGAAGCCGCTGGTCCGCGAATGGCCCCGCACTGATCACGTGTCGATCGGCTTCCTCGGCGATCGCCACTGCTTTGCCGCCAGCGCGGGCATGGGCGCGGGCGCCG
>CALMAN010000077.1 GCA_937859835.1 uncultured Acidipila sp. | reverse complement strand
ACAGCCGCCTGCGCAGCGGCCCCGTGCGCTCGATCCTGCGCCTGCCCATGACACCCCTGAACACAACACCGAAGCGCCACCGCCGCATCGACGAGATGGCAGGGATGCTGCTTCTGCTTGCGTCCGCGCTGCTGCTGCTGGCGCTGGTCTCCTACCGCACGGCCGACCCTTCGCTCAACACCGCGGGGGCGCAAAGCGTGCACAACTGGACCGGCCGGCTGGGCGCGGCGGCAAGCGACCTGCTGCTGCAGATGGAAGGCCTGTCGGCCTTTCTGCTGCCGCTCCTGCTGGGGCGTGGGGGCTGGAGCGCGCTGCGCTCGCAGGGGACCGCTGCCCCCAAGGCGAAGCTGGCCGGGGTCCTGCTCGCTCTCCTGGTGCTGCCCGGGCTGCTTGCGCTGCTTCCAGGCCATGCCCGCCTTTTTGGGGCGATCCCGCTGGGCGGCATTGTGGGCGCGCTGGTGGCCGACTGGCTGGTTGCCTACGTCAACGTCCCGGGCGCCTCGGTGCTGCTGCTCTTTCTTGCGGCGATCTCCGTGTACCTGCTCACCTCGTTCTCGTTTGGTTCCGCCCGGCAAGGGCTGCTTGTGCACTCTGCCTCCCTGGCCGCGCTGCGCGACCGCTACGGCAACTGGCGAGCCCGCCGGGCCCGAAGCAGGCAGGAGCGGCGCGAGCGGCAACAAGGGGAGGCCGACGAGCCTGCGGCGTTGCGGCAGGAGGCGCTCCCGCCCCGTCGCCCCAGCTCGGTCGAACCGGCCGCGCAGCCGGAAGACCGCCCACGCCCGATGGCCACCGGGTGGGAGGAGGAGGAAGCCCCGGCTCCGGTGGCCGAGGACGGAGGGGGCAGCTGGGAGCCGGTTACGGAGCTGCCCTTCCGCTCCTCCGGCGGCCAGCACCTGCCGGCGCAGGCAAAAACCATCGCGTTTGGCGAGCGCGCGGATGCGAACCAGCGACCGGTGACCATCCCTTCCCGCTCGGTCGGGGGCTTTGAAAGTGCGTTCAAGCTGCCGCCCACCACGCTGCTGCACCGGTCCGATGAGTCGCACCTGGTGCGCGAAGAAGCGCTGCGCCTGGAAGCGCAGGTGCTGGTAGAAAAGTGCGCCGAGTTCGACGTGGGCGGTCAGGTGACGCAGATCAACCCCGGCCCGGTCGTGACCACTTTTGAGTTTCGCCCCGAAGCCGGCGTCAAGTACTCCCGCGTGACCGGACTGGCCGAAGACCTTTGCCTCGCCATGGCTGCCGAGTCGATCCTGATCGAGCGGATGGCGGGCAAGTCGACGGTGGGC
Organism: uncultured Acidipila sp.; assembly: GCA_937859835.1. Classification (GTDB taxonomy): domain Bacteria; phylum Acidobacteriota; class Terriglobia; order Terriglobales; family Acidobacteriaceae; genus EB88. The sequence continues at coordinate 8,643 of CALMAN010000077.1, read as the reverse complement.
ATCCAGGTGCCGAATGCCGAGCGCGAAACCATCTGGCTGCGCGATGTGATCGAGGCCGAGGGCTTCGCGAACTCAGAAAGCAAGATCACCATGGCCATGGGGAAGGACATCAACGGCCGCGTGGTGATCGCCGATCTAGCGACCATGCCCCACGTGCTCATTGCCGGCTCAACGGGCTCGGGCAAATCGGTCGCGATCAACGCCATGATCATGAGCGTGCTGTTCAAGGCCACGCCCGAGCAGGTCCGTCTTATCCTGGTCGACCCGAAGCGCGTGGAGCTGGGCATGTACGAGGGCGTGCCGCACCTGTTTACGCCCATCATCACGGAGCCCAAGCTCGCGGCCAACGCACTGAAAAACGCGGTACGCGAGATGGAGCGCCGGCTGAAGCTGCTGGCTTCGCGCGCGGTGCGCAACATCGACCAGTACAACCGGCTCTTTGCCGACGGCTCGATGAGCCTGTTTGATGAGCGCCGTCCGGACTCGGACGAAGAAGAAAAGCCGCTGCCCTACATCATGATCATCATCGACGAGCTGGCCGACCTGATGATTCTCGACAAGGCCAACGTGGAAGAAGCGATCACGCGGCTGGCGCAGATGGCGCGCGCGGTCGGCATTCACCTGGTGCTGGCGACGCAGCGGCCCTCGGTCGATGTGATCACGGGCCTGATCAAGGCCAACGTCCCGACGCGCATGAGCTTTCGGCTGTCGACCAAGGTGGACTCGCGCACCATCCTCGACGCCAACGGGGCCGAGTCGCTGCTGGGCCGCGGCGACATGCTTTTCCTGCCGCCCGGCACCTCGCGGGTGCAGCGCGTGCACGCGCCCTTTGTGACCGAAAAGGAGATTGCCGGGGTGGTGTCTTTCTGGAAGGCGCAGGGCGAGGCGCAGTATGTCGAGGCCTTTCTTGAAGCGCCCAAGGATGCGAACGGCCGCGAGCTTGATGGCGGCGAAGGGGAGGCGTCGGCCGACCCCAACGATCCGATGTTCGACGACGCGGTGCGCCTGGTCTTCGAGTTTGGCAAGGCGTCTACCTCCCTGCTGCAACGGCGGATGCGCATCGGCTACGGCCGCGCCGCCGCGCTGATCGACATGATGGAGCGCGACGGCCTGGTCGGTCCGCCCGAGGGCTCGAAGCCCCGGGAGCTGCTGAAGCCGGCCAGCTGGCTAAGCGAGAGTGACGAAGCCCTGCGTTAGAGCGAAGACCGCCTACGCGGCAGGCGGCACCTGCGGTGCGGCTGGCGTTGCAGGGGATGTATCGGGTTAGCACGCGAAGCTTCGCTTGCAATGGACGAGGTTCAACGTGTCTCCGCGGCTCGGTCTTCAAGCATGCGTTGCAATCCTCAACCGCCATAGAAGGGGCACTGTCCGCCACAGCCAACCGTGGACAGCAGATGAGCCGCCATGCCAGCTCCTTTTCATATCCGCTTGGGGATAGAACCGGCCGCATAAACATCGCAGCAAGAAACGCGTCTATGTGTGGTAAGGGGTCGGGTAAGGAAGGAATCAAGGCTTACTCGATCCTGCTCAACTCCGGACCCGGTCCGGGACGCTTTGGAGACCCATGGAAAACAGAAACCTCAGCGCTTCCCGGCGCAGGTTCATCACCCGAAGTGTTGCGCTTGCCACCACGCTGCAGCTTCGGCAGGCAGCGCGCGCACTCGGCATCTCGCCGGGGACGGAGGTGTGCAGCCTGACCGCCGAACAGGAGGAGGGGCCCTACTACATTGCGGGGGAGCACCTCCGCTCCGACATCGCCGAGGGCAAGGCAGGCGTGCCGTTCGCGCTGCGGATCACCGTGCTCGATGCGCGTACCTGCCAACCGCTGACGAACGCGGCTGTCGATCTTTGGCATTGCGATGCGCTTGGCCTCTACTCCGGCTTCACGAAGCAGAACCCGATGGGCCCGGGAGGGCCGCCGCCGGACTTCGATCCCGAGCACCCCGGAAACCGTCCCGGGCCACCCGAAGGGTTCGGCCCTCCTCCGGGCAGCCCGGGTGGTCCCCCCGAAAATCATCCGACCGATAAGCTCACCTTTCTTCGCGGAGTCCAGCTGACCGGATCGGATGGAACCGTGCGCTTCGAGACGATCTTCCCCGGCTTCTACATGGGGCGTACCAATCACATCCATCTGAAGGTTCGGGTCGGCGGTCACACCTCCGGACAGGCCTACGAGGCGGGACACACCTCGCATACCGGCCAGATCTTCTTCCCGGAAGACATGGCAACGGAGCTGATGCAGCACCCACCCTACAGCCAGCACACGATCCATCGCACCACCCTCCGAGAGGATGGTGTCTTCGGGGAACAAAAAGGTGAGCTTTCGATGGCGCGCCTCCAGGCCGCCAACTCAGGCCAGCTTGCTGCCGGGCTGCATGCTGAGTTCGTTGCCGCAGTCGACCCCGCAGCGAGCCCAGCCGCGGCCGGCCGCAGGCGGGGACCCGGAGGTCGTCCACCCCGGCCCGAGGCGGACTGATCGAATCTGCTCGACGGTGCGGGTCGAAATTGCGGGCAGTCCCCGCAGCATCCAAGAGCTCAGATAGAGAGCGAGGACCCCGAATGGCCGACAACGTAGAACATGGACCCAGCGACTCCCACGAGATCAATCCCAAGATTTCCTCCGACATCCATCACTGGTCGAAGGAGTTCGGCGTGAGCGGCGACACGCTCCACGAAGCCATTCGCGTGCACGGGACTCACGTCGAAAAGGTCAGGGCCGCGCTTGCGGGGACGCACTCGGGCGCGCAACACCAGAAGCAGGGTCGCTGAGTGTGTTCGGCGGCACAGCTTTCTCCAACTCAGCCGCCGTGCTCTTTGCCGCGCAGATTGAGCAGGTCGCGCTGGTAGATAAAGGACACGCAAAGCAGCAGGACGCCCAGGCCTAGAAAGCTCAGGATACGGAAGCCCTGGCTCAGGGCGCGGGTGTCGACCGCAAACACCTTCGCCACGGCGAGGGTAAGCAGGGCCAGCGCCTGCCAGCGCAGAAACGCCCAGCGCACCTGGAAGCCAAGCACCAGCAGCCCTACCCCCAGCAGCGCGGCCCAGGCGGACACCCAGAACTGCTCGGCAGTGCCGCTGCTGCCGCGCCAGTAGCTGTCGATTTCAAGCACACCGGCGATCAGGAGCAACACGGCCGCGAGCACAGCCGCGCCGGCGCCGGCCCGTGTCCACTGCGCCCCGGCGCTTGCCTCCGCGCGGCGCGCCGCCACGCGGACGCCCAGCACCGCGACCGCGATGACGAGCAGGTACAGTGCGGAGCGCCGGTTCAGCAGAAGCGGCCCGGCGGCGCGCAGATCGCCCCAGATGGAGCAGCCCAGGAGGTACACGGCCGAGCCCAGGAGCAGCACACCTGCCGGGACCGGCTGCGCGGCCAAGAGGCTCCCCCGCCGCGGCAGAAGCAGCAGCAGCGCCGCTTCGAGCGCCCAGCAGGCAATGGTGCCTCCAGACGGAAGGCCGGTCCAGAAACCCCAAGCCGCAAAGCCGGCGACCATCGCTTCCAGCGCGGCGGGGCCCCCCCCTTCCGCGCGAGCAGCTCCGAAGACCCCGGTACGACGAGCCAGCAGAAGCACGGCAAACCAAGCCGCGATCCAAAGACCCAGCCAGCGCGCGGCGAGCACCCGCCACAACTCAAAGGTGCCCAGGCCGGCGTTCAAGAGCGTGGCCGTGACGGCAATACGCGCTGTTGCGCCCCCTCGTTCGCCGGCCGAGTGGAAGCGGGCAAGCAGCAGCGGCGCGATCGAGAACACGGCAAAGAACAGCAGGAGCAGCAGGGTGGTAGCGCCCTGCTCTTCGGGCCGCAGCGCCAGCATCAGCAGGTACACGGAGGTTCCGGCAAAGGCCGCGGGGAGCAGGCTTGCCCATCTGCCCAGCAGCATCAGCCCAAACAGTCCTGCGTTAAGAAGGCATAGGTAGCTGCCGAGCGTGGCCACCGAAGTGTGGTCAGGCGCCAGCAGAGCGGGCGTGAGAAAGCCGCCCACAGCCGCAAATGCAGCCAGCACCTCCGAGCGCTGGTACCAGCACATCGCCGCATTGCCCGCGGTTACCAGGACCATGCCCGCAAAGGCAAGCGGGTAAGGGATGAGATGGAACAGTGAGAAAGCAGCCCACAGTGCAAGGTAAAGCAGACCCGTGCCGATCGCTTTCAAGGAAAAGGAAAACACCGGGTAGCGTCGCCGCCGAAAGCGCTCTGACCAGCCAATTAATCCAAGACCCGCGGCAAAGCCAACAAGGACGCGGGCTAGCGGTCCCAGCCATTCCCGGTCGACTGCGTACTTAAGAAACCAAGCTGCCCCAATCAACACGGCCACGATGCCCAGCCGGTTAAACAGCTGCGAGCCGATACGCGATTCAAGCGAGGGCCGGGGCGGCGGCACAAAGGAAAGCGGGCGCTCCGCCGGCAGGTTCCACGCAACCTCTTCGAGCGCAGCGGCCTGCACGGACGCCTGCGGGCGCTCTGCTTCCAGGCGGCGCACGCGCTCACGGAGGGCTTCCAGCTCCTGCCACACGCGCTCGAACTCGGAGGGCTCCATGAGCGAACTGTATCAACTTTGCAGTGCAACCGAGCGCCGCAAGAAGCAAGGCTTGCGCGCACACGTGGTACACCGATGGGCGCCTATCTTCTCCAGAATTACATTCGTAATGCGGCCCTGGCTTCCAAATACGGTATCTTCCCGGTATGCAGGCACCCCATCACCATGGACCGGAGATGCCACGGCGTGGGGATGCGAGCTTTCCTCAGCCTGACTCCGTGCTGGACCCACTTACGTTTGAGCCGCTGCGGGAGTTATTAACACCGGAAGTTCTGACACAAATTTACCGCGAGTTTTTGGAACAAACCCGGATGCGCATCGATGCGCTGCTCGCGGAACGGGCGAGCGTACCTGAACTGGCACATACCATGCGCGGTACCGCCGGGATGCTTGGCGCCCAGGCGATCGCAGCTCTCGCCGGAGAGTTGGAACAAGCACCGGCCGATCAGGATCCACGGAGATTGCTCGGGGAGTTGCACCGGGGCTGCGACCTGCTCGAGCAGATTCTGCGCGGCGAGCGGCTCCAGCTATGAACGCCGATCCCGGCTCGCCCCGGATGCAGGAGCCTGCCCGCCGGGAGTCGCCGGTGCGCGTCATTGTTGCCGACGACCACCCGGTGGTGCGCATCGGCGTGCGCAACGTGCTTGCGGCCCACGGGTACTTCACGGTGGTCGCGGAGGCTGAAAACGGCGCCCAGGCCCTCGCGCAATCGGTCGAACTCCGTCCCGATATCCTGCTGCTCGATGTGCAAATGCCGAATACGGCAGGCGCCGAAACGATTCGCCAGGTATGCGTCCGCAGCCCGGAAACAGGTGTTGTTTTGCTGACCGGCGCGATTGAGTCCGAGCCGCTCGCCGAAGCCTTCAACTCCGGCGCGCGCGGCATCGTGCTCAAAAGCGCGCTCACGGAGCAGATCGCGGTGGCGTTGCTGGCCGTTGCAGACGGCTACTACTGGGCGCAAGGGCGCAGGATCGAACACCTGGCCGGCGTATTGGCCGAGCTTCGCGCGCAGGTAAAGCAGGAGCAGAACGACCGCTTCCATCTGACCCGGCGCGAACTGGAAGTGGTGGGGCTGATTGTGAAGGGCTACTCCAACCGGGACATCGCAAAAAAGTTCAACCTGAGCGAGGAAACAGTGAAGCGCCACCTTTCGAACACCTTTGAAAAACTTGGAATCTCAACACGCCTGGAGCTAGCCATCTTCGCCATCGCGCACAAACTCGTTCCGCCCGGCGACCAGCCCTAGCAAGGCTCGCCCAGGGCGCTGTGTTGTTCTACACGCGCTGCGTAAGCAGACCTCTCTGCCCAGTACGGGTGCATCTTTCTTGTTGAAAGCTACTCAAAAACAGTAACTGCCCGCAAGGACGCGCGGCAGGGAACGCATGGATGAACATGAACTCGAAGCTTTTAAAACACGCCCCCGCCCTGCTTCTGATCGGAGCTTTCGCCGCCGCCGCGCACGCACAGGTACCCAACCCGACGGCAACGGATCGCTTCCCCCAGGACCAAGGGCCGTCTACGATCCGAAATGGTATCCCCGTCTACAAGATCCAGGTGGTCAGCCGTGACATCCCGGCCATCAACTACTTTCACCGCAGCGGCTCGACGCGGATAGGTTTTGCCGGGACGCCCCTGCTGCCGCTGGCCAAGGGTGCGGCGACGGTTGAAAGCAACAAGGGCCAGATCTCGATCAACGCGCACTTCGAAGGCTTGAAGCCGGCCAACGGCTTCGGCGTGCAATACCTGACCTACGTCTTGTGGGCGATCACGCCCGAAGGGCAGTCGCAGGCGCTTGGCGAGGTGCTGCCGACCGGGGGCGGCGATAAGTGCGACATCAAGGTCACGACCAACCTCCAGGCCTTTGCGCTGATTGTTACCGCTGAGCCGTATTTTGACGTGAGCCTGCCGAGCGAGCTGGTGGTGATGTAGAACGAAGTGTTGCGCGACAAGACCCAGGGCATCATCGAGCAGGTCAACGCCCACGCTTCCCTGCTGCCCCGCAGCGCGTACGCGACCACCACGAGCGGCGCGGACACGGTGCAAAATCCGATCACGCGCAATGACCAGTCGCCGCTCGAGTTGTACGAGGCGATCAACGCGGTGCAGATTGCGCGGGCCGCCGGGGCCGATAAGCTGGCCAACGACACCTTCCAGAAAGCGCTGCTCAACCTCCAGAACGCGCAGGCGATGGACACGCGCAAAAGCGAGCGCAAGCAGGAGATCACCTACGCGCGGGAAGCCGTGCAGTCGGCGGAGGACTCGCGCGTAATCGCCATTCGCCGGCAAAAGGAGCTGGACGACGCGGCCCAGCAGCAGGACCGCGAGCAGGCCCAGCAGCAGGCCCAACAATCCGCTCTGGAAGCCCAGCAGGCGCAGATGAAGGCGCAGCAGGCGCAGCTTCAGGCCCAGCAGGCCGCCGCGGAGCGAGCCACGGCCGAGGCCCAGGCCGCCCAGGCCCAGGCCCAGGCTGCCGCCGCACGCCAGGCACAGCAGCAGGCCGCCGAGCAGACCGCGCAGATGCGCCAGCGGTTGCGCGACCAGCTCAATGCGGTCCTGAATACGCAGGAGTCCGCGCGCGGCCTGATCGTCAACATGTCGGACGTGCTGTTTGATACCGGCAAGTACTCCCTGAAAGGAGACGCGCAGGTCAAGCTGGCGAAGGTGTCCGGCATCCTCCAGGCCTACCCGGGGCTCAAGCTGCAGGTTGAAGGCTACACGGATAACGTGGGCGGCGAAGAGTACAACCAAAAGCTTTCCGAGAACCGCGCGCAAGCCGTCGGCGACTTCCTGGTGAGCCAGGGCGTGCCGCTTTCCAACGTCACGGCCAGCGGCTTCGGCATGAATGACCCCGTAGCCGACAACAGCAGCGCGGCCGGACGGGCGCAGAACCGCCGCGTGCAGCTGGTGGTTTCCGGCGACGCGATCGGCTTGCAGCAGCAGGCCGAGCCAGCCGGGGGCACGGCCGCGCCAACCTCCGCCCAGGCGCCGCAACAGTAGCTGCGCGGCCCAGCTCAGCAGACGTACAGAAGAGACCGCTTTCATGCGGTCTCTTTCTTTTGCCCGTCCGCGCGGTTCCTCGTGCATCCAAAGCGCTGGAGAAGGAGGAAGCGTCGCATGCGGATTGCTTTTCTGGGTCTCGGAAACATGGGCAGCCATCTCGCCCGGCTGCTGGTTGAAAAAGGATATGAAGTTTCTGTTTGGAACCGAACGGCGGGGGCGGCCGAGCCTCTCGCGGCTCTTGGAGCCACCCCGTCCAGCTCTCCTGCCGAAGCAGTTGCCGGCGCCGGCGCTGTGTTCACGATGGTGCACGACGACAAGGCGCTGATCAGCATCCTGTTCGACCAGGGCGCGCTCCCGGCCATTCCGGACGGCGCGGTGCACGTGTCCATGTCGACGATCAGCGTCGACCTGGCCGAGCGGCTTGAAAAGGAGCATGCGGCGCGGGGGCAGGCGTACGTAGGCGCGCCGGTGTTTGGCCGGCCCCACCTCGCAGCGGAAGGCAAGTTATGGATCGTTGCGGGTGGGAAGGACGAAGCACTGGCCACTATCACCCCGGTGCTTGAAACCTTTTCCCGCGGCATCACGGTCATTTCAGAGCGCCCGAGCCTGGCGCACGCCGCCAAGCTGGCCGGGAACTTCCTGATCACCGCCATGATCGCTTCCCTGTCGGAAAGCTTCACCTTTGCCGAAGAACACGGCGTTGATCCCGATCTGTTTCTCGCGGCCATCAACAGTGCACTCTTCCAATCGCCGCTCTACGCAAACTACGGCAAGCTCATGCTCCACCCGCCCGAGCAAGCCGCGGCCACGGTCAGCCTGGGGATCAAGGACACCCGCCTGTTTCGCGAGGCTGCCAAGGAAACAGCGACCCGGACGCCACTGGCAGACATCTTCCAGCAGCAGCTCAATGCCGCCGAGCAGGCCGGGGACGGCGGGGAAGACTGGGCTGCCGGGTACCTGAAACAGGTACGGAGCGAATCGAAAGGACTGCCGGCCGTATGAGCGCGCTGCGAGGGCAGACGGTTCTGATCACCGGCGCCAGCGCGGGCATCGGCGAGGCGTGGGGGGGGGGGGGGGGGGGGGGGGGGGGGGGGGGGGGGGGGGGGGGGGGGGG
>CALMAN010000076.1:7913-13714 GCA_937859835.1 uncultured Acidipila sp. | reverse complement strand
GTCCCAGTGGGCGCGCCGTTGCTCCTCCAGGTGGTTGGGCAGGGCGTGCAGATCTACGACTGCACCCACCGCGACGCCGCCTTCCGCTGGACCCTCCGGGCGCCGGAAGCGAAGCTGCTCGACCCGGCAACGCACGCCGAGCTGGGTATCCATGCGGCCGGGCCGATGTGGCGCTGGAACGACGGCAGCGCGGTTTCGGGCAAGGTGGTGGTGGCGCAGGCTGCGACCGAACCGGGCAGTGTGCCCTGGCTGCTGCTTGCGGCCAGTCCGCTGGGCGAAGAGAAGGGGTTTCTTTCGTCCGTGGTGTGGGTGCGCCGCTCGGAAACCCACGGTGGGGCGGCGCCCCCTTCAGGCTGCGACCCTGCTCACCTGGGCAAAACCACGCGCGTGCCGTACCGGGCGTTGTATGGCTTTTACAGGACCAGCACCCCGGCCGGCCGGCCGCGCTGACGGGCCGCCGACGGGCCGCCGACGACCTCACCCTTCGCAAGCGCGGCGGACTTGTGCGGCGCGCGTGCGGTTCGGGGTGCCGTCCGCCGCATGCGGCTAGGATTTAGTTGGCCGCCGCGCGCGGCTGCGTGCGTTCAGGGGTTAGTCGGCCGCCGCGCGCGGCTGCGTGCGTTCAGGAACTCGCCGCCAGGAACCCGCTTAGCGCCGCGTCATCAGGGTCCGCCGCACCAGGTCCAGCGCTTGTTGCGCGGCATACTGCCGGATCCGGTCGCGGTCGCCGGCAAAGTGCTTTTCCAGCACTTCGGTTTCCGTCCCATCTGAAACCGCGATGTACACCAGGCCGACCGGCTTTTCGTCCGAGCCGCCGCCTGGGCCCGCAATGCCGGTCACGCCTACCCCCAGCGTACTGCCCACCCGGTTGCGGATGCCGGTCGCGAGCGCCGCGGCCACGTCCCGGCTTACCGCTCCTTCGCTCGCGATCATCTCCGGGGGCACGTCGGCAAACAGCGTTTTCAACGCATTCGAGTACACCACGGCCCCGCCCAGAAACGACCGCGACGACCCATGGATGCCCGTAAGCCGCTGCGCGATCAGCCCGCCGGTGCAGCTTTCGGCTACCGCCAGCGTCGCCCCGACGAGCTCCAGGTGGTTCAGCACGATGCGCTCCAAGGGCTCGCCATTGGCCGAGTACACAAAGTCGTCGAGCTCTTCTTCGATCGCCCCGGCCAGCGCGTCCACGCGCTCCTGGGCCTGTTCCAGCGTCGGCTTGGTCGCAATCAGGTTCAGCTGGATGTCGCCCAGGTGCGCCAGGATGGTGGTTTCGACGTCCGTGTAGCGGGTATAGATCGGCGCAATGCGCTGGTCGCAGGCCGACTCGCCCATCATCGCTACCTTGAGCGTGCGCGACGCGAAGTGCCGCCTGGGGATGGCTTCGCGCAAACGCGGCAGCACCTGCTCGGTGAACATCGGTTTCAGCTCGCTCGGCGGCCCCGGCATCAGCACCACGAGCTTGCGATGGTCGCCGTACACGGTGTCGAGCCACTGCCCCGGGGCGGTGCCCGCGCTGTTCGCGAGCGGCTCGGCGCCTTCCAGTACATCGCCCTGCTTGGTGTTGTTGTCGGTGATCTGGATGCGCCGGGCAGCAAAGCGTGCATACAGCGCGGCCACAATCTCCTGGTTGCGGCGCAGCCGCAGTCCCAGGGCCTCGGCAACGGCTTCCCGCGTCAGGTCGTCCTCGGTCGGGCCCAGCCCGCCCATCACGATAACAATGTCCGCGCGCTCCAGCGCATGGCGCACCGCGCTCACCAGGTGTTCGCGGCGATCGCCAACAATGGTCTTGGCCGACAGCCGAACCCCCAGCTGGTTCAGCTGCGCGGTCAGGTACAGCGAGTTGGTGTCCTGGCGGTACGGTGTCAGCAGCTCGGAGCCGACCGCGATGATGTCACAGTTCATAGGGTCTTTCGCTTGCCGCTTGCAATCAGATGCAGGCCGCGTGCCGGCCGTGCGCGGGGGAAAAGGAAGTGTTTGCGGGTCGCCCGCGGGGCGGGGCGCAGTGTTCGCGCGCCCTAGTACAGCCGCAGCCCTTCCACTCCCAGGGGCAGGGTAAGCAGGGCATTCGCCGTGGCCACCACCATGTCTCCCCCGGGAAGAAACGCCAATCCCGCGATGCCGCTGCCCGAGGCCACCAGTTCCGCCGTGCTGTCGGGCGCGATCCGCACCACGCCCCGGCGCCCCGCCATGGACGCGGAAAGGTACACGTTGCCGGCAACATCGAGCGCGATGCCCTGGGGCCGGCCCAGTCCGCGGTAGTGCACAGCCGCCGTACCGTCCTGCCCAATCGCGTACAGGGTGTCGTAGCTTGAAGGGGTAGGCCCGGCAACGTACAACCGCTCATCCAGCCCAAAGGCCAGGTGGTAGGCCGAGATCGACGGCTCCAGCGTGGCATACACAAAGATCTGCCGGTCGGGCGCGATCTTGAAAATGGTGCCGCTCCGGTCGCCGACATACAGGTTTCCCGCGCCGTCAAACACAATGCCGGTGGCAATGCCCATGCCTTCGGAGTAGGTCGAGACCGCCCCACCCGGCGAAACCCGGTAGATGTTGCCGTCGTTGCGCGAGGAAACGTACAGGTACCCATCGGGGCCCACCGCCAGTCCCGTCGCGTTCAGGATGCCGGTGACAAAGGGGGCCGCTTCGCCCGAAGGCGCGATGCGAAAAACCGACACGGGCGTTTCCTGCCCGCGCGCGCCGGAAAAGGTTGCATACACGTTGCCCTGGAGGTCAATGGCCGGGTTGGCCACCTGATGCAGCCCTGTTGCCAGCAGCCGCGCCACATCCACCGACACGCTGTTGCTTTGGGCGCCGTTGCGCAGCACCCGCAGCAGGCCCGGCTCGCCTTCCTCGGGAACGCGCAGCACCAGCCGCTCCTCACGGCTCAGCAGGACGTGCGCTGCCAGCTCGCCCAGCATGGCTACCGGCAGCCGGCCCGCCACCGGCGAAAGCCCGGCGCCGTGCACATGAATCTCCGCCCCCGGCAGCGCCGCGACCGGGTGAACCCGCGTGATGCGCGGGGCAGGGGTAGCAAGGGGCTTGGGCGCGTCGGGTGTCATCCTTCTTCTACTGTAGCGAATGTGCCGAGCCGGGACGGGCGCCGGGCGGCCCGAAGTTGATCCCAGAGCCGACCCCGACCTGGCCCAGACCTGGCCCAGACCTGACCCCGACCTGGCTCCGACCTGGCCCCGACCTAGCCCCGACCTGGCTCAGACCTGGCTCAAACTTGGTCCGGAGCTATCTCGAACCTGGCCCGCTTCCCTTTCGCTCGCGTCCCTGGCCGGCCCGACTCTCCTCAGCAGTTCCGCCCCGGCCGCCCCGCGGGCTACCACCAGTGGCCAACGAGCGCATCAAGAAGCGCACCCACGAGCAGCGCGTACACGCCGGCCGCCACGTCGTCCATCATGATGCCGGTCCCGCCGTGGAGCGCTTCCAGTTGGCGCACCGGCGCGGGCTTCCAGATGTCAAAAACGCGAAACAGCACCAGCGCCAGCAGGGCGTGGCCCCAGTTCGCCCGGCCATAGCCGCAAAAGGCGAGCAGCGCGATCCACTGCCCGGCAACTTCATCGATCACCACGTGGCCCGGATCTTCCCGTCCCGATTCACGCTCCACCAGCGACGCGGCCGGAATGCCGGAAACCAGCGCCAGCAGCGCGGCAAGCAGGGTCGCCGCTCGCAGCGCTGGAGGGCTTGGCGCCACCAGGAAGTTGTAAACGAGCCACAGAAGCACCGCGACGAGCGAGCCCCAGGTGCCCGCCGCGGGCTTGAGGAAGCCGGTACCGAACACCGTGGCAACCGTCCAGGCCCAGGGTGTGCGCGGCAGCCGGGCCACGCCCTCAGCCATTCTCGCCGCGATCCCGGTCGCGCTGCTTTGCTTCCGAGCGCAGGCCGTCCAACTCGTCCAGCAGCTCCGGGTCATGCACCGGCGAGGAGATGCGGTAAGCGCCGCTGGCCCACTTGCCCAGATCGATCACGCGGCACCGGTCCGAGCAAAAAGGAAACTCGGGGTCCGCCACGGTGACCAGCGTGCCGCACGTGGGGCAGCGCAGGGGCTTGATCTTGCTTGCTCCAGCCTTCGGCATCACAACACCCGCGCCACCACGTCGTAGTCGTGCGCCTCGGTAATCTCGCAGGTGTACAAGGAGCCCGGCACCAGCTGTTCATGCTCCCCAAAGTCGTTCAGGTAAAGCTTGCCGTCGATCTCGGGCGCGTGGAGCGCCGAGCGGCCTTCCCACAGCAAAGGCGTTTCCTCGCTTGGCCCTTCCACCAGCACGGGGAGCCGCCGGCCCACCCAGCCCTGCTTGCCTGCCCGCGAAATCCCCTGCTGGAGCTTCATCAGCGAGCGGCGACGCGCTTCGGCCGTGCGGCGCGGCACCTTTTCGCCTAGGCCGAAGGCGGTTGCGCCTTCCTCGTCCGAGTAGGTAAACACCCCCATCCAGTCAAAGCGCGCCTCCCGGACAAACTCCTTCAGCGCCCCAAACTCCTCATCGGTTTCGCCTGGGAAGCCGACAATAAAGCCGGTCCGCACCACCAGGCCGGGCACCAGGGAGCGCGCCCGTTCCAGCGTGCGCAGAAAGATCTCCGCGCTCCCGCCCCGGCGCATTCGCTTCAGCACCGTGGCCGAGGCGTGCTGGAGCGGCATGTCCAGGTAGGGGCAGATGTTCCGGTGGCGCGCCATGGTTTCAAGCAGGCGGGTCGTGATCCGGTTCGGGTAGGTGTACAGGAAGCGCAGCCAGTCGAGCCCTCCAAGCCCGGCCAGGCGGTCGCGCAGCGTTGCCAGGCCGTCGCGCAAACCCAGGTCTTCGCCGTAGCAGGTGGTGTCCTGGCCGATCAGCGTCAGCTCGCGCACGCCGCTCGCCAGCAGCCGCTGCGCTTCGGTGACGATCGACTCGATCCCTCGCGAGCGGAACTTGCCCCGCAGGTTGGGGATCACGCAAAACGAGCACGGGTGGTCGCAGCCTTCCGCGATCTTGATGTACGCCGAAGCGCGCCCGGTCGCGAGCCGTCTGGGCGTCTGGTCGTCGTACAAAAAGGTCGGCAGCGGCGAAGCTTCCGCCCCGTCCCAGCCCGTTCGCGCGAAGCGGCCCTGCTGCTCGCGCCGCTCGCCCGCGGGCCGGCTCCGAACCGGCGCGGCGATCGCGCTTGCGATAGTGCTTTCGGCTGCCGGGTACACGGTGGCTGGCGCCGCCGCGGCGTCGAGGATGTGGAAGGGCGAGGGCGCGATCTCCGCCGGCGACGGCGGGCTGCTGAGGCCGGCTGCGGCCAGGATGGCGTGGAGCTCGCCCGTGCCGACCACGGCATCCACCTCCGGGATGTTGCGCCGGATCTCGTCGCGGTAGCGCTCCACCAGGCAGCCGGCAACGACCAGCCGTTGCGCGCGGCCCCCGGTCTTGTGCGCCGCCATCTCCAGGATGCTGTCCACCGACTCCTGCTTGGCCGCATCGATAAACGCGCACGTGTTCACCACCAGCACATCGGCCGAGGCGGTGTCGGCTGTCAGCTCGGCGCCGGCGCGCTCCAGCAAGCCCATCATCACCTCGCTGTCCACCAGGTTCTTGGGGCAACCAAGGGAAACAAAGCCGATCTTGACCGGAGCCGCGGGCACAGGAGCGATGGGAAGACTAGACTGCACCCAGTTAGTTTAGCCGAAGCATTCCCATGCCAGGAGGCAGCATGACCAGCCTGCGCAGTGCACACGGAGCTGAAAGCGCGCCCTCCGGCGAGATGACGCGGAGAACGCTGCTGGGCGGCATCCTGGCTTCCGCGTCGCTGCCGCTTGTTGATGGAGGGCACGCCCAGGC
>CALMAN010000076.1:3940-7813 GCA_937859835.1 uncultured Acidipila sp. | reverse complement strand
CGCCGGGGCCGGATCCGCCAGTCCGTGGCGCGCTGGTGCTACCCGTCCTGGACCCTCCCCACGCTTTGCGAGCACGCCGCGGCCCTGGGCCTGGTGGGCGTTGACCTCCTCGAGCCGGACGACTTCGCCGTGCCCGCCCGGTACGGGCTGCGCTGCACCATGGGCTACGCCGGTGGGGGCGCCATCAACCAGGGACTGAACCGCACCGCCAACCACGACGCCATCGTGGCCGGCCTGGCCGCGGGCATCCCGCTCGCGCAGCGGGCCAATGTTCCCAACGTCATCACCTTTTCCGGCCTCAGGACCAGCCCGGACGGCACGCTCAGCGATGACGAAGGGGCCCGCAACACCCTGGCCGGGTTGCGGCGCATCGCCCCCATCGCCGAAGCGCACGGGGTGACGGTGTGCATGGAGGTTTTGAACTCCAAGCGCGATCACCCCCACTACATGGCCGACCACATGGCCTGGGCCGCGCCGGTGGTCCGGGCCGCCGCTTCGCCCCGCATCAAGATCCTGTACGACGCCTACCACATGCAGATCATGGAAGGCGACCTGATCGAAACCCTGCGCGCCAACCGCGACGTGGTGGCCCACATCCACACCGGCGGCGTTCCCGGCCGGCACGAGCTGGACGGCCCTCTCCAGGAGGTCAGCTGGCTGGGCCTGATGCGGGCCCTCCTCGAGCTCGACTTCCCCGGTTATGTTGCCCACGAGTTCATCCCGGCCGGTGACCCTCTGGCAGGGCTTGCCGGCGCCGTGGCCCTTTGCGACCTGTAGCGCGCGCCGGCGCCGACGGGTCGCGGTAACGGTTGGGGCAAGGATCGGGAGGACGATCGGGAGGACGATCGGGAGGACAATCGTGTCGATCATCAGGAGACGACTGGGCCAGCCATCAGGAAACGACCGGGGCCGACGCACCCCTCGCCTCCGGAAACTCCCGATGCTAAACTCGATGCTGTGCCGGGCCCTGCGCGGCGCAATCCCGCCAACCCCGCCAGGTCCGGAAGGAAGCAACGGCAACGGGCTCGTGCGTGCGCAGCAGGTTTCCCGGTACATAGCTTGCCTCCGCTCTATTCGACAGCCCGCTCCCTGTCGGAGACAATCAGAGCCGTTCGCCCCACTTTCTCTGGTACGGAGACTGCTTTGAGTTTGGCCCGCCCGCCGCGCTCCCTTCAGCGCGCCAAGATCAGCGCCCTGGGCACCTTTGTTCCACCCCGCGTGCTCACCAACGCCGATCTTGAAAAAATGGTGGACACGTCCGATCAGTGGATCGTCGAGCGCACCGGGATTCGCGAGCGCCACATCGCCGAAACCGGTGTCGCCACCAGCGACCTGGCGGCCGAAGCAGCCCGGCGCTGCCTGGCCGACCGGGGTTTGGACGCCGAGGCCGTCGAGGTCATCATCGTCGCAACCGTTACGCCCGATATGCCGTTTCCGTCCACCGCCTGCCTGGTGCAGGAGAAGATCGGCGCTCACCACGCCTGGGGCTTCGACCTGGGCGCGGCCTGCTCCGGGTTTCTGTACGCGCTGCAGGTAGGCGCAAAGCTGATCGAAAGCGGCGCGCAGTCGCGCGTCATGGTCATCGGCGCCGACACCCTCAGCACCATGATCGACTACACCGACCGCAGCACCTGCATCCTGTTCGGCGATGGCGCCGGCGCGGTGCTGCTTGAACCGGCCGGCGAAAGCGAGCAGGGGCTGCTCGACTACGCCCACGAGATCGACGGCTCCGGCGCCCCGGCCCTGCGCCTCCCGGCAGGCGGCCGCCTCCGCCCTCGCGGGGCTGTAACGGTGGCCAACAAGGAGCACTTCGTCTACCAGGACGGGCAAACCGTGTACAAGTTTGCCGTGCGCAAAATGGCCGAAATCGCGGAAAAAGTGCTGGTCCGCAACCACCTGACCGGCAAAGACCTGGCCTGCTTTATCCCCCACCAGGCCAACCGGCGCATCATCGAGTCGACCGCGCAGCGGCTGGGCATGCCCATGGAGTGCGTGCTGATCAACATCGACCGCTACGGCAACACCATCGCGGCCACCGTGCCGCTGGCCATGGGCACGGCCCGGGAAGAAGGCAAGCTGCACCGCGGCGACATGGTGCTGCTGGCCAGCGTGGGCGCGGGCTTTACCGCCGGCGCCACGCTGCTGCGCTGGGAGCTGGACTGAGGCCGGGACGCCCTCGGCTAGTTTTGCGGCAGCGCCTCGGCCCGGGGCCGTGCGCGCTCCAGGTCCCAGGCCCGCTTGCTTTTCCGGAACTGCCAGATGCCGAACAGCGTCGCCCCGACCATGATCGCGACCGTTGTCCACAAAATGATCCCGGACCACTTCACCAGGTGGAGGTTGCACGACTGCAGAACCGCTCCCCCATAGACTTCGCCAAGCCACACCGTCAGGCCGAAGCGAAGCAGTCGCCCCAGCCCGAACGCAAACAGAAAGTGCCGCACCGACGCGCCCAGGGCGCCGGCGCCCAGCAGCAAGGGCGCCAGCGGAAGCGGCGGCGGCAGCACGGCGCTGGTCGCGATGGTCAAAAAGCCGTGGCTGCGCATCCACCGGTTCATCGGCTTCAGAAGGCGCCGGGGCGCAAAGTGCTGAAGCATCGGCTCGCCGCCCACCTGGCCCATCTTCCAGGTGGTGTAGCCGCCCAGGCCGCTCGCAACCGTCGCAATCAGGGTAAGCACCACCGGGTCGGCGGCGTGTTCAGCTGCCAGGAAAAGCAGCAGCAGATCGCCGCTCCCGGGCAGCAGCACGGAAACCAGGGCGGCATTCAGAAACGAGATCAGCCCAAGCCCCGGCAGCCCCAGGTGCACAAGCCAGGGAGGAAGGTGCAAACTTTGGGCTTGCTGTGCGCCGTTCGCGGCGGCGCTTTGGAGCAGGGCAAGGAGAAACACGGCTGGAGTTCGCGGCATCGGCGTTTACTTGGAAGCGCAAATCGGGTGCGGCGGCTCTTTTCATTTCACCGCTTCTGCCGCCCCGTACACCTTTGCGCGGGCGCAGCCGGAAGGCCCGGTCGTAAACATAGCAGCGGCGATGGAAAAAGCTTCGCCCCGGCAGCTAACCCTTCGCCGGCTAGCTGGCCCAACGGAGAGCGGGCACCTCAGGCAGCAGCCCCAGCGCGTGCGCTTCCGTAAAAAAGCGCCGCACCCCCGCGATGGCCGGCTCATCCAGGGTGTAGCGAATGTTTGCCGTGAGATACGCGCGCACTGTTTCAGGCGCGAGGCCGAGCCGCGGCGCCCAGGCGCGCACCAGCTCCGGCAGGTGCGCCAGCCCCGCGTCCCGCGATTCTTCGAAGTCCCGGACCAGGGCCGCGCGCTCCCCGGCGGCGAGCGGCCCGAACGCCGCGCCGCGCACCGCCCAGAACGCCGAAACCCAGGCTGCCCCGGTCGCCTCGTACCACAGGTGGCCGAGGTCGAGGTAGCGCAAAGCCTCCCCGGTGCGCGCCCGGCGGGCTGCCCGGTCGCGCAGCGCAAGGAGCGCCGGGTCGCCGATCAGCAGCGCCGCGTCCGAGGCCGCGAGCATCCCTTCGAGCTCCGGCGCATGCGGCAGAAAGCGGGGTGCCCGGCCCCAAAACTTCCGGAAACGAATCTGCGTGTAGATCGCCGAGGTGCGCGAAGCGGTGTCCAGCGCGACCGTTTCGATGCGCGCGAGCTCCCCCGGCGTCGGGGGCGCGAGGTCCGGCAGGTCTCCCCCCTCCAAGCCCCCTCGCTCGCTGCCGCGAAGGATCAGCAGCAGGGACCGGATCGCGCCCAGCGAGGCGATGGCGCAGCCGGGGATGACGAGCAGCTCCGGGGTGGTTGCATAGGCGCCGATCGGGATCAGCCCGATGTCCGCGCTTGCTTCCCCGAGCGGCTCCGCCGGCGGTACACGGTGCTGAGGATG
>CALMAN010000076.1:0-3930 GCA_937859835.1 uncultured Acidipila sp. | reverse complement strand
GCCGGGCTCATCCTCAGCACCGTGTACCGCCGGCGGAGCCGCTCGGCCACCGGCGGGTGCTCAAAGTTCCACATCAAGGGCGCCGGGTTGAGGAAGTCGATCGCCGCGATGCGGAAGGGTTCGCTCACGCGGCGCGTTGGCGCAGCGGCCGCAGCCAGACCGGGGCAAAGGTGCACAGCAGCGCCAGCAGCTGCACGGCGATCAGCGCGGTTGCCGGGGGCAGCACCGCAAAACCGCACCAGGCCAGCGCGATCCAAAACGCCATGTTGGCCGAGGCGGCCAGGTACACCCAGTCCGGAAAACGGTGCTGGTCTCCGGAAAAGTTCATCTGCTCCACAAACGGGTACGGTTCCCCGGCGCGCCAGCCGATGACGCGCAGGATGGCAACGGGCATCAGATTGAGGAACAGTACGGCGGCGATCCAGCAGGGAAGCGCCCAGGGCAGCGCCCCAAAGCGTGCAAACACGATCAGGGTTGCCGCAATCGTCAGCAGCACGTTCAGGGTCGCTCCCGCGTTTACCAGGGCAGGGAACCGGCACATGTCGCCGAGCCGGTTCATCTGGTCGAGCGGTTTGGTCGGCGGCAGCGACAGTGGAGTCGGCATGGAAAGGTCCTTGCAACAGGTTAGCCGAAAGGCGTATCAGGATCAGTAAGGGAGGGCGTATGGCACGGGACAAGGAAGCGGCGCGCAACGTACTGGGCGGCGTGCTTGAAACATGCGGGCGGGATCCGATGACCGGCTTCTATCGTTCCGGCTGCTGCGAAACCGGTCCGGATGACTTCGGGGTGCACGTGGTGTGCGCCGTGGTCACGCAGGAGTTCCTGGAGTTTTCCAAAGCGCGCGGCAACGACCTGTCGACACCCCGGCAGGGCTTTGGGGGGCTCAAGCCGGGCGACCCCTGGTGCTTGTGCGTGATGCGCTGGACCGAAGCGGAACGCCACGGGGTCGCGCCGCCCATCGTGCTGGCCGCGACCCACGAAGCGGCCCTGCACGTGGTCTCGCTCGAAACCCTTATGCAGTACGCGCTGGACCGGGAAATGGTGGACCGCTAGCCTCGCTCCGCTTCCGGCACCCCTAAGCTCCCGAAATTTCCGCAAGCTCCCGGTGTCCCCGCAGCCGGGCGAGGCACACCGGCCCTTGTCCGCCCTGCCGTGAGTGGACGTCTTTCCCGGCAAGGCACAAGCGCGCGCCCGGCGCGCCTCCGCACGGTACTTTCGGCACTTGTGACAACGGGGAGAGGAGGGTAGCCTCCCGGTAACTTCCGAGGTACACCGTGTCCCCTGCCCCGTTGTTTGCGCCCTTGCCCGCACCTGCCGTGGTCACGCCCGGGCCTGCGGCGCCGGCCGAGGATCCGGAACGGCTCGCCTGGCTTGCATTGGCGCTCACACCCGGGCTTGGCTCCCGGCGCATCCTCCAGGCGGTGGAACGGGTTGGGTCGGCCCTGAAGCTGGCGCGCCTCCCCATGACGGCCCTTGAAGCGCAGCGCTTTCCCGCTCCATCGGTCCAGTTCTTGGCCGACGGGCAGGCCTGGCGCGCTGCCGAAGAGGAAGCCGGGCGTCTCCGCTCGCTCGGTGCCACGTTTCTCCCTTGCGACGACGCGCTCTACCCCGGGCGGCTGCGCGAAATCTACGACCCGCCGCCGGTGCTCTGGGTCCGTGGCAAGCCGGAGCTGCTTTCAGCCCACGGCATCGCCGTGATCGGCACCCGCCAGCCCAGCCCGTACGGCACCGGCATGGCCGAACTGCTCGCCCGCGACCTGGCCAGCCGCAACCTCCTGGTCATGAGCGGCATGGCCCGCGGTATCGACACGGCCGCCCACAAGGGCGCCATCGCTGTCGGCAAGCCCACGGTCGCCATCTGGGGCACCGGCATCGATGTCATCTACCCCAAGGAAAACAAGTCGCTCGCCGAACAAATCCTCGCGACCGGCGGCTGCATCGCCAGCGAGCAGCCGCTCGGCACCTACCCGGCGCCCCCAAACTTCCCCAAGCGCAACCGCATCCTCAGCGCGATCTCGCTTGGCGTGCTGGTGGTCGAGGCAGCCGAGTATTCCGGCTCCCGCGTCACCGCCCGCTGCGCCCTTGAGCAGAACCGCGACATCTACGCGGTGCCCGGCAACGTCACCAACAAGAACTCCTGGGGCCCCAACACCCTGATCAAGCAGGGCGCCAAGCTGGTCGCCACCTGGGAAGACGTTTGGGAAGACCTGCCCAGCCAGGTGCGCGTTGCCCTGGAAGCAACCCTCCCTGGCTTCGCCCCCGAGCCCGGCGGCACCGCCGAGACCTTGTTCGCCGAACACGGAGGCTCGCCTACCGAAACCCGCATCCTTTCCGTCTTACGCCATGATGAGTCCTTGCAGCTGGACGAGCTCATGGAGCAGGTGGAAGGCGAATTCTCCTCGTCGGAGGTGTTTACCGCGCTGTTTGAACTGGAACTAGCCGGCAAAGTCCGCCAGCTGCCGGGGAAGCACTTTGTCCGCAGCTTCTAGGTCGCACCACGCCCCGGTTCTTTCGCCCCGGTCGTTCGCCCCGGTGTGTCCGGCCCGGTGTGTCCGCTTCGGTTTGTCCGGCCCGGTTTGTCCGCTTCGGTGTGTCCGGCCCGGTCATGCGTTCCGTCAAGCCCAGGGGCGCCCGGTCTCCGGCCGGTTGCACCGAAGTTCTGTTTCGTGCATCGGAATAGTACGCGCACCTCGTTGTTCGGCGTCCGGCGCCTCCAGAAGCGCCGCCCAGGCTAGCCTCCCAGAGTCGTGCATGGTAACTTCCAGTAAATTTCCCTGTGTCCCCGCAGGCGCCCAGGCTGCCGCGGGCAGTAAGCAAGGAACCCGATGAGCAAATCCCTCGTGATCGTCGAATCGCCTGCCAAGGCCAAAACGATCGGTAAGTATCTCGGCAGCGACTTCATTGTTGAAGCATCGGTAGGCCACATCATGGACCTGCCGAAGAACAAGATCGGCGTGGACCTCGACGGCGGCTCGTTTCACCCCGACCTCATCGTCATACCCGGCAAGGAAAAGGTGGTGGACCACCTGAAGAAGCTTGCCCGCAATGCCGATCACGTCTACCTTGCCCCTGACCCGGACCGGGAAGGCGAAGCCATCGCCGCCCATCTTGAAGAGCAGCTGCGCCCGGTCGCAAAGAACGCGATCAGCCGCGTGACCTTTAACGAGATCACGCCCAAGGCGGTCAAGGCTGCCTTTGAGCGCTCCCGTGCCGTCAACTCCAACCTGGTCGATGCCCAGCAGACCCGCCGCGTGCTTGACCGCATCGTTGGCTATCAGATCTCGCCGCTGCTTTGGGATAAGGTGCGTCGCGGGCTTTCGGCAGGCCGCGTCCAAACCGTCGCCGTGCGCCTCATCGTCGAGCGCGAAGGGGAAATCAAGGCCTTTCAGCCGGTCGAGTACTGGCCCATCGACGCCGTGCTCCAGGTTGCCGGAGCCGGAGGCGAGCCGGCCCTGTTCACCGCCCGCTTCACCGGCATCGACGGCGAGCGCGCCGCGGTCCCCACGGTGAGCGGTCCCGCCATGCCCGACCAGGCTTCGGCAATGGCCGTGGTGCGGGGAGCCGCCGCCGCTTCCTGGTCGGTCCACTCGGTGGACACCCGGGAGCGCCGGCAGAACCCAAAAGCGCCCTTCACCACCAGCAAGCTCCAGCAGGACGCCGCAAGCAAGCTCGGCTTCAGTGTCAAGCGCACCATGGGGGTCGCCCAGCGCCTTTACGAGGGGCTTGAAGTGGGCGAAGGCGGCACCATCGGCCTGATCACCTACATGCGTACTGACTCGACCCGCGTTTCCCCCGATGCCGTCGCCACCACCCGCGACTGGATCGCCGGCAATCTTGGGGAGCGCTACATCCCGGCCAGGGCGAATGAGTACAAGAGCAAAAAGGATGCGCAGGACGCACACGAGGCCATCCGGCCCACCCACCCGGAGA
>CALMAN010000075.1:3879-17933 GCA_937859835.1 uncultured Acidipila sp. | reverse complement strand
CCCGGGCGCCGCACGGAAAGCCGTGGTGGTGCACAGCGGCGCGCGCGACGGCTACCAGGTGGCGCGGGCGCTGGAGGAAGCCGGGCTGCTCGAGGCCCTGGTCACCGACCTGTACTGGCCCGCGGACCGGCCCTGGGCGGGCGCACTCGCCCGGCTGCTGCCTGCCGCGCTCGGCCGTGCGCTGGGGGCCCGCAGTGAGCCCCGGGTTCCTTCGCACAAGGTCCGCACGCTGCCGCTGCTGGGCTCGCTCGTCTTTGCCCTGGACCGGCTGCCGGCCCGCATCCCGTTTGCCGCCCGGCGGGGGGCTACGCGCCGGGCCGATGCCGCCCTTGGCACGCGGGCCGGCCGGCTCGCCCGGCAAACCGGCGCGGGGCTTCTCAGCTACAGCTACTACGGCTACCAGGCGTTTTCCGCCTCCGGCGCACCCGGGATGCTGTTTCAGCTCCACCCCCACCCGGCCAGCGTGCGGCGCATCCTCCGGCAGGAGCTCAGCGACCACCCCGAAGCCGCTGCTTCGCTCGAGCAGGAGTGGGAGCTCGCCCTGCCTGAGCCGGACTTTCGCCGCCTGGTCGAGGAAACGCGGATGGCCAGCCGTTTTCTGGTGGCGTCGTCGTTTACCCGGCAAACCCTGATCGACAACGGCACCCCCGCGGACGCGATCACGGTGGTTCCCTACGGGGTGGATTGCACCCGCTTCCGCCCGGCAAGCGAGCCCCGGGCGGCAGCCGCGAACCGGGGCGGCCCTCTCCGGCTGCTCTTTGTGGGCCGCATCAATCAACGCAAGGGCATTGGCTACCTCCTAGCCGCAGTGAGGCGCTTCCCACCCTCCGCCGTGCACCTGACGGTGTGCGGCCGGGTGGTGGACGGGCTGGAGCTGTTTCGCGGCCTCGGCGAGCAGGTCACGGTGCGCCCTTCGGTGAGCGAGCCCGAGCTGCTGCGCTGCTATGGGGAGGCGGAGCTGTTTCTGCTGCCCTCGGTTGCCGAAGGCTTTGGCCAGGTGCTGCTGGAAGCCATGGCCTGCGGGCTCCCGGTGGTGGGAACCACGGCGACCGCGGCCCCGGACCTGATCGTCGACGGCCGCGAAGGCTTTGTCCTCGAGCCGCGCAGCTCGGACGCCCTTGCCGGCGCGATCGAGTGGGCGCTTGCGCACCGGGGCGAGCTCCGGGAGATGGGCCGGGCAGCGCGTGCACGGGCCGAGTCGCTCACCTGGGCGCGCTTTCGGGAGGGTGTCGTCGCGGCGGTACGCCCCTTTTTGGCCGAGCCGTCCCCACCCGGGGACCGGACCGGCTTGGGCTCGGGCTCGGGCTGCGAAGTCGACACGGTGGAGGTGGGCGGCCATGTATGAACTGCTGTTGTGGGCCGCGGCCGCGGTCGCGGTAGCCGGGCTTTTGTACGCGCTCGACGGCAGCCGGGACGTTTTTCACCCGCTGGTGCTGATCGCGCCCATGCTGGGCTTTCTGTATGCCTGGATGCCGTCGCGCCTGCTGGCGGCCGACGGCCTTGACCGCTTTTTCAACCCGGACCAGCTCCTGTTTGTGCAGCGAATCAACGTGCTGGGGGTGCTCGCGTTTGTGATTGCCTGCCTAAGCGTGGGCGCGCGCGTCAGCCGCCCCGCCCCTCCGCTTGCGCTTCCGCCCGAGGCCGCGCACCGGCTGACGATGGGCGCGTACCTGGTCGGCGCGATCGGCCTGGGCTGCTGGCTCATCACCATTGTCAATGTCGGCGGCTTCGTCCATGCCTTCAGCGCGTCCTACTCGGGCGGCTGGGATGACAGCGGCTACGTCCGCGACGGGAGCCTCCTGATGCTGGTCGGGGTGCTGCTCGCCGTCACCTCGCTGGGCGCGGGCGGAGCGCGGCTGCTCAACCTCGGCGCCATCGCGCTCTACGGGCTGCCCTGGTCGGCCCAGGCCTTGCTGATGGCGCGGCGGGGGCCGACCTTTGCCATCATCGTGATTGTGGCCATGGGTTGGTACCTGCCTCGCCGCCGGCGCCCGCCCATCCTGGCCACGGCCGGCCTGGGCCTGCTGCTTGGCTACGGAGTGCTGTTTCTGGTGACCAACCGGTCCAGCATCTACCTGGGCTCGAACTTCGACGTAAAAACCGATGTCACCGACATCGTCGAAACCCCGGACACCGGCAACGAGTACATCTACGGCGCGGGCTCGATCCTGAGCGCGGTCGAGCGCGACCACTATTTCTGGATGCGCCGCTATCTGGCGCAGATTCTGGTCCGGCCGATCCCTTCCGCCATCTGGCCGACCAAGTACGCGGATTTCGGGGTGCCGGAGCTGCTGACCAACGCCGGCACGGGCGAAGGGTTTGCGGACGCGCTGGGCTGGGTGGGCGCAGCCGGCTCGGCGCCCGGCGTGGTGGCCGACCTTTGGGTGGAACTGTGGTGGCTCGCCATCCCGGCGATCGCGTTTCTGGGCTGGGCGTACGGGTCGCTGTGGCGCCGGGCAGTCACCCGCGGCGGCCCCTGGACCAGCCAGTACGCCATCTTTGCCGCGCTCTCGATCTATCTGGTGATGCAAACCATGGAAGCGGTGATCTTTCGCTCGCTGCTGCTGTCGATCCCAAGCTGGCTGGTGTGGCGCTGGGCCGAGCGGGCCACCCCGGCACTGCCGGCACGGCGCAGGGTTCATGCCGAAGAAGAGGAGGTGCTCCATGCCTAGCGCAGAGGCCGAGCTTCTTTCTGCTTCCCGGCCGCAGGGTGGGGATAGCCGCCCGGCGGGAAGCTGCCGCGTCGCGGTGCTCTGGATTGACTGGTACCCCTACCACCTGGCTCGTTTCCAGGCGCTGCTCGACCACCCCGGGCTGGCCGGACGCGTTGCCGGCATCGAGATGGTGGGCGGCGTGGGCGTGCACGCCGGGCTAAGCTTTCGCGCCGAGCGCCGCGCCGGCATGCCGCTCGACACCCTGCTGCCGGAAGAAAGCTGGGCGACCGCGGGCCAGTGGCGGCTGGCGCGCGCGGTATGGAAACGGCTGGCGCAGCTGCGGCCGGAACTGGTCCTGGTGCCCGGCTATTACACGCTTCCGGCACTGGCAGCGGCCGCCTGGGCGCGCGTCCACGGCGCAAAAAGCGTGCTGATGACCGAAAGTACGGAGGCGGACCACGCGCGCAGCTGGTGGAAGGAGCGAGCGAAAGCCGCGCTGCTGCGGGTGCTGTTTCGCTGGGCGGTTGCGGGCGGCAAGGCGCATGTGCGCTACCTGCGGGCGCTCCGCTTTCCGGCCGACCGCATCGCGGGCTTTTATGACGTGGTGGATAACCGGGCGTTTCGCGAGCAGGCGCAGCGATGGCGGGCTCGGGACGCGCGGGGCGCGCTGCCTGCGCACTACTTCTTGTATGTCGGCCGGCTGGCGCCTGAAAAGAATGTGCACGGCCTGCTCGACGCGTACCTTGGCTACCGGCGCGCCGGGGGCGCGTGGAGCCTGCTGCTGGCCGGCGGAGGTCCGGAAGAGCCTGCGCTTGCCGCGGCAGCCGCGCAGTCTCCCTTCGGGGCGGATGTCCACTTTGCCGGGCACCAGGACGCTGCCGGCCTCGCGCCCTTGTACGCCTTTGCCGAGGCCTTTGTGCTTCCCAGCCTGCGCGAACCGTGGGGGCTGGTGGTCAACGAAGCCATGGCTTCCGGGCTGCCGGTCATCGTGTCGACGCGCTGTGGCTGTGCGCCGGACCTGCTGGTCGACGGCGAAAACGGCTTGCTCTTTGACCCGGACCGGCCAGGCGCGCTCGAACACTGCCTCCACAGCCTGGAAGGGATGGCGAGCGAGGAGCGAAGGGCGCTGGGGCAGCGCGGGGAGGCGCGCGTCGCAGGCTACTCACCCGAGCACTGGGCTGCGGAGGTGTACCGCATCCTTTGCGCTTGACTCGCTGCTGCCGCGAGCCTGGCCGCGGCAGAGCACACTGCGCCACACCCCGGGACGACGCCGGGAAGGCAGGCCGTAGCTACCGCGCTTCGCGTCGATCACGAACGCTCGAAAGAACAGGAACAAGCTCATGAACATGACCCTGGAAGACAAGGCAAGCGAGACCGGGAGCCCGGCACAGACTGAGGCCGGTACCTGGTTGAGCGTGGTCTCGCACCTCCATCCCAAGTACGGAGGGCTGAGCGCGGGGGTCCCGGCGCTGGCCCGGGCCGTTTCGAGCTCGGGCAGGAGCCCGGCGATGCACCTGGCAGCGTTTTGCCTTGAAGGGGAGCAGACTCCCCTGCCCCCCAGCTCCCGGCTGGCTGTCAGCTACTGGCCACTCCGGCGCTTCGCGCCCACGGGCGCGTTTCGCGCACTCGTGGCGCATGCTCAGGGGGTCCACATCCACGGGCTGTGGACCTCGAGCACCAACCTGAGTGCCCGGCTGGCCCGCCAGCTCGGGAAGCCCTATGTCATCTCGGCCCACGGCATGCTTGAGCCCTGGGCGCTTGGCAACAAACGGCTCAAGAAGCAGGTGTACGCAGCCGTGTGGGAGCGGCGCAACCTGGCCGGTGCGGCCTGCCTCCACGCCTTGACGGACGCGGAAGCCGAGGACTACCGGCGCTTCGGGCTGCGGCAGCCGGTGGCTGTCATCCCCAACGGGGTCGAGGTGCCCGCATCCCGGAGCAGCACCGCGTTTCTCGAAGCTTTCCCCCGGCTGCGCGGGCAGCGGCTGGTTCTTTTTCTCGGGCGCCTTCACCCCAAGAAGGGTGTGGACCTGCTTGCCGAAGCCTGGGGCTCGGTGGCCCCCGGGTTTCCGGACGCACACCTGGTCTTTGCCGGCCCGGACAGCGAAGGGACCCGTGCGGAGCTAGAGCGCCGGGTGGAAACGCTCGGGCTCCGTACGCGCGTGACCTTTACCGGCATGCTCGAAGGCGAAGGGAAGTGGGGCGCGCTTGCGGCTGCGCACTGCTTCGTTCTTCCTTCGCACTCGGAAGGCTTGAGTGTCGCGATCCTGGAAGCGCTGGGCGCCGGCGTGCCGGTCATTGTGACCGACCGCTGCCACCTGCCGCAGGTGGCGCGCGCGGGCGCCGGCTGGGAGATACAGCCCGATGCGAGTGCGCTCGGCAGGGCGCTGCAGGCCTGCCTCGAGAGCCCCGCGCACGTGCGAGAGGCCATGGGTGCGAGCGGGCGGCTACTGGCCGGCACCAACTTTGCCTGGACCACAGTGGGCGCGCAGATGCGCGACCTGTACACGTGGATCGGCGGGGGTCCTGTGCCCCGCAGCTTTGACTTGCAAAGGAGAGGGAGCCAACGATGAGCCAGGTACAGCTCGGCAAATACAACAACGCGTGGTACCGGCCTGGCCGTTCGCTGCTGTGGCAGGCGGCCTGGTTCTTTCTTGGCCTCCCTGTGCTGCGTTCCGCCATTGTGCCTTCCTCGGCGCTGCGCGTGCTCCTGCTGCGCTGCTTCGGCGCGCGCATCGGCGCGGGGGTCGTCATCAAGACGCGCGTCGAGATCAAGTACCCCTGGCACCTCTCGGTGGGGGACCACACCTGGATCGGCGAGGGCTGCTGGATCGATAACCTGACCTCGGTCCGGGTAGGAAGCAACGTGTGCATCTCGCAGGGAGCTTACCTGTGCACGGGGAACCATAACTGGAGCGATCCTGCGTTCGGCCTGGTGGTGCGACCGATCGAGCTGGGAGACGGCTCGTGGGTCGGCGCAAAAGCCACTGTGCTGCCCGGAGTGACGCTGGGCAGCTGCGCGGTGGCTGCAGCCGGCAGCGTCGTGGCGCGCGACATCCCTCCCTCCGAGGTGCACGCCGGCAACCCGGCGGCCTTTGTCAAAACACGCGTCATCCAGCCTTTGTTCGACGGGGTAGCCGAGGAAGTTTACGTCCGATGAACATCCTGCTCTTGAATCAGTTCTTCTGGCCCGATGCAGCCGCGACCAGCCAGCTGCTTACCGACCTGGCACGCGAGCTGGCGGACCGTGGGCACCGTGTTTCCGTGATCTGCGGCGCCGGCAGCTACGCGGAGGATGCCGCGCACGACGGTCCCCCGGTGACGATGCACCGTGTGCGCACGACCACGTTTGTGCGCGGGCGCGTCGGACGCGTCCTGTCGTATCTCAGCTTCTTTTCCTCGGCCGGGGTACGCTCGCTGCGGGTACCCCGGCCCGATCTGGTCGTGACCCTGACCACTCCCCCGCTGCTGCCTCTGCTGGGCACGCTTCTGAAGCGGCTTCGCGGCGCCCGGCACTTCATCTGGGAGATGGACATGTACCCGGACGTGGCAGTCGATCTCGGCTACTTCCGGCGCGGAGGCCTGGCGGACCACGTGGTCGGTGCCCTTGCCGATCTGGCGCGCCGCGAGGCCGACGGCATCATTGCCCTGGGCGAGTGCATGAAGGACCGGCTCCGGGCGCGGGGGATCGCTCCCGAGAAGATCTCGGTCGCCGACAACTGGGCCGACGGCAGGGAGATACAGCCGGTTGCACGGGCAGGCAAAGCGGGCGAGCTGGTGGTGCTCTATTCCGGCAATCTTGGCCTGGCCCATGATGTGGCCACCATCTCGGGAGCGATGCAGTTGCTCCGGCAGGAGCCGATCCGCTTTGTCTTTGCCGGAGGGGGCGCGCGGACCGAGGAGCTGCGCTCGTTGTGCACGCGGGCGGCAGTGGAGCAGGTTGCGTTTCGCCCGTACGCGCAGCGAAGCAGCCTGGGAGAAAGCCTCGGAGCCGGCGACATCGGCCTGGTGACCCAGCTGGACAGCTGCTGCGGTTCCGTGGTGCCGAGCAAGGTGTACGGATTGCTGGCCGCGGGGCGGCCTGTCCTCTTCGTAGGGCCGGCGGCAGCGACGCCGGCGCGCATCATCCGGCGCTTTGGCTGCGGCTGGCATGTGCGGTGCGGCGACGTGCCGGCCCTGGCCGCGCTGCTGCGGGACCTCGCGCGTCGTCCAGAGCAGGTGCGGGCAGCCGGCCTGCGCGCCCGGGCAGCGCTGGTTCAGCACTATGACCGCCCGCTGGGCGTAGCTCGTGTTTGTTCCATCCTTGGCGCAGGAGCGCCAGCCGCCACTTGCGACGCGGAGGTCACGCTTCGCCGCCAACCACCTGTCCCCTGTGCCGCCGAGCAGCCCGCCCTGGAGTCACTATGATGTACGCCCCCCTGAGTCTTGGCATCACCGCGTTTGTTCTTTGTTTCCTCGCCACACCGGCCTGCCGGGAGCTTTTCCTTTGGCTGGAGATCGTGGACGTCCCGGATGGTACGCGTAAGCTGCACAGCCGCCCCATCCCGCGTATCGGCGGCATCCCGATCGTTCTCTCGTACGCAGGTGCGCTGGCGGTCATGGTCGCGTTTGCGCCGCATGGCGCGCAGATCTTTATCCGGCACAAGTCCCTGCTCTGGTCCATGCTCCCGGCCGCCGCGTGCGTCTTCGCTACCGGTCTTGTGGATGACCTGGTCGGCATCAAGCCATGGCAGAAGCTTTGCGGCCAGGTCGCGGCGGCGGTGCTGGCCGTGGGGCTGGGCGCGCAGATCCATCTCTTCACCGGCGTTCCCCGGTCCAGCTGGTTTACGATCCCGCTGAGCATCTTCTGGCTGGTCGGCTGCACCAACGCCTTTAACCTGATCGACGGCCTGGACGGCTTGGCAGCGGGCGTCGGTCTCTTCGCGACCCTCACCGTCCTGCTGGCTGCGCTGCTGCAGCACAACATGGGCCTGGTGATGGCGACCATCCCCCTGGCCGCTTGCCTGCTTGCTTTTCTCCGGTACAACTTCAGCCCGGCGTCGGTTTTCCTCGGCGATTGCGGAAGCATGACCATTGGCTTCCTCCTGGGCTGCTTCAGTCTGATCTGGAGCCAGAAGTCCGCAACGCTGTTTGGCATGTCCGCTCCCATCATGGCGATGGCTTTGCCGCTGGTGGATGTGGGCATCTCGGTCGGGAGAAGGTTTCTGAGTAGCCGGCCGATCTTTCAAGCCGATCGCGGGCACATCCATCACCGGCTGCTCGCCCGGGGGCTGAAACCCCGCGACGTGGCCCTCATCCTGTATGGAGTCTGCGCCGTCGCGGCAGTACTTTCCCTGCTGCAAAGCGTGGTCACCTACCAGTTCCGCGGCTTAACCGTGATCGTCTTCTGCGTGCTGGTTCTTTACGGCGTCAACCGTTTGGGGTACACGGAGTTTCGTGTCGCCCGCAAGATGCTCTCGCGCAAGTCCCTGCTTGGCGGCATGCGGGATGAACTGTATCTTTTCGACCTGCGCAACCGGCTCGACTCGGCCCAAACAGCAGAAGCCTGCTGGCAGATTGTGTGCACTGCCTGCAACGATCTGCGCTTCGATTCCGTGCAGATGTACCTGCAGGGCAAGCTGTTTGAAGAAGGGATTGAAGTCGCGCACGCCGACTCTTCGTGGCAACTTACCATAGCCCTTGGCCGGAGCGGACACCTGCGCCTGACCAGAGTGCGCGAAAGCAGCTCGCCCATGCTGATGATGTCCGTCCTCCACTCCCTGCAGGAAACGATCCAGTCCAAACAGCTCGCTGCCTGACTTCGCCGCCCCTGTACCGCGTCGCATTCGCGAGCCGGGCGGGCTTCCTACTTGGAGTTCGCCGCCTGCTGGTATATCTCGAGAACCGTGCTGTTGTTGGCCTGCCAGTAATCGGCATGCACCATCAGGATGTCCCCGTGTTTCACCGAGTTCACTAGTTGCGGCATGTATTCGGCCAGCTTTCCCGGGTCTACATCGTTGATCAGATTCGCGCTGAACGCGGCTGGGTAAAAGTCGTAAACGGTGGGATTGGTGCCGAGGTCGGTGTGGAAGAGAAAGCTCTTGAACGGTGTTGTGTAGGCGTAATACTTCGCTGTGGTCTCCTCCGGGATGATCATGGAGTCGGGCAGAGCCACCGGCGCCAGCTGAAACAAGCTGGGATCCAGGGTGACCCCGTCCGGTTCCACGGTCGAATCGATGTAGAACAACATCGCTCCCCAGCGATCGTGCGCGTACTTTATCTTGCAGTAGAGCTGCCAGGGGATGTCGGCGTCGGCTAGATACACCTGGCTGGCCGTACCATCGGCGTTCAAGGTGAAATGCTGCGGCCGGATGCAGACACCTACCTTGAAGCCCGCGTCGCGCATGATCTTGAAGTAAGCATCGTCTAGCTTCAAGCCGTAGTAGGGCGACGCGTGATTACTGATCACGCTTTCCATTTCAGGAGCAGCCTGCGCGATCTGGTCGGGAGAGCAAACGTAGGAGGTGGATTGCGGGTACTGCTCTCCCTCGATGTCCCAGGTGATCACGCCCTGTGCATTGAGCCGGCGCAGGTTTTGCACGTTGTTCTGGGCCTGCTGCAGGATAAGGGACTGAAACTGTGCCAGCCCTCCCGGGGTGCGTAGATCAAGCCCGGCGTTCGCCGCGGTGACGTAGTTGCGCGGATTGGTCGGGGGCCCTCCGGGCTGATTCGGGTTGCCCTGCGGAGAACTCGCCAGGTACACCGTTCCAATGATGCGGTGATCGGTCCAGGTGACCTGCGGCGGCCAGGCCTGGTTCCAGCTCTGGTAGGCGTCGGGAGCAAAGGAAGCAAGCGTCGTCCCGCTTGGCGCGAAGCGCAGGGAAACCGTGAAGGAGTCTGTCTGGCCGGGGTTAACATGCCGGTCGTGCTGCGGCTGGAAGCTGGGCAGCCCGTCCGGGGTGGTGCTGCCGATGATTGCCGCATAAACATTGGTGGCGCCGGTCGGCAGGTAACCGGTAAAAAGCGGCTTGGTGGCATCCGGATCCACCGATGCGACAGCGCCCTGCCCATAGTCGGCGTCGGTCACGCTGGGGCCGATCACATTGTCGGCGACCTGCGGGTAAGTGGAGTTCGAAAAGCCGCTGGGCAGCTGCGGGAAGTGGAGCGCCAGCGGGTAAATGGCTGCGCCATCAAAGATAATGCCCGAGTTCGCGTTATTCGTCTCCGTGACTTTCACGTTCAGTACGTTTCCCTGCTGCACGTACTGCGCCGTGATGGTTCCCCACACGAAAGAGTAGGTCCAGGTCTGGCTGGAGCTGTTCCAGCTGCGCCCATTGTTGTTCTCGCCCCACCCGTACTGTCCGGTCGAGATTACATTTCCTTGTAAGTCCGTTGCCTTCATGTGCCATATGTGAAAAGCATCGGAACCGTTCTGGTTTGTGTCCTCAAGAACCAGACCACCGTAGGAGAGCTGCTGAAGCCCGTTCGGTCCGTAGCTGATCTTGAGCGCGGACTGAGCGCGCATCTCCGTACCGACGGCAAGGATCGCCGCGACCGCGAACATGGCAATCGCCACAAGATAGCTGCGCTTCATCAGTGCTTCACCCAGGCTCCGGAGGCTTCCTCGTCCAAACAGATCACGGACGCGATACATCAGGCGCGACTGATGTAGTAAACCGTCGCCGGTCAGAAGCAGACAAGTGAAATGCAGTCGAGCGGCAGCACCATAGTCACTTGCGGGAATGAGCGGGTTCACGCCAGCGTGGCGACCATGCTCCTGGCACGCTCTTTCCAGGTGCCGCGAAGGCTGGCCTCCCAGCGAGCCACCTCAAGACCATCCTGGAAGCCACGCTCCCTGAGATTACGGAGCGCTTCTTCCATCTCCTGTGCCGTATCTACAAGCGTCAACAAGGGCTCCTTCTCAAGTAGCTCGGCAAAGCCGCGGGTCGCGACCATGGGCCGGCACGCAGCTAAGTGCTGGTAGAAACGAGTCGAGCTTCCGGAATAGGTTGGTTCCTTTCGTATATAGGGAAGTACGGCTACATCGAAGCAGCGAGCATAAGCTTGCAGTTCCCCGTAGGGCTTGTTTCCCGTGCAGTGAGCCTGACTTACCGACCATGCTCGCGCGGCAGTCTGCTCTTCGCTGTTGATCTTCATCGAGGTAGGGCCAACAAAGACCCACGATAACTCGGGCGTTTTCCGGATAACTTCGGCAACCAGCGTCCAGTCCATATTGTTGGCCAGGTTGCCGAGCAGGCCGGCGATTGGTCGGCGAACATGCGCGATGTCGGCCGGGAGCGGCCCGGGGGCGAGAAGCGGCTCGCTGACTAAGTTGCTTTCGCGGGTTGCGTTCGGAATGATTACGATCTTTGCCGGGTCGCACCCTGCGTCGCGCACAAAGTACCGTGCGATTTGCTGCGAGTTCGGACAAACGACGCGCGCAGCCCTGCACATCCGGCGATCCAGTGCAACGATCTCGTCGCGATCGACGTTGCTGTAGGCGCTGGTGAGGTCTGTTGAGTGATACACGACCGGTCCAGGCCACTTCTCGGCGAGAGGAGCATAGTGCGGCGTGGAGCAGATGACCGGCGCTCGCGAGGCATCGTGTGCATGCCGGAGCATGCGCTTGATTAACTTATCTTCAAAAGGAAAGATCGAGCGGACAGCCTTGCGTGCATACCCGCGCTGCAAAGGAAAGCGCATGACGGAGAGCGGTGGATCGGCGACCGTGCCGGCGCGCTCCCAATCCGCAAACGCCCCGAACAGAAGCATTTCTGGAACCCAGGCGACAGCGGCTTTGACCTGCGTGAACTCTGCAGCAAATTCCTCCATCAGCACCGTGCCCGCATCCAGGATGTGCCAGAGTTCTTCCTTCATTCCCCTCCAACCGGGTCGTCCCGCCGTTCCTACTCCCGCGTGGCGCGCGCCGCTGCTTGCCCGCGCCACTCGGAAAGGTGAACTACATGGCCGCAGGAGCCTTGTAAGTCAGCTGCACGGTTTGTATCTCATAGGGAGTTACCGGGACCGTGACCTTGTTGTCGCTTACCGGGATCACGCTGCCTTCCGGCTTTTCCATCAGGTTTACCAGCTGTGCCCCGGTCGCGCCCGGCGGCACCGTAAGCGTGACATTGCCGCCCTTACCGGCCCACTCGTAAAAACGTACGATCAGGCCATCTCCCGACTCGGTCTTTTTCATCGCCGTAACGACGACGTTGGTCTCGGCCACGCCTGCAAAGGAGTGCTCCCTTTCTCCCGAGCCGGTGTGCGCTTCCACCTGCATCGCCTTCAGCCCGTAGTTAAACTCATACCCGCGCCGCACCGTAAGTGCCTGGTGCCAGTCGCCGGCGTGCGGGTAAAGCGCATACGTGAAGTGGTGTTGCTCTCGGTCCGCGTCAGGGTCGGGCCAGGTTGGCGAGCGCAGCAGTGTCAGGCGCAGAAGGTTCCCCACTGCATCGTAGCCGTACTTGGAGTTATTCAGCACCGCGAAGCCATTCTGTCTATCGCCCAGGTCAGCCCAGCGTAATGCCGGCACTTCGAACTTTGCCTTTTCAAAGCTGTTGTTGCGCGTCGTGGGCCGATCAATGCTTCCGTAAGGGATCTCGTAAGTCGCCTTGTCGCTGCTGGCTGCCAGGGGGAACGCGGCCTTCAGCAGGATGTGGGTTTCATGCCAGTCGATGTCGTTGCTCACAAGGACGCGATCGTCGCCCTCATACAGGGTGATGTCCTGCTGGAACTTCGAGCTCTGCCAGCTGCGCGTGACGCGGATCACCGACCGCAGCGGCCCCTGCTCAACAAGCTGCACAGAGTCGACGCTGTGCAGCAGTGTAGGCGCGACGTCATACGTACCGGGATCGATGTTCCAGGCGTCGTACTCCTTGGGCGTGTCCTTGTACGCCTGCAGTTCGTTGCCGCACCCCCCTTTGGCGATGGCTTCAAAGTTCGACCGCTTGTTCAGTAGCGAGACGATGCAGCCTGTCTGCGGGTCGACCGTAACGCGCAGGGAGGCGTTCTCAATGGTCATCCCGGAGGCCTTCAGGTCAGAAGGGAAGCTGTGCTTGCCCGCTTCTGCGCGAAGCACCGTGTAGCCCATGGACGGAACAGCATCCAGCCGGTAAAGAAGCCGGTAAGTGTGCGTGCTTTCATCGCTGGAAAGCACCTGCGAAGGCACCACGTGGTCGTGCTGATCCGTAAGCGTTACGCCGTCATGCGCGGCCGTCGGCATCTGGACCGAAACTTCGCCGATCCCGCTTCTTTGCCACGCGAGCGAGTTGAAGACCATCACCGGAACGCCGTTCTTGGTTGCCGTATCCACGCCCGCCGCCAGTGTGTTCAGCGACTTCGCGGTTACTTCGTTCGACGCCCAATGCACCTGGTTGTAATCCTTTTGTGCTTCCTTGTAGATAATGCCGATCCCCGACCCGGCAGCCAGGTCATGAAACTGGTTGAATAACACCAGCTTCCAGGCGTCTGTTATCTCGTTTCCAGGGTAAGTCTGACCATCCAGCCAGGCCAGGGACGCGTATTTCTCCGCGTCCAGCAGCCATTCTTCGCTGTCGCGCATGTTCCGCTTGTGGTCGGCCTGCGTGGTAAATACACCGCGGTGGTACTCGAGGTATAACTCATCCTTCCAGGTAGGTACAGAGATCTGCCCCGCTGCTGGGTCGGGCAGCTTGGTGTCTCCCTGCGCGAGCGACGCGTAGTTCCAGGTAGGCGAGGCAGGATTTAGCTCGCCTTCTACCCTGGTGAAATAGGGTTGCGCAGTTCGAAATACCTCGTGCGCCACCACCTCGTCGGGCTGCATCCAGTGCTCGCCTTCGTCGAGCATGGTACGGGTAGGTCCGCCGCCGTGGTCGCCAATGCCGTACAGGTCCAGCATATCGTTCATGCCAGGGGAGAAGTCCCGCGCCGTGGCCATGTCCCGCGACAAACGAACCGGGTCAAGATTCGAGTTGGCATAGTCATGCGGAAAGTAAGTCAGAACCTTGCTGCCGTCCGGAGACTCCCACCAGAAAAGCTTCAGGGGCAGCTGGTTTGTGTCGTTCCAATGCATCTTCTGCGTGACAAAGTAATCGACGCCGGAACGCTTGTAGATCTGCGGCAGCTGCCAGTTATAACCAAACGAGTCAGGATTCCAACCAATGCGGGTTGTCTTCCCATATAACTTATCGAAAGTTGCCTGCCCAACCAGCAGCTGGCGCACCAGGGACTCGCCATCCGGCATGTTGAGATCAGGCTCCAGCCACATGCCGCCGACCAGCTCCCAGCGCCCCTCATCAATGCGCTGCTTGATCTGCGCGTTCAGCTCCGGGTACTTATCGGCCATCCACTGGTTGTAAACCGCCGCCGATTGCGAGTACGTGTAAGCCGGATACTCGGACATAAGTTGAGCGGCAGAGGTAAACGTCCGCTTGACCGTGTCAACCG
>CALMAN010000075.1:0-3869 GCA_937859835.1 uncultured Acidipila sp. | reverse complement strand
TTTCGGTCCAGGGCCAAAGCCATGCGGCATCGATATGCGAGTTGCCCGTCAGGTTAAAGGTGCCCTCCTGCAAAACCGGCCTGAGCGCCATCAGCGTTGCCTGCGAGCGACGCAGCGAAGCATCAAAGCCGGCCTGGTCGGCGCGGTCAAGCGCCGCGAGATCGACCTGGCTGACGGCTGTGGTCAACCTTTGCCGGTCAGCCGACGAGCCCGGCGCAAGCGAAGGCACCAGCGCCCCGGCCGACACAAACTCGGTCCGTAGATCCTCGGGGTTGGGCCGGTTCGCGGGAAAGGTAATGCGCAGCTGCACACCGGCAAAGTGCTTGATGTCCACGGTGGGCAGCAGCTTCACCGCCACCAGCACCTTGTCGCCCGGCCTGGCGTCGGTAAAAAGCTGCACCTGCTCCAGGTCGTCGCCCATCGCGACGCGGCGCCCGTTGAAGTAGATGATCTGGGGCATGGGGCCATTCGCATACGCAAGGAAGCGAAAACTTACCTGCGCGCCCGTCAGATCGTACCCGTTCAGCGTTTTCGGAATCGCAATGGTCCGGCGATACCACACTGCTTCCTTGCCGGCGTCGGACTTCGGCTCCACCTGCTGCCAGCTCGCATCATCCAGCGACAGCGACTCGCCATGGGCAACGTCGCCTGCGTGGAACCGCCAGGAACCCGCGGGAAGGCTTTCAAGCGCCTCCAGCCGAGCCAGGACCTGCGCTTCGGCGGGGGAAAACTTCACCGCGTTCTGCTCGGCGTGCATCGAGTCAAAAAGCTGAGCTCGCGCGGGGATGGAAGCCGACCCTGCAAGAAGACTCACAAAGCCGATCAAAAGGCAGGACTGTTTTCGCAATTCACTCTCCAGGGCAGTTCTTGCATGCAGTGGTTCGAAGGGACGCAAGCACGACGGATTCTATCGCGAGCAGCAGGGGAAAGTCTCCGCTCATTGCTGCTTTCGCTCGGCTCCCGCCTGATCGGCTGGGCAGGTCATGAGGTGGGCCGGGCGGAAGGACGGGATCCGACCGCCCGGAGGAGACGCCCGCTGCCCCTAACGCATGGCCGCGTGTGCCGCAGGAGGGGCTGCCACCATGAGCATATTGACCACCGCCGGGTCATCCCGCAGCTTAATGAACAGCTGCCCGTTGCTCGCGTAGGGCACCGCAAGCGTACTGGCCGCAAAGCCTTCCGGCACCGTCACGGCGTTCGAGAACTGGGCATCGGTGGCCACGGCATCGAGCAGAAAGAGATTGCTGCCCGCCAGCGTGCACGGCGGGGCAGCCCCGGCCGTTTGTGGCGGGCAGCTGTAGCTTTGGAGAACCGGCACACGCACCAGCGTGGCCAAGGGCAGCCAGTCGCCGCCCGTGCCGTCGGCCATCACGGGCCGCAGCCGCAAAGGGCCAAAGGCCGAATCGCCCAGGCTTTTCGCCGGGTCGAGCGTGCCGATCACGGTGCGGGTATCCTGGAGCACCAGCTGGCCCGAGGCGAGGCTGAACGTAGCCGAAGCCAGCCCGTCGACCGTTGCGATCTCGACCGACTCCCCCTTGCCAAAGGTCGCGGGCGTCTGCGCGCGAAGCGCAAAGGTGAGCTTGCCATCGAGCGGCAGCTCATCGGGCGCACCCAGCTTTACCACGATCGCCGACGGAGGCTCCAAAGGCGCCAGCTGCACGTCCTTGTTGATCAAGGTAACGACTGGCCGCGGGTCCTCGATGGCGACGGGCACGGGCACCACCCGGCCGTCCTTGAGGGCGATGTTGGCAATGCTCTTGGTGCCCGCGGCAAGGTTGCTCACCGGGCCCGCCGCAGCAGCGCTCAGGGTAAGCAGGTCCGTTTGCCCGTGGTGGTCCAGCTTGCCGGGAACGAACTTCACACCCCGCACCTCCAGGCTGTCTACGCGGTCCAGGTCTGTGCCCGTCAGTATCCCGCTTGCGTCTCCCGCGTGGATCGTGAAGCTGTCGTACTTGCCCGTGGCGGCAAAGCTTGCAAGCGTTACCCGGTTCGCATCCTGGAGGCCGTACTGCCGGATCGCGAGCGTAACGGCCCCCGGCTGCTGATTCGCAAGCGGGATGGTCGCAACCACCCCGTCCGGCCCATCGCTCTTCCAGTTCGCCTTGACCTCGTTGCCGTTCGCGTCCCGGAAGGCCACCTCCTGCACGCACGCCGCTGCTTTCGAGGAAAGGTGAAGCTGGTCATCGCGTCCCACCACCAGCGCGTTCTTGTCTGCGTCGGCCACTTTCCAGTCCGCGTTTTCGGTGGAACGCAGCGTGAACATGGGCCCGGTGTAGCTGTCAAAGCCCCAGAAGCCCCGCACTGTCGCGTCTACGCTTGTGCCCAGCCCGGCGCTTGCGAGCACCGGCGCCGGCACCACAAAACCGCCCTGGGCGGCGTCGGGCTCTGTTGGCAGGTCAATCGACTTGCCGTCCTTGCCCCCCAGATGCAGGATCATCCCGTGTGCGTACGCGGTCGAAAAGACCGAAGGCGCGCCATCGACGGGAAGCACCAGCGGCGTGCGCTGCATGCAGTAGGTCTGCTTCGGATCGACGGCATGGAGAGTCGGCGGCACCGCTTTCATGATCGGCGGAAGCGCCACCACCAGCACCGACTTGGGATTATGGAACGAGGGCGGCGCGTTCAGCCACAGGTTCATCTCGAGCCCGCTGTCGCTGGCAAGCGCGGGGATGTACTGGTACTGCGCCGAGTGAAACGTAGCCAGCAGCCGGCCAATGTCGAGGGCCACCGCGATGTAAGGGTCGTACAGGCCGGCAGTTGCGCTTTGCGTCGCGGCAACCTGCATGGCCAGGTCGCTGGTCGGCCCATTCAGCAGGCCCTGCGCCGTGCTGCTGCTGCCGTTGTCCAGCACAATCGCGCTCTGGCTTTGCTGCAGGCAGTTGGCCTGCTGGTCCACGGGACGCGTAAAGCAGTCCTGGTTCAGCTTGAGCGCCAGCGAGCGGGCCAGCGTGTTCGACTCGTCCTTGACCTTGTCCGGGTCCTGGATGGCCCGGATCGCATCGAGGTAGGCGTAGATGCGCTCCCGGTCCTCGCTCGCCAGGCGTAGATCCTGGGTTGCACGCACAAACGCGCCCGGCCGGCCACGCACCGCGCTCTTCAAGGTCGAAAAGTCGCCGCCGGTTTCCGGGGCGAATAGCACAACCGCCTGCTCGGCCCCGGGCGGCACCACGATGTAGGTGCCTTCCTCCATCACCTGCTTGTTCCAGGCCTCTACCTTGTTGAACCACTTGTCCGGGGGAGGATTGGTCGAGCCGCGAAGAAAGATCGCGACCATCAGGTAGTGCACCGACTCATGCTCGCCCAGCACGGGATGGAGCCATAGCCGGTCGCCTTCTTCAAGCGTAGGCACCTGCGCTATGGGCAGTGTCTTGTCACCGCGTTGCACTTTCACTTCCAAGGACGGACCCTGGAGGTCGAATTGCGCGGTTTGCGCGCTGCTGACGGAACCAGCCGCGCCCAGCGCACACAAAAGGACAACCAGCAAAAGAACAGGTCGGAACGGCAAGAGTAGGTGCTCCTTCCCCCTATTTTCAGCTGCCCGGACCGCTGGAGCAAGGCCCCTGCCCTCGCGGAGGCCGATCTCCGTTACCTCCGTGCGCTCCCCGGGCGGCGCGATTGCTGCTTGCCCTGCTGGTTGAGAAGAAAGAGCGCGACGGAAAGCAGGGGCAGGAGCACGGTCCAAAGAACCGCCGTACGGCGATCATGGTTGGCCGCCACGGGCAAGGTTCCCCGGAACTGGACCCCGCCGACCTCAAGCGCAAGTGCATAATCGCCCGGGCTGGCTAGGGGTACGGTGGCGTGCAGCAGGCCGGGCGCCGCCCCGGCCGCGGCGGCGAGCAGGAAGCGTACAGGCGAAGGACCAGGAAGGC
>CALMAN010000074.1 GCA_937859835.1 uncultured Acidipila sp. | reverse complement strand
GCAGGGACGCTCAACGCGAGCTCCCGGGCTACGCGGGCGGTTTGAACGGGTCGTCAAGCCACATCACCGCGCGTTGTATCCAGCAGCGCAAAGAGCACCACGCCGGTGATCGCATTGAGAACCGCTCGCAGGAGCTCATGGAGCCAGCTCCACCCGAGCGGCTGTGCCAGAAGCCGCTCCACCACAAGCCAGTACAGGCCGCTGTGAAGAAGCGAAAGCACAAAGGTGAACAACATCCGCGCGCCGTGGTTTTCGGTATCGATGCGGTTGCCCAGCAGCCCGGCGATGTAGCCGATGATCGTCTTGGTGATGCCGAAGACCCCCAGCGGCTCCCGGGTTAGGGCGTCCTGGAGGATCCCGATCACCGCGCCTGCACACAGGCCTACGATGGGGCTGCGCTTGGCAATGGCAAAGTAAATGACGAGCAGCAGCGGCAGATCCAGCATGGCGGCCGGAGGGAAATGCACCGGCACAAAAGAATCAAACCCGATGGCAAGGATCGGTGCCAGGAGAACGAGCCAAAACGGAAGCGTAGGCGCTTCAGTTTCGCGTCGCGATGCTGCCAGCAACGCCATAGGTTAGCGCGGACCTTGTTGCGCGGGTGCTGGTGCCGGAGGCCGGCTGCCGTCATCCGGCACCAGCACCGGGGCGGAACGCTTGCGCGGGACTGATGCTCCGGATGCTCCGGGTGTGCCGGCGGGAGACGCCGGACTTTTGCGTGCGGCCGCGGCGGGGGCGTTTGCCGTGGAAGCGCCGACCGGTGCGGGCTCGGCAGCGGCCCGGCGCCCGGGCAGAGGACCGTCATTGACAATCTGCGTCGGAACCGTGCCGCGGGGGGCAGCTGCCGCTGCGCCACTGCTTTCAGCAGCCGGACGAGGAGCGCCTGCCCCAGTAGCTCCACCTGCGGGGGCGGCGCGCCGCGCCGGCAATGCCGCGGAAGCAGCGCCACCTTCGCGTCCACTCGCACCCGCGTTCGCGGTCGCGGGTGACGCCGGGGAACGCCGTGCAGCGACGGAAGCGGCGGGAGCGGCGGAACCGGGAAGCAGAACACCAGCTGCCCCGGGTGCTACGGCGCGATGCGCAGGGGGGCTGCCCTTCGCAGCCGTTGCGTCGGGCGTAGTTGCCCCTGCCGCAGGTGAGCGTGCAGGGTCGGCTGCCGGCACTCCGTTCGCAAGCGCTGCGCTTGCCGCGGCTGCTGGTTGCGCGGGCGCCGGTGGGTGAGGCCGCGCTGCCACGGCCGCATCGTGAGCAGCCCGGAAGGCGGGTGATACGGCAGGGCTGGGCGCGGCGCTTTCCGCGTCCGAGGCACTCTTGGCCGCTCGCTCCGCCCCTGTTGTGCCTTGTGCCAGCGGACCAAGCCGCTGGCCCGGCGTCAAATCATCAGCTTTGGGCACAGCGCCCGGCGAATAATGGTCAGCGTGCAGCGGAGCTGGCGGATGCAGCGGCGCAGCCTGGGAGTCGGCGGTTTCAGGCGAAGAGCCGGGCGCGGCATCGGGCGCGTCCGGGTCGCTGGTGCTCCCAGCACTGGGCAACCGCTGCGCAAGGATGTCGGACGCTCGTTGCGCTTCCAGTGCCGCTTCCGCCTTTGCCGCAGCCTCGGCCTTTGCCACCTGCGCCGCCTTTAGGGCGGCTGCCGTACCCTGGCTCCGGGCAAGATCGCGCCGCGCCGCGGCAGAAGGCGTTTGGCCCGTGCCCGTGATCACGAGTACCTCTTCAAGCCGGCCAAGATTCGCCGCCGGCTTGAGGATGATGTTGACCAGGGGCTGATTTTCCATGTCCGGAACTACCTTTTGCACGACCCCGACCGGCAGCCCTCGCGGAAAGATCTGGTCGCCGCCCGAAGTGAGCACCTCCTGGCCCGGCTTGATACGGTCGTCGGGCATCAGGTTGACAATCTCGGCATGCCCCACGTTGTCGCCCCGCAGGATGCCCCGCGTGCGGGTGTCTTCCAGCAGTACCCCGGCCGCGCTGGTCGGGTCGGAGATCATCAGGACCTGGCTGCTGTTCGGCGTGACCTCGCGAATCCGTCCAACAATGCCGTCCGGCGTGATCACGGGCATGTCCGGGGCGATCCCATCTGCCTCGCCCTTGTCGATGGTCAGGATTCGCTCATGGTCAGAGCCGCTGGTGCCGACTACCTGCGCGGGCACCGTCGCATCGATGTAGTGCTGCTTAAAGGCGAGTAGTTCCTGGAGGCGCTCGCCTTGGCGCGCATCTTCCGCCAGCGCCGCCTGCTCGAGCTGCAAGCGCTGGTTTTCGGCAAGCAGCTCCTGGTTTTGCCGCTTCAGCCCTACCAGGCTGATGTAGTTCGACCAGACTTCCCGAAAGGTCAGTCCGCCCCGATGCAGGACTTTTTCAGGCGGGGTCACGACGGTGTTGACCCCCAGCCGCAGCACTCGCACGCCGGCCTGATCGGCTTCCGCGGCGCCCGGCAGCCGGGGGTGCACCTGAACAGCCACCAGAACGAACTGGGCTACCAGCACCATGGCCAGCACGAGTGAGTTCTTGTAGCGGCTGAAAAAAGATTCCATCGGCTTGGTTCGACCTCGTCCTCACTGGTCTGCTGGCGCCTGGTTGCGGGGCCGGGTCCATGTGCCGCGCGGGCGTACGGCTGCGCCCTCGTGCATCCCAGGAGCTTGTGTCAATCGATCTTGATCTTGCGTAGAAGCCGGAAATCGGACAACATCTTGCCGGTGCCCAGCACGACGGATGCGAGTGGATCGTCGGCGACCGACACGGGCAGGCCCGTTTCTTCCCGGATGCGCTTGTCGAGGTTCTTGATCAAGGCGCCGCCACCGGTCAGCACGATGCCCCGGTCCGAGATGTCCGCGGAAAGCTCCGGGGGAGTGCGCTCCAGCGCAACCCGGATCGCGTTCATGATGGTCGCAATCGATTCAGCAAGCGCTTCGCGAATCTCCGAGTCCTCGATGGTGATGGTCTTTGGGACTCCTTCGATCAGGTTGCGCCCCTTGATTTCCATGATGAGCGGCTTTTCGAGCGGGTAGGCCGAACCAATCTCGATCTTGATCTGCTCGGC
Source organism: uncultured Acidipila sp. (assembly GCA_937859835.1). Taxonomy (GTDB): domain Bacteria; phylum Acidobacteriota; class Terriglobia; order Terriglobales; family Acidobacteriaceae; genus EB88. The sequence continues at coordinate 18,869 of CALMAN010000074.1, read as the reverse complement.
CGTGCGCTCGCCGATCAGGAGATTGTATTTCCGCTTGAGGTAGTTCATGATCTGCTCGTCCATCTGGTTGCCGGCCATGCGCACAGAGCGCGAATACACGATGCCGGACAGCGAGATCACCGCGATGTCGGTGGTGCCGCCGCCGATGTCGACAACCATGTTGCCCTGCGGCTCGGTGATCGGCAGACCGGCGCCGATGGCCGCAACCATGGCCTGCTCCACCAGAAACACCTCGCTTGCCTTGGCGCGGTACGCCGAATCTTCCACCGCGCGCTTTTCCACCTGCGTGATCTCGGAAGGCACGCCGATGACGATCCGGGGATGGACCATCATCTTGCGGTTATGGGCCTTCTGGATGAAGTAGTTCAGCATCTTTTCGGTGATCTTGAAGTCGGCGATGACGCCGTCCTTCATCGGCCGGATCGCGACGATATTGCCCGGGGTCCGCCCGAGCATCTCCTTGGCTTCCTTGCCGACCGCTTCCACCTCGCCGGTGTTCTTATTGATGGCAACAATGGACGGCTCATTGACGACGATGCCCTTGCCGCGGGCATAGACCAGCGTGTTGGCAGTGCCTAGATCAATCGCCAGATCGCTTGAAAACACACTAAACAGCGAACGCATTCCATGCGACCGCGACGAACGTGAATGGAACCCATTGGCTGGCATGGAGCGGGTGAGCGTTTCCCCTGTAGCTACGCCCTCATTGTAGCGCCTGGCTTGTCCGTTTCCCGGGCACCAAGGTCACGGAGGAGCTTCGGCTGCTACCTCCCGGCCGGCCTGGTGCGCGTCCATTTGTGTTCCGTTCCGGGAAAGCGCAATCGAAAGTACTCCCGCTGCGTAAAAAGAACGTTGCCGGTTTTGCCATCTTTTCCGAACCTGTAGGGGACACCAAAGCACGCGTGAGCAGGATCGGAGGTCCCGGTTGCACATTCTTTCCAATGGCGGCACACCCCATGCGCAGTGCGGCGCATGCAAGCTGGACGGCGAAGCGCCTTTTCCCTTCACCATGGCATTTCAGCCCATCGTGCATGCTTCCGGGGTCTTTGCCCATGAGGCACTGGTACGCGGGCCTGCGGGCGAGTCGGCCGGGAGCGTCCTGGGCCAGGTCAACGATTCCAACCGCTACGCGTTTGACCAGGCCTGCCGCGTCAAAGCGATCGAGATGAGCGCCCGGCTTAGCCCGGACGCGCCGCAGCGGGTGTCCATCAACTTCATGCCGGGCGCCGTGTACCGGCCGGAAACCTGTATCCGGAAAACCCTGGAAACGGCCACCCGGATGGATGTCGCGCTTTCCAACATCATCTTTGAAGTGACCGAAGGCGAGCAGGTCGGCAATCGCGACCACCTGGTCACGATCTTCCGCGAGTACCAGAAGCATGGATTGCAAACCGCCATCGATGATTTCGGCGCAGGGTACGCCGGACTGGGCCTCCTTGCCGAGTTCCAGCCAGACATAGTGAAGCTTGACATGGCTCTGGTACGGGACCTCGATCACCGCCCTGCGAGCCGGGCCATTGTGCGGGCAGTCGTCTCGCTTTGCCAGGAGCTAGGCATCCGCCTTATCGCGGAAGGGATTGAAAGCCCCGGCGAGCTCGTGGCGCTGCAGGATCTCGGGGTTGAGTTGTTCCAGGGATACCTGTTTGCAAAGCCCCGCTTCGAGGCCTTTGCCGATCCGGCCCTGCCAGGGTTGTTCCGAACGCGACAGTTTGCAGCCTACGGGGCGAACGCCGAACGAACCGTACCTCGCACGCTATGATGGCTTCATGGTCATAGGTGTTCCGAAAGAGGTAAAGGATCACGAAACACGCGTCGCGCTAACCCCGGCGGGCGTGAAGGAACTCAAGGCGGGAGGGCACGTTTTACTGGTCGAGCAGCATGCCGGCGAGCTGTCGGCCTTTTCCGATGATGAGTACCAGGATGCCGGCGCGGAGATCGTGGGAGCGGCCTCGGACCTGTGGGCAAACGCGGAGCTGGTCGTCAAGGTCAAGGAGCCGACAGAACGGGAATACTGCTTCTTCCGTCCCGGACTGACTCTGTTCACGTACCTTCACCTTGCGCCGCTGCCCGAGTTGACCGAACGGCTGCTCACGCGGAAAGTTACCGGCATCGCGTATGAAACCATCCGCGACCTGACTGGTTCCCTGCCCCTGCTGACGCCGATGTCCGAAGTCGCGGGGCGGATGAGCGTGCAGGTAGGGGCGGCTTACCTCGAGAAAGGCAAGGGAGGCCGCGGATTGCTCCTGGGCGGGATCCCGGGGGTACCGCCGGCGCAGGTGTGCATCCTGGGTGGCGGCATCGTGGGAACAAACGCCGCCAAGATCGCACTCGGGATGGGCGCCAGGGTCACCATTGTGGATCGGAACCTCCATCGCCTGCGCGAGCTCGACGACATCTTTGCCGGGCGCGTCTTTACCCTTGCTTCCAATCTCCACAACGTGATGGAAGCTGTCCGCGAGGCAGATCTTGTGATCGGCGGGGTTCTCATCCCAGGAGCATCCGCGCCCAAGATCGTGACCGCCGAAATGGTCAGCAGGATGAAGAAGGGGGCCGTCATCGTCGACGTGGCCATTGACCAGGGCGGCTGCATCGAGACTGCCCGGCCAACCACGCACAGCGAGCCCTCCTACGAGGTCGACGGCGTGGTTCATTACTGCGTCACCAACATGCCGGCTGCGGTGCCGAACACCTCAACCCTGGGCCTAACGAATGCGACCTTTCCCTACGTGCAACACCTGGCCGGGGGCGTGCGGGCCGCTCTGCTCGCCGATGGAGGGTTCGCGGAAGGGGTCAATACCTACGACGGGACCCTGACCTGCGAGCCGGTCGCGGTCTCGCAAGCGAAACACTGGAAACCTGTGCGGGAGCTGTTGCAGTAAGACAAGGCCCACGGCGGTCGTCCTTCGAGAGCCATAAGCAAGCAGTAAGAGGAGGCGCACCGCGGCTCCTCTTACTGAAGCCAAAAAGCAGGTTACTGAAGCCAAAAAGCAGGCTGTCCCCTTAGCGGACAGTCACTGCCCGCTCCAGCCGAAACGTAAGTGTCGTTTCCGCCGGGACGACGACCTGCTTGTTGCCCGTAAAGGCGTTTACCGCCGTGCCGCCCCCTGCGCCAAGCAGCCCTCCCAGCAGCGCACCCTTGCCGCCACCGGCGAGCCCACCAATCAAGGCGCCGCCGCCACCGCCGCCCAAAGCAAACCCGGCGGTCCGCTTACCCTTTCCCTTTTCCACCTGGTCGATCGAGCTCGTGTCGACCTCGTAGGTTTGCCCATCTGCATGGATGGAGTCGAGTCGCAGGTCAAGCTCGCCGGAGCCTTTGAAGCGGCCTTCCGCCTTGGCATCCACGACCGTGCCGGTCGCTGTCGACCCGGCGCGTACCAGCGTTACCCCGCGAACCACGATGGGACTGGCCACGGTGGCGGAAAAGCTCTGACCCGGTTGGCTGATCTTGGAACCGAGCTCCTCCCGCGTGGTGACCCGGATGTGCGTGCCCGCGGGAATGGTAGTGACTTCAGGCCGGGGAGGGGCGCTCGCGCGCGCTGCCTGCTGGCCCTGCGCGTACCCTTGCGCATAGCCCGGACCACCCGGGCCACTCGCCTGCCCGGGCTGGGGCGCGTAGCCGCCGGTGGCCTGCTGCTGCTGCGAAGCCTGGGGCTGGGCGACGGCCGGGGTGCTCGACGTTGCCGGCTGCTGCTGCGGAGCGCTCGTTGCTCCCTGCTGCGGCGCTTGTTTGCTGCAACCGCCAAGAAACAGCGTTGCCGTGACAGCGAAGGAGAGTGCGACGGGGGCAAGCGGAAGCTTTCTCATAACTCCTGATTGGATGCGCGCGTGTTGGGCCGAGGTTCGCCACGGTGCCGCTTTCGCGGGCGGTTTTGGCTCGCGCTGCTTCCACTTTGCTCACGCGCTTCGTCACCGCGGCAGCGGAAGCTGTCGCCCGGGGGGCCCCTGGACTTTGGCGCGAACCGCTTTCCTGTATCTCTGCCGGCAGGCGCCGCTGGTAGTCTTGCTTCACCACACCGGGCGGAGGGCACATGGAGGAAAACGGGCAGGCAAGAACAGGGAGACGCAAGCGTGTCAGCCTCGTCTTTCTCGGCGGCGCGCTGCTTTCGCTTTTGCTTGCCATGAGCGCCCTCAATGCCTTCAACCTGGTGCCGGGGACGCACAGCGGTTCGCTCGCGCTTGTTCTGTTTACCGCCATCACGGTGTTTCTTTTTCTTCTGCTGCTTCTGCTCCTGATCCTGCTGGCGCGCAACATCCTGAAGATGTATGGCGACGGCCGCTCCCGCGTGCTCGGCTCACGCCTCCGCTCGCGCATGCTTCTGGGCGCCCTGCTTCTTTCCTTTGCGCCCATCGTGTTTATGGTGCTGTTTTCGTTCTTGCTCATGAACCGCTCGCTTGACCGGTGGTTCTCGCAGCCTGTTTCGCGGCTGCGCGAGCAGTCGCTCCAGGTCGCGCTTGAGCTTTCCCGCTATGTCACTGGCAATGCCCGGGCCGAGGCGGAATCGCTTGCGCGCTCGCCCTCCTTTACCCACGGCTACCCGGGCAGCGATCCGCAAGCACTGGCCGGCGAAATGCGCCGGCACCGCATTACCTTGCAGGGCGGCTTCGCCTTTGTCTACCAGGATGGGCAGCCGGTCGCAAGCTACCAGGTGCCCGGCACACCATCCCAGCCTCGGATGCACACCTTGCCGGAGTTCGGGCGGCCCGGCGCCGAACTGCCCCCGCTCGAAGCGCCGCGCGGGCGCGCGGTGCCTCCAACCGGCCCAGGGGGCCCGCCGCCCGGGCAGCCTCCGGCGCAGGCGGCGCTTGCCGCGGCGGCGTTGCGCGGAGCCGAGAATGCGGATGGGCCTGTACTTTCGCTCAGCCCCGGCAACGACTTTGCCCTGGGCGCCGCGTCCTTCGGCGAGGGCGGCGTCGTGGTGGTTGCGCTCCCCTTACCGGCCGGCCTGGGCCCGACCATCGACGACATCGCGGCCGGGGCAAACGCCTACTGGGCCGCGTATCGCGAGCGGCGCGCTCTCCGCAGCACGTTTGTTTTGCTGCTCACGCTCGTCACCACGCTCAGCTTTTTCGCCTCCAGCTGGCTGGCGCTGTTCTTGTCCAAGCAGATCACGCAGCCGGTTGAAGCACTGGCCGACGCCATGGACGCCATTGCCGAAGGCGACTACCGGCAGCGCATTGCCTTTTCGGCAACCGAAGAGCTCAGCGAACTGATCGGCTCCTTTAACCAGATGGCGACCGACCTCGAACAAAGCCGCTCCATCGCCGACAGCTCCACCGCGCAGTTTGAGGAAGCCAACCGCAAGCTGCGCGAGCGGCAGCATGAGCTGGAACTTATCCTCGAAACCATCCCGAGCGGCGTGGTCGTGCTCGACGGCGCGCGCTCCGTGCTGCAGGTCAATCGCGCGTACCTTCACCTTTTTTCAGGGTCGCTGGCGTTGCCTGCCCTGCTCCTGGGGCAAGGAGGAGACGCAGCCATGCCCCGGAACCTCCAGCTGGAAACCCTGCTCCCGGCGGAAATGCTGGACGAGGTGCTGCGGCTGGAGCGGCGCGCCCAGCGCATGGGTGTAGCCGGTGTCGAGATCGAGCTCCCTGCCCGCGACGCGGCCGCCGCCACCGGGCCGCGCAGTCTTTCCGTGACCATTGCCGTGCTCAACCTGGGCCGGGACCCGGAAGGGCAGCAGCGCCGCGGATCCATCCTGGTGGTGGACGACGTTTCCGAGGTCCTGCAGGCCCAGCGCCAGGTAGCCTGGAAGGAAGTGGCGCAGCGCGTTGCGCATGAGATCAAGAACCCGCTTACGCCGATCTCGCTTTCTGCCGAGCGCATTCTCAAGCATCTGGACCGCGTGCAGGCCGAGCGGACCGCGGCCGAAGGGCGAAACGGCGATCGCGCGACCCCGGACTCGCTGGCCGTGATCCGCAGGTGCAGCGAAGTGATCCTGTCTTCTGTCGAAAGTATGCGGTTGCTGGTCGATCAGTTCGGCGCCCTTGCCGAGTTCCCTGCCGCGCAGCCGCGCCCGGCCTCGCTCAACGAGATCGTGCAAAGCTCGCTGTTGCTGTTCCACGGCAGGCTCGATGGCATTCGCATCGAAACCGATCTTTCGCCGAGTCTGCCGCTGGTCCTGGCCGACCCGGAAGCCATGAAGCGTGCGCTCGCAAACCTGATCGACAATGCCGCTGAAGCCATGAACGCGAGCTTTCACCGTCTTTTGCGGCTCGAAACTTCGCTCAGCGAACGCTCCGGCATGGCCGAGCTGCGGATCGCCGACACCGGCCCGGGCCTTAGCCCGGAAGTTCGCGAGCGCTTGTTCCTGCCCTACTTTTCAACCAAGCAGCGCGGTACCGGGCTCGGCCTTGCGATCACGGCGAAGATCGTGCACGACCACCACGGCACGATCCGCGCCGAGCAGCGCGGGCCCTTTGGCGCCTGCTTCATCCTTGAACTGCCGCTTGCCAAGGTGACGGAACCGGCCCTGTCCGGGGAAAACGTGATGGCGTGACCCACATCCTGATCGCCGATGACGAAGCGGTAATCCGCGAATCGCTGTCGGAGATCCTGCGTGAAGAAGGCTACCTGGTCGCCAGCGCCGGCACAGCCGGGGAAGCGCTGACGCTGCTACGCGACGCGCACTACGACGTCCTGCTGCTTGATATCTGGATGCCGGACCGCGACGGGCTCGACACCCTGGCTGAAATCAGCACGTTCAGTTCGGACGGCAGGCCGGAGGTCATCATGATCTCCGGCCACGGCACCATTGAAACCGCGGTGCGCGCGACCAAGCTGGGCGCTTTCGACTTCCTCGAAAAACCGCTCACGCTGGAGCGCACGCTGATCACTATCAAGAACGCGGTCGAAAAGCGCCAGCTCCGCGCCGACAACCGCGAAATGAAGCAGCAGTTGACCGGGGGCACATCCATCACCGGCAACAGCATCTCCGCCAAGGCCTTGCGCCAGCAGATTCGCCTCATGGCGCCGACCAATGGGCGCGTGCTGATCTATGGCGAGTCGGGGGTCGGCAAGGAACTGATTGCGCGCGCCATGCATGCGGAAAGCCTGCGCCGGAACCGCATCTTTCTCGAGCTCAAGTGCGCCTCCATCCCGGAGGACTTCATCGAGAGCGAGCTGTTTGGGCACCGGAACGGGGCCGTCCCGGGCGCTCCGTCAGAAAAGCGCGGCACCTTTGAACGCGCCGACGGCGGCACGCTTCTGCTGGACGAGGTGGGGGACATGAGCCTGAAAACGCAGGCCAAGGTGCTCCGCGCCCTGGACGAACAAAGCTTTACTCCGCTGGGTGGGCGCGAACCGTTGCACGTGGACGTGCGGGTGATCGCAACGACCAACAAAAACCTCGACGAGGAGATCGCGCACGGCAACTTCCGCGAAGACCTCTTTTATCGGCTCAACGTAATCCCCTTTTTTGTGCCGCCCCTGCGCGAGCGGCGCGAGGACGTCCCACCCCTGGTGAGCGAGTTCTTTGCGGAGATCGGCCGGGAATATGGCCGGCCGCACGTGGAGATCGCCGCGGACGCGCTCGATCTGATGAAGAGCTACGCCTGGCCCGGCAACGTCCGGGAGCTTAAAAACATTGTGGAACGCATCCTGATCCTGAACCCGCAGGTCAAGCGCGTGGAACGCAAACACCTGCCCGCGTTGATGCTGCGCTCGCCGGCGCGGCCGCCGGGCGCCGCGGAAGAGTTCGGCTCGCTGCAGGAGGCGCGCGAAGCCTATGAGCGGGATTTCATCCTGAAGAAAGTGGACGAGTGTCACGGCAACATGAGCCGGGCTGCCGAAGCGCTCGGGCTGGAGCGCAGCCACCTGTACCGCAAGATGCGCGCACTCGGCGTACCCGTTCGCGAGCCCTAACACCTTTGTGGTAGGGTCTGGCGCCTCCAGCAAAGGAAACGGGCCCGCTTTCGGGCGGGCCCATCGAGGCGAACGATATGTGGAGGAGCCGGTGCGGGTAGGGGGACAGTTCCCTGAGTTAGACTCAGGTCCTGGATTTGACGGTGTTGCCTAAGAAGATTGCTGGGCGTTGCCTCGGTTGTTCTCTTGAGTATAAGCAGATTCCCCATATTCGTCACACTTTTCTGGCGAAAGCAACATCAATCGGGAACCAAGGTATGGACCTTTCCCCTTCCTGCTTTCACTAAGTTACCTCCGTCATTTGCACTTAGGCACGGCCGATTTCCTTTGGAAACCAGACTCTGCCCCCTTCGTGGGAGATCGCCGGGGGACGCAGCGTTCCCTCGAGCTGCTGCAAGCGCCCGGCCACCCTTGCCTGCCAACGATCCCAGACGGCCTGCCCGTTCGGGTCTGTCCCGAGCGGGGACAACCTGCTTACGCCGGTAATCACAGGCAGAGGAAACTGCGGCTGCGAATCGAAAGGCAAGTGCTACGTTAGGCGCGGCTCCAAGAAGACCAGCCTGAAAGGCCAACCCCCTTGCGTCGATTCCGATTGCCCCTGTCGCTATTATCCGCCGCTTCCACGGTGCTGAGTGGCACGCTTGCACTTGCGCAGAACCCACCCGGCCCGGGCCAATCGCCCGCAGCCGTTGCTTCCCCGCAGCCGGCAGTGGCGCCCAACACGCTGCTTGACGGTACCCCGGTGAAGCTGCGGCTTGCCGAGACCGTTTCGTCGGCAACGGCAAAGGCCGGCCAGCAGGTGCCCTTTGAAGTGGTCGAAGAGGTCCAGGTTCAAGGGGTCGTGGTCATCCCCAAGGGAGCCACCGCTCTGGCGACCGTGGTCGATGCCGACCACAAGAAAACCATGGGCCGCGGAGGCAAGCTGGACCTGAACATCGACAGTGTGCGACTGCTCGACAATGAAAAAGCAACCCTGCGGGCGACCGCAGGAGGAAAAGGCGGCGGGCACACGGGCGCCATGACAGGGGCGATGGTGGCTACCGGAATCCTGTTCTTTCCTGCAGCGCCACTGTTTTTGTTCATCCATGGAAAAGACATAACGCTGCCGAAGGGGATGGAAACGACGGCCTTTATCGAAGGCGATACCAAGCTCAACTTGGCAGCATTTTCTGCCCCAGGAGACCCGGAGAGTCCCCAGGGTGCAGCAGCCCGGGCCATGTCGCAGGTAACCATCGAGGCAAACATCCCGGACTGCGACATCAGTGTGGACGGCGCCTTTACCGGCAGCACCCCTTCGCAGCTTGCTTTGTTAAACGGCAAGCACGAGATCGCTGTTCACAAGCGGGGATACGTCGATTGGACGCGGACCCTCAGCGTTTCGGGCGGGGCGGTGCGGCTCCATGCTGAACTGCAGCCGGAAACTGCGGCGAACTAAGCGGGGAGCGCGGAAAGGCCTCCAAACAAAGGCGGCGCTGATCCTGTTTCCTCGTCCGCACCGCAGCAAACAGCAATGCAGCCGACGCCCGGCCCTCCAGAACGCCGGAGCGAGCGGACCCTGGTGAAGCCCGGCCGGCAGCCGTGTTCTTTACGCCGTCCATATACGGGACTCCGGCGGGCGGGTGTCGCCCGTCGTAGGGGGGTGGAGGCTCAAGCTGCTCTCCGCAACCGGGAGGTGTGCCGGCTGTTCCCGCCGGGCGGCGGGGAGGCAGCAAGCAGGACCCCTCCGGGCGTCCGCCCGGCGGCACTGGCTGCGAGCGCCGGCAAGGAGCGAGCAAGGAGGCGGAGAAGGCGGACCGAAGCAGCCCATAGGGCCGGGGTGGAAGGGAGGCGGGCATCTCCGGCCGCCCGTTCGGCCGCCGCACGATATACTTGGGCGTTTATGGCAGTCTACGCAATCGTTCCGGCAGCCGGGCTTGGTACACGCATGGGCAGCACCGGAGCGCCAAAGCAGTTTCTGCTGCTTGCCGGAAAGCCCATCCTCCTGCACACGCTTCTCGCGCTTTCGCGTGCGCCGGCGGTCCGGGGCGTTTGGATCGCGATGCGCGCAGGCGAGAAGGCCCGGCTCCAGCTGCTGCTTGAGGCCCATGCCGGCGAACTGCCGGCGGGCCTGCCCATCTCGCTGGTCGAAGGCGGAGACACCCGGCAGGCAAGCGTGGCGCGCGCCCTGGCAGCCATCGCCTGCGACCAGGACGACGTCATCCTGGTGCACGATGCTGTCCGCCCTCTGGTCGAGCCAGGAGCCATCGAGCGCACCATCGCCGCGGTGGAGCGGCATGGCGCGGCCATCGTAGCGCTGCCCGCCACCGACACCATCAAGCAGGTCGAGCGAACCGCGCACGGGGCGCTGATTGTCGGGACCATCCCGCGTGAGAACATCGTGCAGGCACAAACACCCCAGGGCGCGCGCGCCGGGCTGCTGCAGCGAGCCGTCCGCGAAGCCGAAGCCGACGGCTTTGCCGGCACCGACGAGGCCAGCCTGCTTGAGCGCGCCGGCATCGACGTTGCCGTGGTGCCCGGGGCAGCGAGCAACCTCAAGATCACCCAGGGCAGTGACCTGCCGCTGGCCGAGTGGTACCTCCGGCAGCGCGGGGGAGGAGAAGCACGATGAGCATGCGCATAGGGCACGGGTTTGACTCGCACGCGTTCAAGCCCGGAGTGCCGCTCCGCCTGGGCGGCCTTGCGGTCGATCACACCGAAGGCCTCGCCGGGCACTCGGACGGCGACGTGCTCCTCCACGCACTCACCGATGCGCTGCTCGGCGCGGTGGCGGCCGGGGATATCGGGACGTTCTTCCCGCCCAGCGATCCGCGCTGGAAAGATGCCGAGTCGTCCATCTTTCTCAATCTCGCGCTCGAGGAGATTCAGCATGCCGGCTTCCGCATCGTCAACGCCGACGTCACGCTGATCCTGGCGCAGCCGAAGATTGCCCCCATCGCGGGCGAGATGCGCGAGCGCCTGGCTATCCTGCTCGACGTGCTGCCGGAGCTGGTCAGCGTCAAAGCCAAAACACCCGAGGGCCTGGGGCTCGATCATGTGGCCCAGGCCCACGCCGTGGTGCTGCTGGAGCGCGTCGAGGACACTGCCGGGTTGCAAACCATGGTGGCAGAAATCGAGTCGGACCAGGCACTCGATGCAGTGCTTGATGGGGAACTCGACGAACTCGTCGGCGAAAGCGTCCGGACCGAGCAAATCAAGCGAACCGTGATCCCGGTCTTTGACACCGAAGACATCACCTAGCCCGGCCGCAAACAAGCCGAGGCGTGGGGAGGGCGTTTTGCCTGTTCTATGCTTGAGCAGTGCCTCCTACGCCCCGCGTCCGCTTTGCCCCCTCGCCCACCGGCTACCTGCACGTAGGGGGTGCACGGACGGCGCTGTTTAACTGGCTGTTTGCGCGGCATTTCGGCGGCACACTGATCCTGCGCATTGAGGACACGGACTTCGAGCGTTCGTCCTCGGCCATGGTCGACGGGATTCTCGAAGGGATGCGCTGGCTGGGCATCCTTTGGGACGAGGGTCCGTTTTTCCAGTCGCAGCGGCTCGGCCTTTACCGCGCAACCGCCGATCGGCTGCTCGCCGCGGGCGCAGCCTACCCATGCTTTTGCACCCGGGAAGAACTGGAAGCACGCCGCGCCGAGGCCGCTGCGGCCGGCCGGCCGCCCATGTACGACCGGCGGTGCCGCGCGCTCTCCCCTGAGGCAGCGGCCGCGCGCAGGGCTGCCGGAGAGCCGGCCGCAGTCCGCTTCGCCGTTCCACTCGACGGCGCGACCAGCTTTGACGACGCGGTCTTCGGCGCCGTTTCGTTCCTCAATGCCGAGCTCGAAGACTTTGTGCTGCTGCGCTCCGATGGGATCCCGACCTACCACCTGAGCGTGGTTGCCGATGACGTGGAGATGCGCCTGACCAACATCATCCGGGGCGCCGACCATATCTCGAACACGCCCAAGCAGGTGCTCCAATACCGCGCGCTCGGCGCCCCCCTGCCCGTGTTCGCGCACCTGCCGCTGATTTTGGGGCCTGACAAGACGCGGCTCTCAAAGCGTCACGGCGCCACCAGCGTTATCGCGTACAAGGAGCTCGGCATCGTGCCTGAAGCCTTTCGGAACTTTCTGGCGCTGCTCGGCTGGGCGCCAGGGGCCGCGGGGCCGGGCCGGGAGATCCTGCCCGCGAACGAGCTGGTGCAGCTGTTCTCGCTTGGGGGCATTACCAAGTCGAATGCTGTCTTCGACAACGACAAGCTGGCCTGGTTCAACACCGAGTACATCCGCGCGTACACACCCGAGCAGCTGCTGCCCCTGGTTGAAAGTGAGTGGGCGGCTGCCGGTTTCGTGCCGGATCCGGGCATCCTGCGAGACCGGGAAAAGCTGCTCGGCACCATCGCGCTGCTGCAAACGCGTGCCCGCTCGCTGCGCGACTTTGCCGGGGTGTTCCGCGCGTACTTCAGCGATGAGTTCCCGTACGACGAAGCCGCGGCGGCGAAGTTTCTGAAAGAGCCCACCACTGCGGCGCTGTTGCTGGCCCTGGCGGAGCGGCTCCGTGCCAGCCCGGAGTTCACCGAAGCCTCCACGGAAGCAACGCTGCGGCTTTTCGCGGAAGAGCAGGGCGTCAAAGCCGGCGTGCTGATCAACGGCGCGCGCGTCGCGCTTACCGGCCAGGGGGTCGCGCCCAGCTTGTTCGCCGTTATGGTTGCGCTGGGCCGCGCACGGACCGTGGCACGCCTCCAGGCCGCGCCCGCCATTCCCCTCCCCGCGCGCGGATAGCCTCCCGGGCAGCTCCGTTCTGGCCAGAAAATTGCAAATACAGCCGGCAACTGGCCGGCGCCAAGGCTCCTCTAAGGGCGCGGCCGCCTGAGGAATGCGCAGCGCCGTCCGCTTTTTTGCGCACCCCGAGACCACCCTTGCTCTTCCTGGAGGCTTTCTGTGTTTCCCGAATCGCGCAAATGGATCCTTGTTTCCCTCGCGGCAAGTACATTTTTCTGTATTCCCGATCGCGTTTTCTCACAGACCAGCTCCACATCGCTGCGCGGCACCGTTTCCGACGCTTCAGGAGCCGTGGTGCCCGGGGCAACGGTCCAGATCACCAACCCGGCCAGCGGCTTTTCCGCCACGCAAACGGCCGACAGCCAGGGGCGCTACCAGTTCGCGCAGCTCAGCCCCGGGACATACGCGGTCAAGATCACGGCGCAGGGGTTTGCGGAAACTGATCGCAAGGCGGAGCTGCTGGTTTCGCAACCCGCCACCATCGACGTCGCGCTGGGCGTGAACGCCGAGCAGCAGACGGTCAACGTTTCCGCCGAGGCTGAAACGCTCAACTCAACCGATGCGAGCATCGGCAACGCCATGAACAACCAGTTCATCCAGGCCGTGCCAACCGAGGGCCGCAACGTACCCGACCTGCTGAGCGTGCAGCCCGGAGTGCTGTACCTGGGCCGCAACATCAGCCAGGACACGGACAGCCGCAGCGGCGCGGTTGCGGGGGCACGCTCGGACCAGGGCAATGTGACCCTCGACGGCATCGACGACAACGACCAGGTAAACGGCTACGCCTTTACCGGCGTCCTGCGCTCCACGCAGGACTCGACCGAAGAATTTCGCGTAACCACCTCGAACAGCACCGCCGACCAGGGCCGGTCGTCCGGCGCGCAGGTAAGCCTGGTCACCAAGTCCGGAACCAACAACTTCCATGGAGCCGCGTATGAGTACTACCGGCCGCCCTTTGCCGCCGCCAATGACTGGTTCTACAAGCAGGCCGAGCTCAACAGCGGCGAACCCAACATCGCCAGCAAGCTGCTGCGCAACACCTTTGGCGGCTCCATCGGCGGACCGGTGCTCAAAGACCGGCTGTTCTTTTTCTTCAACTACGAAGGGCAGCGCACTTCCGAAAACCTGGTGGAAACACAAACCGTGCCCACCGCAGGGTACCGCGCGGGCATGCTGAGCTACGCCGACGCAAACGGCGGCACCACCACCCTGACCACCCCGCAGCTGCAAGCCCTTGACGCGCCCTGCGTTGCCAACGGCGTGTGCCCGTGGGGACCGGGCGCCGACCCGTACGTGCTGAGCTACCTGAACCAGTACCCCTTGAACACCAGCTTCAACACCGGCGACGGCTTCAACACGGGCGCGTACACCTTTTCCTCGCCGGCGCCGGCAACGTTGAACACCACCATCGGCAAGCTCGACTACACCCTGAACGATCGCAACCGCTTTTTCGTGCGCGGCAACCTCCAAAAGGACCTGACCGCCGGCCCGGAGCAGTTTCCAGGCCAGCCCGCCTCCTACGGCATCGACGACAACACCAAGGGCATCACGGCCGGCTGGACGTGGACGCCGTCCGGCTCGATTGTGAACGACCTGCGCTACGGCTATGTTCGCCAGGGCTACAGCAATCGCGGCGTCGGCAGCGGCAACTATGTCGACTTCCGTTTTCTGACCCAGGTCAATGCGGAAACCCGCTCTACGATCGTGAACGTGCCGGTCCACAACATCATCGACAACGTGAGCTGGAGCCGGGGCAGCCACACCGTCGAGGTAGGGGGTAACTGGCGGCTCATCACCAACAATCGATCCACCGACTCGCTTTCCTATTCGAGCGCGTCGAGCAACCCGTACTGGCTGAACAACGAGCCCGATCCGGGCACGCTCGGCAACGGCGTGCCCAGTTATTCAAGCGGCTTTTCGAACTCCTTTCTGATTGCGTATGCCAACCTGGTCGGCACCGTGCCCCAGCTCAACAGCCAGTACAACTACGACGTAAACGCAGGGGGCAAGACCGGCGCCCTGCTCAATGAGGGCGCCTTCCTGAACAGGTCGTTTCGCACCAACGAGTTTGAGTACTTCCTGGACGACACCTGGCGAGTCACGCCCAAGCTGACGCTGACCTACGGGCTGCGCCACACGCTGCTCCAAACGCCGTACGAGCGCAACGGGCAGCAAGTCTCGCCGACCATCGACACCGACGCCTGGTACAAGCAGCGCGAAGCCGCCGCCCAGCTTGGCCAGGTGTACGAGCCGCTGCTCTCGTTTGTGCCGAGCGGCAAAGCCAACGGCGGCCCCGGCTACTGGCCCCGGCAAAAGCTCAACCTCGCCCCCCGCATCTCCGTTGCCTACGCGCCCGACCCCCGAACCACCGTGCGCGCAGGCTTCGGCCTCTACTTCGACCACTACGGCCAGAGCGTCGTAAACACCTTTGACGAGGAAGGCTCGTTCGGCCTGACCAACAGCTTTGTGAACCCGGCCGGGGTGCTCGGCACCGAGACCGCGCCCCGCTTCACGGGCAAGCGCCCTCATCCGGCGCTCAGCGCCGGCACCTCGCCGGGCAATCCCATCACGTTCCCGTACCCGCCAAATGCGGCCGGCTTTCTGATCACCGAGGGCATCGACAACCGATTGAAAACTCCCTACTCGGAAGTCATCGACAGTTCGGTGCAGCGACAGCTTCCCGGTGGCCTGACCCTGGAGGTGGATTACATCGGGCGGCTCGGGCGGCACTTGCTCCAGCAGCTGGACCTGACACAGCCCGTTGACTACGTCGACCCGCAGGGCGCGGGCGACTACTTCGCCGCGGGCGCGGCCCTTTCGCACCAGGTCGACCTGAACAACGGCAACCCGGGCGCCCAGGTGGCCGCCATCCCCTACTTCGAACACGTCTTCTCCTACCTGGCCACACCGTCAGAAAGCGCGACCCAGTTCATCTACAGCAATGAGTGGGCGCCCTACCGCTACACCTATGGCGAGACCACGTCGCTGGCCGATCTGGACTTCTACTGCTACTACGGCTGCCCGCAGGGCACGCGCTTCTTCCAGGGCCAGTTCTCGTCGCTGAACTCCGTCGCCAGCATCGGGATGAGCTACTACAACGCGGCGCAGATCATCGTGCGGCATCCTTCGTCGCGCGGTTTGCAGTACGACTTCAACTACACCTTTTCCAAGTCGATTGACTTCGGCTCCGACGCTGAACGCGCTTCGCCGCTGGGCGCAAACGGTTCCTTCAGCACCATTGAGAACACCTGGAACCCTTCGCTCAATCGCGCCGTGTCCGACTTCGACACGCGCCACCTCATCTCGTGGGACTGGGTGTACAGCGTCCCGTTTGGGCGCGGGCTCCAGTACGGCAGCGGGATGAGCCGCTGGGAAGATCTCATCCTGGGCGGCTACCAGGTGGCCGGGCTGGGGCGCTGGTCAAGCGGGCTTCCCTTTTCGGTTTCTGAGCCTGGCTATACCACGGATTGGGAGTTTCCTGCCTTTGCCGTGCGCAACGGGCCGCTCGCGGTCCACAAGCACCTTGGCCCGGGCGGGACGCCGCAGGTTTTTGCGGATCCGGATGCCATCAACAACGGCGTGCGCAGCGCGACCGGCCCCATGCGCATCCCCTATCCGGGCGAGGCGGGCGGCCGCAACATCTTCCGCGGCGATGGCTTCTTTGAGGTCGATGCCAGTGTGTCCAAGAGCTGGTCGCTCTACCGTGAATCGCGTCTCCGCGCTTCCTGGGAGGCCTTCAACGCCACCAACTCGGTGCGCTACAACACCAACCCCAACAGCTACAACGGAAGCGCGCTCGGCCTGGATACCCAGCTTACCTCCGGAGCGCTGGGCGACTACAGCGCTGTGCTCAACCGCCCGCGGGTGCAGCAGTTCTCGCTGCGCATCGATTTCTAGCTTCAAAACACACCCCTGTCTTCGCCCAGGAAGCAGGCTCCCCTCCGTCCGGTCCGCGTCGCCCGCTCCGCTACAATCGAGCCAGCGGCGCGAACCGAGCCGCGCACGCCAGCATGGCTCGCATCTACCCATTTCGCGCGCTCCGCTACAATCCATCGCTGGTGCGCGTCGGCGACTGCGTGACGCAACCGTACGACAAGATCACTCCCTCCATGCAGGCCGCCTACTACGCGCGCAGCCCCTACAACCTGGTGCGCGTCATCCTGGGGCTGCCGGAGCTGTTTGACGAGCCCGGCGTCCAGGACGTGTACACGCGGGCGGCGCGCGACTTTCGCGAGTGGCGCCTGTCCGGCATCCTCGCCCAGGAGGCGGAGCCTTGCCTGTTTGCGTATGAGCAGCGCTTCACCCTGCCGGGCTCCGGCAAGCAGGCAAGCCGCCGCGGGCTGATCGCGCTCGGCGCGGTGAGCCCGTACACAGAAGCGGTGGTGTTTCGCCACGAGCAGACCCACACCCGGGCACGCACCGACCGGCTGAACCTGCTGCGCGCGACCCGCGCCCACTTCGGGCAGATCTTTATGCTCTACTCGGACCCCGCGCGCACCGTGGAGTCGGTGCTTTTCCCCGGGCCCCACAGGCCGGCAACCGTGCCCGACATTGAAGTGCAGGACGAGTTTGGGGTGCTGCACCGCGTCTGGAAGAACAGCGATCCCGCCGTGATCAACATCATCCAGGGTGCGCTCGGCGACAAGAAGCTAATCATCGCGGACGGGCACCATCGCTACGAAACAGCTCTGGCCTACGCGGCGGAGCGTGCGCCCGCATCGCCCGGGCGCCGCGGCAACATGGAGCAGCCGGTGTATCCCGAGGCAGCGGTCATGATGACGCTGGTGAATATGGATGGCGGTGAAGGGGACAGCGGCTTGTACATCCTGCCCACGCACCGGGTGGTGCATGGACTCCGGGGCTTCACGAGCGCGGGCTTCGCGGCAAAAGCGCGGGAACTGTTTACGCGCGTGGAGCCGGTTGCGGTGGATGGGCGCAGCGCCGAAGCACTGCTTCAAACGCTTGCCCGTGTGAGCGCGGAAGCCGGGCCGGACGCAACCGCCATGCTGGCGGTTACCGGCGACCAGGTGCTGGCCCTTGTGCTCCAAGCCTCGGCGCGCGCACGGGCGCTGCCCGCGGTGCCGGAGCGGAAGCGCTCGCTCGACATGGTGGTTCTGCATGACGGGGTGCTGGCCGGGCTGCTCGGCATCAGCGCCGAAGCCGTGCGCGCGGGCGAACACGTGCAGTACGGTCGCGATGCCGGGGAGGTGGTGGGCCCGGTGCTTCGCGGGGAAGCCGAGATTGCTTTTCTGGTCAATCCGGTTTCCCTGGCGCAGCTGCGCGAAAACACCTTTGCCGGCGAAGTGATGCCGCAAAAGTCAACGGACTTCTACCCGAAACTGCTGAGCGGCCTCACGATCTACGCGCTGGATGAGCAAGGCTGATGAGCAGGCTAGATGAGCGGGCTGATGAGTAAGGCTGATGAGCAGGGCTGATGAGCAGGGCTGATGAGCAGGGCTGAGGTGGCGTGCGCGGGCTGACACATTGCGTCCGGAAGGGAAAGGCTGTCACGGCAAAGTGGAGCCACCCCCGGCAGCAACGCGAAGCGCCCCGGGCCCAATCCTCCCCGGCAGGGAGCATGGCACTCATGCTGGCCATAGCCCTGCCTGCTTGCGCGACGGCACAGACCGGGGCACAGACCGGAGCACAGACCAGGGCGCAGACCGGGGCGCAGAAGGACGCGCCCTTTACCGTAGCCATCGATGCGGCCCACGGCGGCGAGGAAACCGGAACAACCCTGTCGCCGGGTCTGCTTGAAAAGGACCTGGTGCTTACCCTTTCGGTGCGCCTGCGCTCGGCTTTGAACGCGCGGGGCATCGCGGTCGTGACCACACGCGAAGGGGATGTGGACCCTTCGGCTGCAACGCGGGCCGGCGAAGCAAACCACGCGCGAGCCGCAGCCTGCCTTGTGCTCCACGCAACGGCCAGCGGCTCCGGGGTCCATCTGTACACCTCCTCGCTCGACCAGGGGGCCGGCGCCCCTTTCGCAACGGCGAGCCTCCAGCTCTCCTCCGAGCTCAGCACCGCTCTTGGCGCTGCGGCCATTCCGTTTACGCTGGGGCGCGTGCGCATGGAGCCCCTCGATGCCTTGGAGTGCCCGGCGGTGGCCGTGGAAGTCGCGCCGCTGCGCCGGCCGGCGGGCGAACCCGGTCCGGATGCGGCCATTGAGGACGCTGGCTACCAGAGCCGCGTCGTGGACGCGCTGGCGGCGGCTCTGGTTGCGTGGCGCAGCGATGGGGTGCGCCGATGAC
>CALMAN010000073.1 GCA_937859835.1 uncultured Acidipila sp. | reverse complement strand
ATCTGGCCGAAGTTGGTACTTGTTACAGACGTGTTCGGGTTTGCGTAGCTGACCAGGTTCATGACATTGAACGCATCGGCACGGAAGCCGACTGCCTGGCCCTCTGTGATGTGAAAGTCCTTAAACAGCGAGCTATCGACCTGCTCAAACCCCGGTGCACGCTCTGTGCTGACCCGGGCTGACCCGAATGTATATGTCGCAGGCTGACCGTAAGCGCAAATGCCATTATCCGTCCCGCCGCACGGTACAGCTGACGGATCACTACCAAACCAGTTCGCTACACCGCGGTTGACAATCCGCAGCTGTCTGTATTGGTTCGCCCGGTAAGCACCAAAATTCTGCGCGTACGTGTTTGTATTGCTCACATCCTGAGCCTGGATGGTAAGCGGCAGCCCCGAGTATGCGATCGCTGTAGACGAGAGTGTCCATCCGCCGGCGAGCAGGTCGAGAACCTTGTTTGTATGCGCGCCGTACAGTTGACCATGACCGAAGGGAATCGCGTATGAACCGTTGGCGGAGAGGTTATGCCGGATGTCGAGCTCCGATGGACCATAATCACCGCGCAGGTTGTAACCATCCTGCAATCCGTTCGGCCCTGAACTTCCGGAGGCACCATAGTTGCCGTTTGTATCTGTCTCAGCCTTGGCCCAAGAATAATTGACTGTAGCCTGAAAACCTTTACTTGTTCTATGACGCATCGTGATCTGAAGCGCGTTATATCTTGAAATGCCTTCTGTATCGAAGGTTTCCACCTGGCTGCTTTGCCCTACAAGGTTTGCAAGCGGCGCCTGATCAGCAAGCGGGATTGTCGCCCCGTTGGCCAAATTTCCGATGGCCTGCGCCTGCGCCAACGTGAGCTGATTACCATTTCGAAAGTCAATCAAGCGCTGGCCAATTTCACCCACATAGCCAAACTGAATCGAGGTGGAGTTGTTCAGCTCTATCTCATTGTTGAAGTTGAATTCCTGAAGCAGCGCCTGCCGGTATGTCTGGTTGAACGCCGTGAACCCATTGATGTTTTGCGAGCCAGCTCCGACTTGGAAACCAGCTGTTTCCGCAAAGAAGGTCCCTGGGTTCGTCAAAGATGAAGGTTTGGTGGAGTTCAAGGATGAAAAGTTAGTGAAGGGTGCATTCGCAGACAGCCCGCTTGTGCCTTCAAGAAAGTACGTTTGACCGTAGCCACCGCGGAAGGTGATGCGCGGATTCGCTTGGAAAGCGAATCCGAAACGCGGCTGCACAGCGTTGTACTGCGGATTGAAACAGGCGGGATTGCCGCATACAAGCGATCCAGCCGGCGCACCTGCCGGGACGCTTCCCGCATACTCAGCCAAGCCTTGGTTTGGGCCGCTGAGAATAACGTTCGCGATACGGTTATGCACCTCAATCCAAGGCTCATCGTAGTCATAGCGGACACCGAGGTTGAGCGTGAGACGGTTTGTGATTCTCCAGTCATCTTGCACAAAACCTGCAACTCGGTACTGTCTCTCGCCGAAGAAGCCATTGGAGAGACTGATGGACTGCTGATCTGCACGATCTAAAAACCAGTCGGCCGGGCCATATTCGGTAGCCTTTGCACCGGCAGGTAAAAGTGCACTTGGAATCTCAGTATTTACACCAGAGAAGTCGTAGGACCCGAGCTGACCCCCGGTACCGAATTGAGTAAAGTTTTGCTGATAGCGCAGTAGCTGAGCACCCAGCGTAAACAAGTGCCGCCCACGTTGAATCGTAAGATCATCATGCAGGCTGTAGGTATTGTCTCGCAATTGCTGTGGTTCAGCGGGATCACCAATGCCGGAGACTTCGCCAGTCCCCTGGTAGGTGAATCCCACGAACTGCTGGGGAGCCGGAGTAGGCAGGCCAACGATCTGGTCACCATTCAGCCCGAAAGCGCCGGTCTGATCAGTCGGGATGTTTGAGTCCCAGCGAATACGAGTGAAGCCAAATCGTACTTCGTTGACGACGGCAGGCGAAATGGTGCGTACCCAGGTACCACCGCCGAGTTTGTCCGGGTAAGAGTTTGCGATAGGAAACGTAAGCGGCAGGACATTGACGCTGCCGCCGGTAGCGATGCCTTGCGAGTAGAAAGCCGTGAACTTATCGGTGGAACGCGGATCGTACTCGATCTTGATGTCGCCCTGATTATTAGTGACGAAGTTACTGGTGAATCCAGTGTAGTTATTCTGATCTAGGCCATCGGTCGAGAGCTTATTCGGCAGCGGGTAGTATTGCGGATGCGCAATGATGTACTGAACAACTGGATTGTTAATCGGCAGCTGATTGTTCACAAAGGGAGCATAGTTATTGTGCGGATCAACCAGTTGAATGCCTTTGCTGTTCAGCGCAGAAAAGTCCCCATTGCGCTCCGCTGCCGACAACACGCTTGCTGTAGCCGCCCCAGCACCACCGCCATGGTTGCGAGTGCCCTCATAGTCAACAAAGAAAAAGAGCTTGTCCTTGAAGATAGGGCCGCCAATGGTGCCGCCAAAAATCGACTGCGTGAATTTGCCCTGCTTCGCACCCGAGAAGTTGTTGGCCCAAGTATTCGCAGTCAGGTTCTGATTCTCAAGATAGTCAAAAGCGCTGCCGTGGAACTTATTCGATCCGCTTTTCAGAACCGAGACAATATCCCCGCCGTTTACGTTGCCATACTGCGCGGGCGCGTTTGCTGAAATCACACGTACTTCCTGCAGCGCGTCCGGAGAGGGCGCGTACCCGATCAGGTTGTTCTGTGTTTCATCGATGGAAATGCCGTCGAGCGTGTAGGCGTTGTCCTGCGCACGGTTGCCGTTGATCGTCACGACGCCTGAATTATAGGTGTTGCGCTGAATCGCGTTGTTGCTGGTCAAACCCGTCGGATCGGTCGCCACAGCGCCCGGCTGAAACAAAGTCAGCGAGGAAAAGTTCCGGCCGTTGAGCGGGATGGTCGCGATCTCGTTCGCGTCGAGCGACAGGCCGAGTGTGGCGTCGGTCGTGTCGAGGATCGGCGCGATGGAGCCCTGCACCTCAACGTTGGTGCTCGCACCCACCGTCACATGAGCGTCAATCTTCGCGGTCTGGTTGATTTCGAGCGCAAACTGCGGGATGCTCAGCTTGCTGAAACCGGGCGCGGTCACCTCAACCGTGTAGTTGCCGATCGGCAGAAAGCGCAGCGAATACACGCCGGCCGCGTCGCTTGTAGTTGGGGTGTGGACACCGGTCGCCGTATTGGTCACCACAACGCTAGAGCCCGGGATCACCGCGCCGCTCGGATCTGTCACCGTCCCAGTAACGGATCCCGTAGTGGTTTGCGCGAGAACGGGAGACGCGGCAAGAACGGCGACGGCCAGGGCCGCGCGGCCGCGACACGCCATTGCGCGCTCGAACGCAGACTGGCGAAAAAAGCTTTGCTTGAACAAGGTAGGACTCCTCCACAAGGGACTGCAGCGCCGACCTCTGCGAGGGCCGGACGGTCGGAACATCTTGGACTATAACAGGGCAGTGCCTCGCTTTTGATATCCATACCCCTTGCTTTTTTCGGAAAAGGGGCTTGGGGCAAGAGGTTGAGCTACGCGGCGCGTGCCCTTTGGGCGATGCCCTGGCGCACGAGAAAGCCCAGAGTCGGCTCCCGTGTCGTCGCCGGCAAGAGCAACAGACAATGCAGGAAAGTGACTCTGGGCGTTTGGCTTGACTGCCGGAGGTCGAGGTTCAGGCGCTCGCAGCGTAGAAAGTCCGGGCGCGATCAGGCAGGAGCCGGTTTCCGCGCACGGCGCCGCCAGCCATAGTGCATCGCGCGCGCCGTGCGCCACCATCGGGCCACAGTCGACATGACCTCGACCCTGCTGTTCCCTTTCGCATCGCTAATGCTTTTGTGTTCTCAGACTCGACAATATGCGCTATTCTCGGAAAACGGCATTTCGCCGCCTTGTTGATGAAGCCCAACAGCAAAGTTGCCCGGATCTTTGTTTGCCTGCTTTGTGTGATCTTGACGGTCTTTATGATCGCCGAGGTCGCCCATAGCCACGCAAACCTGGCAGCGGCTGGGCAGTGCCCGTTCTGCGCCACGGCGCATGACGCCATCAACACCGGGCCGGCATGGCTGACCCCGTTTGTTCTCGAGCTGCTGGGCGTGGTTCGCCTCGGAGAACCTTTGCCCGGCTCGCTCGCTGTTCTGGTTACCGCGTTTATCCGGCCGCCTCCCGCCTCCTTCTAGTCCCAGAGTCAAAGCGCGCCCGTCGACCTTGTACGCCGGGCACCCGCTTCCCATTCCCCGCACTCTGTCTGTCTTTTTGGAGGCTCCATGGCATCCCTGTCGAAGACGACCCGCGCTTGCGCGTTGTCCTCCCTTGTTTTCTCCTTCCCTGCGTTGTTGCCGGCACAAACCAGCTCCGGCAGCATCGGCGGCGTGATTACCGACCCGACCGGTGCCGTTGTTGCCGGCGCAACCGTCACCATCCAGAACCCTGTAAGCGGCTTGTTCCGCACCGCCAACACAGACAGCGCCGGCCGGTACCAGTTCAGCAATCTGCCCTTGAACAGCTACCACCTGGTGGCGCAGGCGCCCGGCTTTGGCGCCGTCACGCAGGACGCCGATGTTCGCTCCCTGGTGCCGCTCACCCTCAATGAAACGCTGAACGCAGGAGGGTCCACGGAAAGTGTGACGGTGGAGGGCAACGACATCGTCGAGTCCGGAACGAACTTCCACACGGATCTCGACCGGCAGCTCTTCAACAAGGTCCCGCTTGAAAGCCAGTCTTCCTCGCTTTCTTCGCTGGTAACGCTGACCACGCCCGGAGTCGCGGCCGACTCGAACGGGTTGTTTCACGGGCTGGGCGACCACGCGTCGAACTCCTTCTACGTGGACGGGCAGCCCATTACCGATCAACAAAGCAAGGTGTTTTCAAACCAGATCCCGGCCAACTCCATCCAGTCCATCGAGGCCATCTCCGGCGCGCCGCCCGCGCAGTATGGCGACAAGACCAGCCTTGTGATCGTGGTTGCCACGCGTTCCGGGCAGGGCTTGCGGAAGCCGACCGGGGATTTTGGCGCGTCCTACGGGAGCTTCGGGTCGGCAACGGGTTTTTTTGACGTGGGCACGGGCGGCCCCAAGGGCGGCAACTTCTTCGAGATCGATGGCCTCAATACAGGACGCTTTCTCGATCCGCCCGAGTTCGTCGTCTTTCACGACAAGGGCAACGAGCAGAATGTGTTCGACCGGATCGACCGCCAGTTTACGGCTGCTGATTCGGTGCACCTTGACCTCAACTACAGCCGGTCCTGGTTCCAGACGCCGAACAACTACGACAACCTGAACGTGCAGAACGTGGTCAGCGGCGGCACAACCGCTAGCCCTGTGGTTGCCGGCGTCGGCGACGCAAACCAGCACTCAAAGATAGAAACCTTCAACATCGCCCCCAGTTACACGCGCGTGGTCAACGACCATGCCGTTTTTAACTTTGGGCCGTATGTTCGCAAGGACGCCTACAACTACTACCCAAGTGCGAACCCGCTGAGCGATCTTGGTCCGCCGAACCTGCAGCGGGAGTCGATTTCGCAGGAGCGCACCCTGCTCAACGCCGGGGTGCACACTGAGCTTTCCTATGCGAAAGGAATCAACACCGCGCTGGCCGGCGCCGTCTATGAACACACCTTTCTGCGGGAACACGACAATCTCGGCGTTGTGGATGCTACGTTGAACGCGCCCTGCGTCGATGCAAACGGCAATGCGCTCCCGGGCTTCAGCGATCCGTCGCAGTGCGGGCTCGCAACCGGAACTGCCGCGGCAGCGAACCCTGCGTACAACCCGGTTCTGGCGCCCTACGACCTGACCCGTGGCGGAGGGGACTACACCTTCTTCGGCCACACGGACGTGAAGGAGCTCGCGCTCTACGTTTCGGACGAGATCAAGGCCGGCGCCTGGCTCGTCAACCTCGGCATCCGGGGCGACCTGTACAACGGGCTCACGATCGCCAGAACGGCTGATCCGCGCGCGGGCATCTCGTACCGCATCGACAAGTCGAACACGGTTCTGCGTGTTTCCTATGCGCGGACACTGGAAACGCCCTTCAATGAAAATCTCGTGCTTTCAAGCGTAGGGTGCGGCAGCGCGGTGCTCAATCCTCTGCTTGCCTGCGATCCTTCCGTGACCAACACGGTTGAAAATCCCGGCCTCCGCAACGAGTTTCACGCGGGCTTCCAGCAAGGGATCACCCGGCACTTTGTGATCAACGCTGACTACGTTTGGAAGTACACGCACAACGCCTTCGACTTCAGCGTGCTTGGCAACACGCCGATCACGTTTCCAATCGACTGGCACAACTCCAAAATCCCGGGCTTTGTGCTCAGCGCGGATCTCCTTGACTACCACGGCCTTACTGCTTTTGCCGTGATGTCCTCGGTGGCGGCGCGCTTCTTCAACCCGCAGATTGCGGGTGCCGGCGCTTCGGTAGGCGCGGGAAACAGCAATCTGCCTTTCCGTATCGATCACGACGAACGGTACAACCAGACCACCAACGTGCAGTACCAGATCCCGAGCCGGTGGGCTCCCTGGGTAAGTTTCAATTGGCGGTATGACAGCGGGCTGGTTGCGGGCTCGGTACCCTGCTATAACGACATACCGGGTGCGAACACAGGCTGCAGCGCGAACACGCCGACGCAGGCAGGCACTGGCGGCACGGGACAAGGGAGCGGTTCGTCCGGCAACAGTCAGCAGATCATCGACCTAACCGGGTTGACCGCCGACCAGCAGTTCGAAGCCGGACTTACCTGCAATGGCGTCCGGGCAACGCCGAGCGCGGGGCTTCAGAACTGCCTCGCCAGTCAGCTTACCTCGAAGCTGGTGCAGATTCCGGCGCCCAACACCGAGGATGACGACAGAAACCCGCAGCGGCTCGCGCCGCGCAGCCTGTTTGACGCCTCGGTGGGCAAGGACAACCTGTTCAACGGGGAACAATACCGCTGGAGCCTGCGATTTACCGGGATCAATGTCGGGAACAAGTACGCTTTGTATAACTTCCTTTCCACCTTCAGCGGCACACACTATGTCACTCCGCGCGCCCTGACGGCGGAGCTCGGCTTCCACTTCTAACTGCGATGGGCCAGGGACAGCGCGCATGCGGTGCCCCTGGCACCAACACGAGAGTCGGCCAAGTGTGGGATGGATCAACCTATCTCGAGGGAGCAAACGGCGCGTCCGGCAAGTCCGCTGGCGACGCTCCGAGCTTGCCGGTGCGCTGGCCCTTACAGCGTTGGCGGCGCTGCTTAGTGTGCTGGCGGTCTTGTGGGTTGAGCAACACCACATCCCTTGAGGAAAGGTACGCCTTTGTTGCCACGGGCGCCGGCTCTGCGGTCCCAGGTCGAGCCGCCTGGCAGGCCGGTCGGGCCTGAACTACGAGCTGAACCGCAGGCCCGAACCGCGAAACGCTGCGGAAGAACGGACCAGCGTCCGTGGCACGCCTTCGACCAAGAGTTAGACCGGAAAACGCGTGCGCTCGGGTCCGCGGCGAGCACTCACCCCAGGCCTGGAGTGCAGAAGCGTAGCGCCCTAGTGTGGTGCTGGACCGCGCACCACCTGGACCAGATCACCCGTGCGGAGGTTGCGCTCAAAGGCAGCCTTCACATCGGCTGCGTTCAAGGCCGCATACTTCCGGGCGGCCACAACGGGCTCATCGAGGGGCAGGCCGATATCGGCGCGGGCCAGGATGCCTGCGGCCACCGCGTCTTCGCTTGACTCCCCAAGGGGAAGCTGCCGCAGCAGCAGCGCCTTGGCCTGGTGGAGCTCGCCCTCCGTGACTTCGTCGGTGCGCATCTGGTTGAGATCCCGCTCGATCAACGCCCGAGCTTTTGATACGTTGGCCGGGTCGCACCCGTAGCTTACGGAGTAGTTGGCGCGGGTCTTTGAGGCACTTAGGCTCACGTCGACGGTGTACACGTAGCCGGCCACCTGGCGCAGATCATGGTACAAGCGTGTGGCGTAGAAGCCCCCGCCCAGAACATGGGTGCCGAGCTGCATCGGGTAGTAATCCGGGTCAAAGCGGTTCAGCTTGAGCTGCTCCGCAAGGACCACCGAGTCCTGCACCTGCTCCGGGTCGGCAACCGTTGCGGCGGAAGGCTTGTTGGGCGGGATGGCGGGGAGCGTGGTATCCGGTTTTGGGCCCGCAGCCTTCCAGCTGCCGAACCATCGTTCGATCACTGCCTTTGCTTCGTCCGGCTTGATGTCGCCGATCACGACGATGGTGGTGAGATCTGGCCGGACCGTGGCGGCGTAGTACTGCTTCACCTGGTCCAGCGTGAGCTTTGCCAGCGTGGCAGGCGTCGCCTCGCGCAGCACCGGGTCTCCTGCCGGCAGCAGCGCCAGGTCAAGCGCGCGCGTGGTCCGGTAGCCTGGGCTCTGGAGGTTGCCGGCAACAAACTGCGTGGTCTGCTGCTTGGTCACGGCGAAAGCCTGCGCGGGCAGGGCCGGGTGCAGTTCGTTGTCTGCAAGCAACTGCACGCCGCGCGAAAACTGGTCTTTCAACACGCTCAGCGAAAAGCTGTAGCCTGCTGTCTCGCTGGCGGCGATGTCGTCCAGCGCTTTCTGAAACGCCAGCCGGTCCAGTGTCTCGGTGCCGTAGGAGTAAAGCTCGCCCAACACATCGCCGACCCCGTCCTGCCCGGCAGGCGTTTGCAGATCGGCGTTGTGTTTCACCGAACCCAGAACCGAAATGGTCGGGCTGGTCGTGTCGGTACGCACAATCAGCCGGATGCCGTTGGGCAGCGTGGTGTCGGCGGCCTGGATGTAGTTGTCCGGCACTTTCAGCTGGTCGAGCGTAGCCGCAGCCCAGACCGGAAGCTGCACCGGCTTGGTGGGTGCCGAAGTGACCTGCTCGCCGCCGCCGAAGCCCTTGGAGGCAACCGCCTGCCCGCTCGGTACAGGCTTCAGCGTTGCCGTGATGGAGTTGGCGTCGAGCAGGTACTGCTTCGCAACGCGGTTCACATCGGCGAGGGTCACCTTGCGGATCGCGTCAACGTCTTCTTCCGGCGAGGTGCGGCCTTCGGCAGCAAGCGCAACCGACCATGCGTTTGCAAGCCCGGGGATGGAGTTGCGTTCGAACTCGGCCTGCGCCACCTCGCTGCGCTTGGCAGCGGCAACCAGGTCTTCGGGCACTCCCTTTTGTGCGTAGCCCTTAAGGATGCCCTGCATTTCAGCAATGGCGCTCGCGGGATCCGTGCCTGCCGGCAGCGCCACCAGGCCGTAGCCGATGCTGGCCTTTGGATAGGTTTCCGCTACGCCGAACTCCGCCGCCAGGGCCTTGCCCGCCGGCACCATCCCGTACAGGTCGCCGCGCTCGCTGGCCAGCACATCCACCAGGATCTGCATCGCGGCGTAGTCTGGGGAGTCGGTTCCCGGCAGCCGGTAGGCAACAAAGCCGAGTACATACGGCAGGTTGCTATCCAGGGTAAAGGTTTCGGGCTTGACTGGCTGCAGGTCGACAGCCGGACGCGGTGGAAGTGCGTGGTCTGGGATCGAGCCGAACAGTGCCTGGATCCGGGAAAGCGTCCCAGCCGGATCGATATCGCCCACAACAACCAGAATGGCGTTCGACGGTGTGTACCACTGCTTGTAGAAGTCCTTCAGCATCGCTCCCGTGGTTGCGTCAAACGAGGACTTCGTCCCGAGCGGGTCGTGCGCGTAAGGGGTGCCGGCGAACATGTCCGCATTCAGGCGGCTTACGAACTTGTAGGTAGGATTGGACAGGTCGCGCGAGACTTCCTGCTCGATCGCGCCACGCTCCTGATCCCACTCCGCCTGCGAGTCATCAATGCCGCGCAGGCAGGCGGCTTGCGCCTGGAGAGCCACGTCGAGGTCTGCCGCCGGAACCGTCGCGTAGTACTGCGTGATGTTCTGCTGCGTGTCTGCATTGTTGCGGCCGCCCAACTGCGCGTAGATGGCAGCAGTCTGGTCCGCCGTCATCCCCAGGCAGCCCCGAAACGCCATGTGCTCCTGGGCGTGCGCCATGCCGGGAAAGCCGGCCGGCGTTTCATTGCCGCCGACCAGGAAGTTTGCCTCAACCGTCACCACCGGCGCCAGCGCGTTCTGGACGAGAACAACGTGGAGGCCATTGGGCAGCGTAGCCCGCGTGACACCTCCCTGCTTCGCAGGAGTGGTGTCGGCGTAGAGCTTCGGCAGCAGGAGAGCTGACAGCAGGAGGGCAAGCGGGACGCGCTTTACGATGAGTGGGATCATGTTCTCTACCCTCCAGCATATGGGAATGCCCTGGGATGGTCGACTGCAGCTCCGGCATCGCCCGCGCCAGCCTTTTGATGGGAGCGCCTCTGCGCCGGGCAGGGACCTGCGCTTGGGAGGGCTGGATCTCCTGGGACAGGGAGATCTTTCGGGAGCAAAAAGCAATGAGAACGCATTCGCAACGAAGCCGGACGGTAGATACGTCGCCATGCATCCTTGAGCGAGAAACGGGGGTGGCGATCGTCTATAATCTCGGAAGCGTATGACGCGCAATACCCAGCAGAAGGAAGCAATCCGGACGGCCTTTGAGCAGGCCAACCGCCCCTTGTCTCCTGACGAGGTACTCACGCTGGCAAGCAAAAAAGTAAAGCAGCTGAGCATTGCCACGGTGTACCGCAACATCAGCACGCTGGTTGAGGACGCGTTTTTGCTCACGGTGGACGTGCCGGGCGAAGCAAGCCGCTACGAGATCGCCGGCAAGGAGCACCACCATCACTTCCAGTGTGACGAATGCGGAAAGATTTTTGAGCTGGAAGGCTGCCTGGTGAAGGACCGGCCGCGGCTGCCGCGGGGCTTTCGCTCGACCCGGCATGAAGTGTTCGTGTACGGCCATTGCGCATCCTGCGCCTGAGCGTGCCCGCACGGCATCCACTCTGGGAGCCGCAAGTTGCCAACTTGTAGTTTCGTTGAAGCTGGTCCCTAGCGCCACCTAGGCGGGCGATTTCGCTGCACGGGCCTGACCGCGCCCAGGTTGGCTCTGCGCGGCCGATCTCCCCGACGCGCCGGCGGGGCGGGACGGGGCAGCTATCGAAGCAGTCGCCGAAACGGAGAAGGACCCTCGTGGCGAGCAGCTTCTCGCGAGCGAAGGTCTGTTTCCTGGACCTCGTATGTATGGTGAGCTCGCTGGGGCTCGAACCCAGGACCCATGCATTAAAAGTGCATTGCTCTACCTACTGAGCTACGAGCTCACGAATGGCCGGGTCAATCTCAACCGTACCATAGCTGCCGGGAATGGGCATGGACGGGGCGCCAGGCGTTTCCGCCTGGTAGCGGGCAGCCGCGGGTTTGCCTCGGGGACGGTGCAGGTCAGGCATGCCGGTCGCGGCGGCTTTTCTGCATGGGGACCACCTGCACGGTGGTGTCGCGCATTTCGTTCAGGAAGTCGTTGACCACCGAGCCGCGCAGCAGGAGATCAAGCCGCGAGCGGGCCGCCTGCCCAAACACTACGTGCGAGATCGACTCGCGCTTGGCAAAGGCAATCAGCGCGTCGCCGACATGTTTGTCCTCGAGCGTCACCACCTGGGCGCCCAGGCTCTTGGCCAGCCGGCGATACTCCTCAAGCCGCGCCTGGGCCTCGGGGTCGTCGTGTGGGCCGTGTCCCCGCGCCCCCTGCACATACACGGCGTACCAGTTGGTTGCAAGGCGTCCGGCAATCCGCGCTCCGTTGCGGATCAAGCGCTCGGTACCGGGCCGGTGCGACAGGCACACCATCACTTTTTCGGGCACCGGCGCCTGTTCCAGGCCCTGCGCCCGCCGGTACTCCGCAGCAGCGACGCTTACCTGTTCTGCGGTCGTTCGCAGGGCCAGCTCGCGGAGCATGGTCAGGTTCCCCTTGCGGAAGAAGTTGGCCAGCGCCTGCTCGACCTTTTCCGTCTTGTAAATCTTGCCTTCGCGCAAGCGGCTGCGCAGTTCATCAATGGAAATGTCGACGTTGATGACTTCATCGGCGCGCCGTAGAAAACTGTCCGGGATCGTCTCGCGGATGGTCACCCTGGCGGAGCGCGCCACCGCATCGTTCAACGTTTCCAGGTGCTGCACGTTGACCGCTGTTTCCACGTTGATGCCGGCATCGAGCAGTTCCAGCACATCTTCGTAGCGTTTGCGGTTGCGGGACCCGGGTACATTGGTGTGCGGCAGCTCGTCCACCAGAACGGTTTCGGGCTTGCGAGCGAGAATCGCATCCAGGTCCATCTCTTCCAGCGTCACGGAGCGGTACTGTGTTTTCTTAAGCGGAATGATCTCCAGGTCGCCAATCTGGGCGGCTGTGTCCTTGCGCCCATGCGCCTCCACAAAGCCGATGACCACGTCCACGCCGGCCGCGCGCAGCTGGTGCGCGTGTTCAAGCATGGTGTAGGTCTTGCCGACCCCCGGCGCCGCGCCGATGTACACCCGTAGGCGTGCCGGTTCGGGGGCCTGTGCCGCGGGCAGCTCGTCTTCTTTGAAAAGCTGTGCCATCTGTTTGGAGCATTCCCCCGTGGGTTGGAAGCTGAAAACCGCCCCGCTGCGCTTTGGCGGAGAAGCCGCACACACGCGCAGCCACCGGGTTCCGCCGCAAGGCGCCGAGCGTTGTCTAACCGGCCTCGACCGGATGCCTGCTTTCTACCAGCGCGGCCGCGGGCAGGGTAAAGGTAAAGGTGGTTCCGACGCCCATCCGGCTTTCGACCGAGATCTGGCCGCCCTGCGCCTCTACAAGCCGCCGCACCAGCGCGAGTCCCAACCCGGTGCCGTCGCTTGACTCGGAGCTGAAGCGGCCGAAGATCGTCTTGAGCCGCTCCGGTTCGATACCGCGGCCGGTATCCCGCACGCTGAAGTGCACCATCTGCTTGCTTTCCATGGCCGTAAGGAAGATCTCGCCGCCGGCCGCTGTGTTCCGCACCGCATTGGTGAGCAGATTGTCGAAGATGGAGCGCAGGGCCCGGCGGTCGGCTTCCACCCGCTGGAGGTCGGCAAAGGCATCTACCTGGACCGTCAGGCCGCGCTCCAGGGCCAGGCTGCGGATACCGGCCTGGGCTTCGCGAAGGACGTCGAGCGGGCGCAGCTTTTCGGTCTTCAAGGAGCGACGCCCACTGTCGAGCTCGGCCACTGCCAGCAGGTCGGCCATCAGGTCATCCAGGTGCTGCGCTTCGTTCTGCGCCCCTTCGATCACATCGGCCTGAAGGGGACGAAGCTCGCCGGCATAGCCGCGCGCGAGCGCATGGATGGCGACGCGCACTTTCTCAAGCGGATCGCGCAGCTTTTGCGAGGCCACGGCCAGAAACTGCGTTTTGAACCGATCCAGCGCCTGCAGCTCGGTGACGTCTTCGAGCACCGTAACCGAACCCAGGAGGTGACCTTCGCTGTCGCGCATGGGCGTGGTGCGCAGGCGGAAGTTCTTTTGGGCGTTCCCGGCGGCAGCCCTGCCGCTGTGGATCGGCGCCAGCGCGGCCTCGCTGCCCACTGTTTGCTGCATGGTCACCGCGGTACGAATCGCCGCGAGCACCTGTTCGCCGCCCGGAGTCAGCGTCAGGGCCATGCGGTCGTCGGCTGCCTCGCCCAGCAGCTCGCGGGCCGCGCCGTTCAGCCGCAGCACCTGCCCTCGTCCGTCTGTCACGATCACCGGCTCAAAGATCGACTGCACCACTGCATCCGAAAGCTGGCGCTCCATCTCGCGGCGTCCGGCTTCCGTTTCGCGCAGATCGCGAACCCGGATCGCCAGCCGGTTGAGCTCTGTGGCGAGCGTGCCCAGCTCGTCAGACCTGGGCCAGTCGATACGCTGCTGGAGGTCGCCCTGCCCAATGCGGCGCGCCGCCTTGGCGGCCCGGCGCAGAGGATGGATCACAAACCAGAGCATTCCAGCCACCACGGCAACTCCGGTCAGGAGGCTTGCCGCGCAGGCGCTGATCAGCCGGGCCTGCAGCCCTTCGCGCCGAAACTGCAGGTTGGCATCGAGCAGCCGGCGCCGGTCGCCCAGCGCTTGAAGCTTCCCGGCGACGCTTCGGTCGATCGGCTCCAGGGTGCGCGCCGCGAGCATCCGTCCTTGCAGATCCGGCACTTCGCCGCCTCCGCCCCCCTTCAGGCGTGCGAGCACCCGCTGGTAGGCGGCGATCTCGGCCGCTAGCGAGGGCGCACCGGGCAGCACGGCGAGGGTTCCGCGCGCGACCAGGAGACGGTTTTCGGCGCGCTCGCCTTCGGCGGCGATCTCCCGTTCCCCGGGCGCCGGCAGCGCGGCCGCGCCGGGGCTTCCGCTGGCCGGGAGGTGCAGCAGCGAGCGCTCGATCAGGAGCTGCTCCCGCGCCAGGGCGGCGCGCGCCGCCGCCAGCGCGCCTACCGCGCGATCCATGCGTCTGCCTTCTGCGTCCAAGCTCCCCAGCGACACAAACGACGCGCGCACCAGGAGCCCGAGCCCCGTAATCAGGGCAAGAAGCAGCAGGCCACCCAGGAGCAGTCGTTGGAAGAGAGTCAGCATGCGTGTGAGCTGAGGTTAGAAGGAGCGCCGAGTGGATGCAAGCTGCCAAACGCCCGGGTTTCTGCCCTTTCTACTTCCCGCGCAATCGGCACACCCACAGCACGCGGTTGTTGTAAGGGCAGAACAGGCCAGGAACAGGGCGCTCGACCAGGATCCAACCGATGCCAAACTGCTGCCGGAGCTGCTCGAACTCGCGCGCGTTGCCCCGTTGCCAGCCCGCCCGGGCTTCGGTTTCACGAAGCCAGCGCGGCGCCAGGTGCGGCACATGCGTCACCACGCCCGGATCCTTGACGGCATCGGCCAGCATGCTCCGTTCCGCCAGCGCCCGGAAGCTGTGCACCCCTTCGAGCGGCTCCTCCGTGTAGTGGGGATCGAGCGCGAAGTAGGCGTCGACCGGCGTGTGGGTGCGCACCCAGGCAAACGCATCGAGCCAGGGGTTGGCGGCACGCGCCCCCGGCCACTCCACGTGGGGGCTGCCCTTGAACTCCAGGCTTTGCTCGGCAACCATGCAGCAGCTTAGCGGCGCAAAAACGAGCAGCGCGCGCAAGGGCGACGCGCGCAGCCACCACCGGCCAAACGCCCCCGCCCCCAGCAGCGCCGCGAACAGGTAGGTGAGGTACAAAAAGCGCATCGGCTCCAGCTGCAGCAACCAACCCGGCGCGCCCGGCAGCAGGAGCACCATGGCCAGCAGCAGTTGCGCAAGGCTGTACCGCACCGTCGCAAAACCGAGCAGCGCCAGCGTGTTCTCGCCGCGCCTGCGCCCCCTTGCGGCAAGCACGGCCAGCAAGGCGATCGGCCCCGCAATGGTTACCCAGCTGTATAGCGGCCACTGATACAGGTACAAAAACGAGCGCGGCGCCGTGGCACGCTCCCAGTCCGGGCTGGGCTGCTCCCAAAGCCACAAGGGGACCGCGGCCGCACGGCCGAAAGAGCCCCAGCCCGGCCAGCGAGCCTCGGCGGCAAGAAAGCAGCAGAAGGAGATTCCAAAGGCCGCCATCAGCGGGTGCAACGCAAGCGCCCCGGCCAGCAGCGGGAAGGCGAGCACGCGGCGTTTCCGCAGCATCGCCAGCACCGCCAGAACGATGCAGTCGGTGGCCAGCAGCCGGGGATGGAGGTGCTGGTCTACCAGCAGGAGGTGGGTCCCCGAAACCGGCATGGCGAGCATGACGGCCAGAAACGCGACGCCGGTCCAGCGTGCGCTTGCCTCCGGGAAGCAAAGTGCCGCGATCGCCGCGCAGCTCCAAAGCAGGATAAAGATGCCGGCGAACTGCCACAGGAGCAGCACGTAGCCGAGCGGCAGGTGGCTCGTGCGCACAAAGCCGGCTACAAGCGTGTCATACACGCTGAGCTCGAGCTGCGCGGTAACAAAAGGCAGGTCGTGCGGGAACAGGGACGGGTCCAGCGCGTGCTTGACCCCGGCCAGGTAGGTGGTGTCGTCCTCCACGCCGGGATGGTAGCCGAGAACCGCGAAGGCCCCGCAGGTGAGCAGAAGCACCGGCCAGGGCGCGCGCCACTTCATCCGCGTGCCGGCGGCACACTAGCCACGCTGGTACCGGCGCAGCACATCTTCCAGGGTGACCATGCCTTCCAGCGTCCCTTTGCTGGCCCGGTTGCTGATCGGCAGCACCGGCCAGCGCGAAAAGTACTTCAGCGCCGAATCAAGCGGCATGTCCGGAAACAGCTGCGGCGCCCGGTCCCTGGGCAGTGCGCCTTCCAGGGCGGTTTCGCCGGGAAGCGCCATGGCAAGGGTCGCTAGTTCGCCGATGTTGAGCACGTACCAGCTGCCGTCTTTGAACTTGACCAGCATGGCGCGGGTGCCCGGCGCGAGCGAAAGCTCCACGGCCGCGGCCTGCAGGGTGCCCGCGCCATCGAGCAGGGGCACGCGCAGGGGCACCAGCGCGTCTTCAAGGTGCAGCCCGATCTCCTCACGCTGCTCCTCCATCGACGGCAGGTCGAGGCCATCCTGATGCGTAAACAGCTCAAAGATAGGGGTGGGCTGCAGCTGGCGCGAAAGCAGGTAGGCGATGGTGTTGGCCAGGATGACCGGCAGGATGATCGAGTAGTTGCCGCTGGTTTCAAGCACCATAAACACGGAGGTAAGCGGGGCGCGCAGAAAGCCCGCGAACAGCACGCCCATGCCTACCAGCGCGTAGGAGCCTACGGTACCGGAGGTCCCGGGCAGGATCATGTGCTCCACCGTGCCGACGCCCGCGCCCAGCACCGTGCCGACAAACAGCGTGGGCGCAAACATGCCGCCGGGTGTGCCGCTTGAAAACGAGAGCGTGGTGGCGAGCATTTTGAGCAGCGCGAGCGCCAGCAGAAAGTGCCAGGTGAACTGGCCGTGCAGCGCCTGGTCCATCACCTCGTAGCCCGGACCCATTACCTGGGGAAAGCCGAAAAAGCCGATCAGCCCCACCAGCAGGCCCGCGATGGCCGGCTGAAACAGCTGCGCGTTTGCGGGCATCGCGCGCAAACGGGGCCGGAGTGTGCCCAGCGCCTTGGAAAACACCAGCGCCGATACCCCGCCGATCAGCCCCAGAACCGCGTACGCCGACAGCTCGCGCGGGTCCCGCAGCGTCACCGTCGGGATGCGGAACATGGGCTCCGACCCCCAAAAGATGCGCGCCACCGAGACCGCCGCGATGGCGGCCAGAACCACCGAGCCCAGCACCGCCGCGCTCCAGTAGCCGATCACTTCCTCGATCACAAACAGGATGGCCGAGATGGGCGCGTTAAAGGCCGCCGCCAGCCCGGCGGCGGCGCCGATGGGCGCAAACAGCCGCAGCGACTGGCGCGACAGCCGGAGCTTGCGCGCCACAATGGACGCCACGCCCGCGCCGATCTGCAGCGAAGGGTCCTCGGGTCCAAGCGAGTGGCCGCAGCCGATCGCAATGGCGGCGGTGATGAACTTGCCGATGACGGTCTTGAACGAGATAAAGCCGTTGTAGATGTAGAGCGCGGCCTTGGTCTGGTTGACGCCCGAGCCCCGAGCGCCCGGAAAGACCCAGCGCACCAGCCCGGCAACCAGCAGCCCGGCGCAGGCAGGCACAATAAACAGCCGCGGCTCATAGGCGTGCGGCGCCGAGCCCAGGGTAAGGATCCGGATCCAGTCAATCGCGATCCGGAAGGAAACCACCAGCAGCCCGGAAAGCACGCCGATAAAGATGGCGAGGACCAGGAACAGCCGCTCTTCACGCTTGGGCAGGATACGCTGGAGATCCACCGAGCCCGGCTGCCCTTCGCCTCGCAACCCGTCCAGCTCGACCGCATCCCCGGTGCCGATCGGCGCATCGGTTGCGGGCACTTCAGCCACGGCGTCGCGGGGGGTCATGGTTGCGCCTCCACCTGGTCGGGCGTTTCCCCCATGCGCAGCAGCAGGGCATCATCACCTTCCGGCGAACCGCACGCCTTGGCGACGGCGCGCTCGGTGGCATACACCAGCGCCAGCGTGTTGTGGGCAAATACAGGGTCTGCCGCCAGCTGCCGCTCCAGGGCCGCGCCGGTTCGCAGGGCCGCCCACTGGGTCCGGAGCGTCGAAAGCTGGTCCCCGGAGGGAGAGCTGCCGGTCGGAGGCGAAGCCGGCGGAGCTGCCGCCTTGTTTGCCAGCGGATTAAGCCGTTGGAGGTCGGTACCAAGGGTGCTCAGCAGCGGAGCCGGGGAAGCAGGGGCCGGCTTTTGCTCCGGGCTCCCGGGCGCGCAGCCCAGCAGGCGAGCCTGCGCCAGCTTTGCGGCGTAGCCGATGCGCCGCGCCTGCTCCGTGGGCGCAAGGGTGTCTGCCGGGTAAAGCGCCAACACACGGTTTGCCGTTTCTATCTCGGCCCGCACCCCCTCCCGCGTTGCCTCCGGTTGCCGCGCAAAGGCCGGCTCCCCGGCAGCCTCGGCCAGGTGTGCCCTTGCCTGCGCAAAGCGCCCCAGGGCCGCCGCCGCGTGCCCTTCCCCTTCGAGCGCTTCCAGCCGCGTGCTCCGGTTCTTGACTGCCTTGCGGTACACATCCAGCGCATCGGCAGGGTCCTGCGCCTGCTCAAGCAGCGCCCCCAGGGTGAGCTGCAGGCCGTAGTTGTCCGGGCCGTTTCCGGAGGTGATCAGCAGCAGGTTGCGCGCTTCCGGAAAGCGGCGCTGCGCGATCAAAAACCGCGCCAGCTCCAGCCGGATCTCACGCCGGCGGGCAAACGCGTCCCCGTTCCAGGTGCCGTCGATCGCTGCCTGGTAGTGTTCGATCGCCGTTTCCGTGTTGCCCTGCTGGATGGCCAGCCGGGCCAGCTGCAGGTTGATCAGGCCGCTGCCCGGCTCGCTTTCAAGCAGCGTGGTGAAGTACACCTGCGCTTCCTGGGTCCGGCCTGCCGCTGCCAGGGCGGTGGCCAGCTCAATCTCGAGGCCGCGGTCTCCGGGCGCATAAGCCAGCGCCGAGTGGAGATCATCAAGGGCCAACAGCGGCTGACCCTGCGCCAGGGCGGCCTCACCCCGCTGCCGCCAGCGGTTTTCAAGCATCGTGCGGTGCGATGCAAAGGAGTGGAATAGCCCGTAGGTCATAAAGGAAAGGGCCACAACAATGCCCGCCAGCGTGGAAAGCGCGGCCGTGTCACGCAGGTAGATCTTGTGCTTTTCGCGTCGTTCGAGGGCGGTCAGTCTGGGATGGGGCTCAATCACTGGGTTTTGCCTGCGGTCTTCCTTTACTCTAACGTTCGCCGCTGAGGAAGCACTCGGAAACAAAGGGTAAAGGCACCTGGGTAACCGGATTGAGCACACCGGCATCTGAGTGCTGGCGAAGGAGAGCCATGGCTTCAACGGTTTGGAAGGGCTATATTTCGTTTGGGCTGATCTCTGTGCCCATTCGCATGTATGTTGCCGCACGGGAACAGCACATCGGCTTTAATCAAATCCACAAGAGCTGCGGAAGCCGGATCAAGCAGCAACTGTACTGCCCGGTGGATGAGCGCGTGGTGGAACGGGATGAGATCGAGAAGGGCTACCCGGTAGGCGACGGCAGCTATGTGCTCATCTCGCCCAACGAGCTCAAGGCGCTTGAAGCGGAATCGTCGGAGACCATGGCCATCCAGCAGTTTGTGGAGCTCGACGAGGTCGACCCCATCTACTACGAAACCTCGTACTACACGGTAGCCGAGGAGCCCGGGCGGCGCGCCTACTCGCTGATGATGGAGGCGATGGGCAAGCTCAAGCTGGGGGCAATCGCCAAACTCACGCTGCACTCGCGCGAACAGGTGGTGATCGTGCGCCCGTATGCGCATGGGCTGGTCCTCCACACGCTCTACTACCCGGACGAGGTGCGGGAAATCCCCGAGTTCGGGGACCAGGCGCCGCTGGAGCTGCAGGGCGCGGAGGTGAAGCTGGCCGAGCAGTTCATGGAAGCGCTCAAGGCGCCGTTCCATCCTGACGCGTTCCACAACACCTACCAGGAAAAGGTGGAAGCGCTGATTGAAAGCAAGAGCGCCGGG
Organism: uncultured Acidipila sp.; assembly: GCA_937859835.1. Classification (GTDB taxonomy): domain Bacteria; phylum Acidobacteriota; class Terriglobia; order Terriglobales; family Acidobacteriaceae; genus EB88. Next base: position 298 of record CALMAN010000073.1, on the reverse strand, counting down.
GAAACCGGTCCCGAACCGCCCAAAAAGGGCAAGCCCATGGCGCCGGTCATCAACCTGATGGATGCCCTCCGCGCGAGCCTTGCTCAGAAGCAGGGCGCTGCCGCGGCGCCTCCGATCGCCGCCGAAGCAGCGACGCTCAAACCGGCGGTGCGGGAAAAGAAAGAGGCCACCAAACCCGCGGCCCGGCGCCAGCGGGCCGGCTGAGCTCTACGGCACGGGGCGCGTTTCTAGCGACGCGACCCCGTACCTGGCGCTCGTCAGCGAGCCGCCCTGCACCGCGGTTGAGGCGAGCAGGCTC
>CALMAN010000072.1:16155-40401 GCA_937859835.1 uncultured Acidipila sp. | reverse complement strand
GCTCACAGCATGACCGACGAACTGCAGGAGAAGGGTGCGCCCGGGCGCTTGTGGTGGAGACCCCGACGGTCCCGCAAGCAAGGGGAAACACCGTCCAGGCAGAGTGGCCTCCCGCCGGTCCGCGCGAAGCCGACAGAAAGCACCGGATCCCAGGCTCCGCTGTTTTCCGGCCCAGGGTGAGCGGACCTCTCACAGGCTGCCTGGTCTTCCGGCCCCGGAGCTGTCCCTCACTCGTCGGACGCGTGCAGAACGCTGCGGCGGTGCGCCCGCGTACCGGTCCTCAGCGCTTTCTGTCGTTCCCTTCGGACCCGTGTGTTACGCCGAAACGTGCGATGGAGATGCGGGTGCCCTGCCGGTCGACTCGCGGACCACAAGCTCTGGCTGAAGCGCAATCTCAGCGTGCGCAGCGCCCTGTTCCTCCCCTTTTCGAAGCTGCCCCATCAGCAGCTCCGCCGCGCAGCGGCCCATGGTATGCAGGGGCTGGCGAATCGTGGTCAGCCGCGGATTATGGTATGCGGCGCCGGTGATGTCGTCGAACCCGACGACAGAAACGTCCTCCGGAACACGCAGTCCCTTGTCTTGCAGGGCGCGTATGGCGCCGATCGCTGACAGGTCGTTAAACGCAAGCAGCGCAGTAAACCGTTGGCTGGAGCCGAGCAGCTGGTCAGCGACCGGATACCCCAGTTCGGGCGAGCTGATGTTGCCGTGCAACTGCACCACCAGTTCCGGCTCGATCACGAGGCCGAGCGCCCGGGCGGTCGCAACGGTGCAGTTCCAGCGCTCCTCCGAGTCCGAGCTGAACGGCTGCCCCCGCATGAACGCGATACGGCGGTGGCCGAGATCGTAAAGGTGCCGCAGCGAAAGCTCCGCAGCCCGGTGGTGGTCGAGAATGACGTTGGTTACATCGACAATGGCGCGATGGCCCGCAACAACGACCACGGGCACACGCAGCCCTCGTTCGAGCAGGGTGTCAATCGCCAGCAGACCCTCGGCGCCCCGGCACAGGAGCATGTGCGCATACTGCTCGATCAGTGCGGGCTGGTGGCGATGCTGGGCGATGAAGTACAGATAGCCTTTTTCAAGCAGGAGATCGCTGACTCCGCTCATCACCTGGGTGTGGTAGCCATCCCCAAGTTCGGGCACAAGGACGCCGATGGCCAGTCCTTTTTGGCTGCGCAGCGCCCGCGCGACGTGGCTGGGATGGTAGTTAAAATGGTGCGCTGCCGCCTTGACACGATCGCGCGTGGCCTGCGGGATCGAGCGGCCCGGCACATCATTGAGGATGACCGAAACAGTCGCGGGATTGAGCTGCAAGTGCTCGGCCAGGTATTTCAGCGTGACGCCGGCGCCGCTCCACAGGAATCCTTCGTGCTTTTGCGCCATCACTCGCCTTAAGCGGAGCTCTCCCGAGTGCAGGGCCCGCTGGTTTGTCTGAGCAGAATCCTCTCACTGGTGGCGTACTATGTCACGCAGGAAACAGAGTGCACGGAGGCTCCGGGCAGCAAAGCCACGGGCGAGCCGGGCGGGTCTGGTATGAAGAGCGGCCAGCCCTCAGGCCGTCCCATGGAGCGCCCGCGTTATGCTGAAGGGGCGCGTTTCGGGCGTATGCCGCCGCGCTTCTCAGGAGATCCTCGTTGACGTTTCCCAAGATCCTTTTGCGTATGGCCGCCCTTCTTGCCTGCGCGCTTACCCCCTCCCTACTCCACGCGCAGATCACCGCCACTGCTCCCGCCGAAACGGGCACCGCTGAAAGTGAGAGGGTGGACGTGCTGGGCGGCGCGGCTTACTCGCACTTCAATCCCGGCTATGCCCACCAGGTGCGCGCGGTGAATCTGCTCGGCTGGCAGGGCTCAATCACTGGCTGGTTCGGCAACGTTTTCGGGCTCGAAGGCACGGCACGCGGTGTTTACGGCACCTACACGATCCCGTCCAACTCCCAGGGGTATGTACTGCCGGCCACTTCGTCCCTGTCTGAGCACCTGTTTCTGTTTGGACCCACGTTCCGCCTGTACCAGTCGCCGAAGTATACGGCGGGCGCGCACATACTCATTGGCGGCACTTACGGCTCCTTCGACCAGGGATTCCAGGGCACCGGCATCCAGCCTTTCCAGGTCGGCGTCCTGAACTCGCAGCTGGCTTCGGCGTATGCGGTTGGTGGCTGGGCCGACTACAAACTCATTCCCAGGTTTGCGATTCGATTTACGGGCGACTACCAGCCGACGCGCTACTCGGGGATCGGGCAAAACGAGTTCTTCGGCGCCGTGGGCATCGTGTACAAGCTGGGGTACCGGAAGTAGCGACGTGACCGGAAGCGAGGTACGGACGCTGGTGCTGCTACGCGGCATCAACGTGGGCGGGCACCATCCTGTGGCCATGGCCGACCTGCGGGCGGTCTTTGCCGGGCTCGGCTGCCGGGAGATCGCGACGTATATCCAAAGTGGCAACCTCGTGTGCACGGCTCCCGGCCTGCTCGAGGCTGCAGCCATCGCGCGGGCGCTGGCCGAGCGGTTCGGCTTTGCCATTCCGGTCACGCTGCGTACCGCTGCGGAGCTGGATGAGGTCGTGGCAGCGAACCCTTTTGCCGCCCAACCGGCCGAGCAGCTTCACGTGGTGTTTCTGGACGAAACATTGCCGGCCGCCGCGCTTGCCGCGCTCGGGGCCAGGCGCAGCGGAGACGAGCAACTGGCGGCCTCGGGGCGCGAGCTGTTTCTGCTCCTGCCGCATGGCTTCGGCCGGTCAAAGCTGGCTGCCGCATGCACCGGGCCGGGCGTGCCGGGAGGGGCTACGGTACGGAACTGGAAGACGGTGCTCGCACTCGAAGCCATGCTGCGGCCGGAAAGCGCGGCCGGCGAGGCGTAGAAGCCCCCTCTGCCCTGCGAAGACTCCGCCCTTGCCGGAGCAGAAGGGCGCTACCGCTTGGGCGCCGGGCGGATGTGTAAGTCCCGCAACTGCTGCTCGGTTGCCGGGGTCGGCGCGTCCACCATCAAGTCGAGAGCCTTGGCGGTTTTTGGAAAGGCAATCACTTCGCGCAGGCTTCCGGCCCCGGCCAGGATCATCACGATCCGGTCCAGGCCGAGCGCGATCCCCCCGTGGGGCGGCGTCCCATATTCGAGTGCGTCGAGGAAAAAGCCGAAGCGGGTCCGCGCTTCTTCGTCTGACATGCCCAGCGCCGCGAAGATCTTGCGCTGGATGTCCTGGCGATGGATCCGGATGGAGCCGGAACCGAGCTCGAGTCCGTTCATCGCGAGATCGTAGTAGCGGGCGCGTACCGAGGCCGGATCGCTGGTAAGCCGGTCCATGTCGGCCTCGTGCGGCGAGGTAAACGGGTGGTGCGCCGGCAGCCAGCGCCCACTTTCCGGGTCCTGTTCGAACATGGGGAAGTCTGTCACCCAAATGGGATGAAAGGCGCCCTGGCTGTCGACCGGTGCAGGCTGGGCGAGCTCGGACCGGTCGCCATGCCCGGCGTGGAAGCCGCCGCCCAGCGAATGGGAGAGCTGCCCGGCCGCCGCGGCGATGACGCGGTCGGTTGCGGCGAAAGCGCCGTGGCGCTCGGCGTAGCGGCGTGCCAGCTCGACGCGCAGGTTGCCGGCAGAGGAAAGCACGCCGATCTCGCGTTCGGAAAGCCGCCCCGGCGCTTTGGTGTCGGACAGCTTGACCGTTGAGGTCGCGTCGCCGGCGACCAGCACCAGCAGATCAGCGGCGTCCGGCCCCGCCCCGGCGCGTTCGCGAATCGTGGCAACGGCCTGCGGAAAGCTGCGTTCCAGCCGCTTGAGGTCGTCAAGCAGCTTGGCTCCCTTGCGCCCGTCGAACAAGGGCCGGTTCTCGTCGCGCTCCTTACGCGAAAGCTCGCCCACCTTCGGCACCCGTACGGCGACTACCGGCAGCTGGGGGTCAACGCCGAGCGACTGGAGGTCTTCGGCCGAGAACGCGTCGCGCACGTCCGTCAGCCCAGGCAGGCGCAGATCCGGCTTGTCGATTCCGAAGCGCCGCATGGCTTCGTCATAGGTGATCTGCGGGAAAGGGGTGGGCAGGTGGACGCCGACGGCGGCAAAGGCAGCGGCCAGGAAACCTTCCACCACGCCAAAGATGGTGTCCTGCTGAGGAAACGTCATCTCCAGATCAATCTGGGTAAACTCCGGCTGCCGGTCAGCGCGCAGGTCTTCGTCGCGGAAGCAGCGCGCGATCTGGAAGTAGCGATCAAAGCCCGAGATCATCAGGATCTGCTTGAACAGCTGCGGCGACTGCGGCAGCGCGAAGAACTCGCCCGGGTGCACGCGGCTGGGGACCAGGTAATCCCGCGCGCCTTCCGGAGTGGACCGCGTCATCATGGGCGTTTCCACTTCCAAAAAGCCGTTCGCCGAAAGGTACGAGCGTACCGCCATGGCAACCTTGTGCCGGACCAGGAAGTTGCGCTGCATCTCGGCGCGGCGCAGGTCGATGTAGCGGTACTTGAGCCGCACCTCTTCGTTTGCGATGGCCTCATCGGCGGGCGAAAAGGGCGCGAGCTTCGCGTCGTTGAGCACCCGGAGCTCGCGCGCGACCACTTCGATCTCGCCGGTCGGCATGTTGGGGTTGGTTGCCCCCGGCCCGCGCAGCCGCACCGTGCCGAGGACGGCGACCACATACTCGGGCCGGACGTGCTCCGCCTTCGCGTGCCCTTCGGGCGCAAGGTCGCGATCGAGCACGATCTGCGTGAGCCCGTAGCGGTCGCGCAGGTCAAGAAAGATCAGGTTGCCATGATCGCGCCGCCGGTTGACCCACCCCAGCAGCGTGACCTCACGCTCCGCGTCCGCAGCGCGCAGGGCACCGCAGGTATCCGTGCGCTCCAGCTGTCCTAGATGGTCCAGCAACATGCGTATCCTCTTCACGCCGAAACAGTGTTTCTGGCTTTGGGCGGCGGCAATCCTTTCGTGCGGCTCGCCCGGCGAAACGAGATACCCCGCAGCTGGGACACGCACTCGAAAGACTCGGGAAGCAGAACCGGCTAACGCTGTGTGTCGACGCCGCGCGATCGAGTTCCGCGATCGGATACGACGGTCACCTTCTTCGGTGGTCGTATACGAGGCCTGTACTGCACAAATCGAAGCCGTCCTTCGAAAGATGCGGAAGCCGCTTCGCTTCGTCCCAGGCCAACTCCCCTCGCATATTGTAGCGAGCGAAAGGCGCGCGCGTGCTTTACGCGCCCGAGAGTGCCGTTGCGAGCTCCCCGCGCACCACCTTCTGCTGTTCGCCGGTCGCGAAGTTCTTCACGGTCAGCATGCCGCTCGCGACCTCGTCTTCGCCCAGCAGGACGATCCGGCGCGCCAGCTTGTCGGCAAGCTCGAACGACTTCTTCACGCGAAAGCTGCCGTCGCCCAGTTCCACCCGCAGGCCAGAGCGGCGCAGTTCGCGCGCCAGCACAAGCGCAGCCGGGTTTTGCGCTTCGCCGACCGGCGCGAGAAACACGTCGGCCTTCGACGGAGCCGCGGCCCCGCCGGCCTGCGACTGGAGCGTCAGCACCAGCCGGTCCGCGCCAATCGCAAAGCCGATGCCGGGTGCGCGCGGGCCGCCGAGCATCTCCGAAAGTCCGTCGTAGCGGCCGCCCCCGAGCAGCGCGTTCTGTGTGCCCAGCCCGGCATCGTGCGTGAACTCAAAGGTGGTGCGCGTGTAGTAGTCGATGCCGCGTACCAGCCGCGCGTTGAGCTCGTACCGGACGCCGCAGCGATCGAGCGCCGCGCACACGGCTGCGAAGTGAGCTCTGGAGGCGTCGTCGAGATAGTCCGCGATCTTTGGAAGCGCGTCGATGACCGGCTGATCCGCCGGTACCTTGCAGTCGAGCACGCGCAAAGGGTTGGTGTGAGCGCGATGCTGGCAATCGCCGCACAGGCTCCCGGCAACCGCGGCAAGCGCTTCCCGAAGCGCCGCGAGGTAGCGCGGCCGGTCGGCCGCCGACCCGACAGAGTTGATGGCGAGTCGCCAGCCCGTGACACCTAGTTCGTCCAGAAACGACGCGAGCATCTCAAGCACCTCGGCATCGCGCAGAGGACTTTCCGACCCGGCCGAAGGCGGCCCGATCACCTCCGCGCCGATCTGGAAGAACTGCCGGTAGCGCCCTTTCTGGGGCCGCTCCCGCCGGAACTGGGGGCCCATGTAGTAGAGCTTTTGGAGCAGCCCGGTCTCGCCCAGCTTGTGCTCGATGTAGGCGCGCACCACGCCGGCCGTGTTCTCCGGCCGCAGCGTCAACGACTGCGCCTTGTCAGAAGCGGCGCGACCCCGGTCCTGCCCACGGGCTTCCCGGCCGACATCGTCAGCCGGGGTAAACGTGTACATCTCCTTCGAGACGATGTCGGTTTCTTCGCCGACCCCGCGCGCAAACAGCAGCGTGTCTTCAAAGATGGGAGTACGGATTTCGCCGAAGTTGTAGCGCGCAAACACCCGGCGCGCCGTCGCTTCCACGTGGTGCCACAGTTCGGTTTCCGGCGGCAGGAGATCGCGCGTGCCACGGACCGCTTTCAACGTATTCATAGGCAGGTACCCGTCAGTTTAGCAGCGAGCTGCGCGGCAACCTCGGCTGCTTCCCAGCCATCTTCGCAGGGGGGGAGTGCCGGACATGCCGCAGCGCAAGAGCACCATCCTGGCTCTGATACTTACCATCATCCTCGGGCCGATCGGCATGCTGTACAGCACGATCTTTGGCGCGATTGTGATGGCCGTGCTGTACATCGTGCTTGGGATTCTCACGCTGGGCTGGGCGATTGTGGTCCTGCACCCGATCGCGATCATCTGGGGCGTTTGGGCTGCGCACCGCCAGAATCAGTCCTGATGAGCCTTCTGATCAAACCTGCTCGCGCAGGTACTGTGCCGTGTAGTCCAGGTAGTTCTGTGCGTACATCTTGATCAGCTCGTAATCGTCCGGGGTCACCGCACGGCGGATGTGCCCGGGCACGCCCATCACCAGCGAGCGCGCCGGGATGACCGCGCCTTCCGGGATGAGCGTCCCGGCGGCAACAATCGAACCCTCGCCGATGCGCGCATTGTCTAAGACCTGCGCGCCGATCCCGATCAGGCACTTATCTTCGACCACGCACCCATGCACGGTTGCGTTATGGCCGATCGAAACACCCTCGCCCACGTGCACCGGGTGCAGATGCCGCATGCCGTGCAGCACCGCGCAGTCCTGCACATTGGAGCGAGCGCCGATGCGGATCGAATGCACATCCCCGCGCACTACCGCGTTCATCCAGATGCTGGCCTGCTCGCCGAGAACAACATCGCCGATGACCTGCGCCGAAAGGTCGATGTAGCAGCTGGGCGGAATCTGCGGGAAGCGGCCCTGGAAGGAGCGAATCATAGATATGCCAGATGGCTGTGCAAGAGCCGGCAAAACAAAAGAGGCGCGCTTGTGCGCGCCTCTTTCTCAAGCTACCACCTGCCTAGGCAACTGCGGTTGCGTCGCGGAACGCCTTGACCTTGTCGTGGGACTGGCGCACGTGCTCAAACTGCTGTGCGATCAGCGCACGCGCTGTCGACGAGATTGAGGAGTCTTCGAGAGCCTGCTGGTAAGCCTTTTTGGCTGCGTCCTCACCCTGCTCGGCTGTTTCGAGAAGGGTGTGATCGCCGCCGCCCAGCTTGGCCTTCAGGTCGCCCCAGGTGCGGTGAATGGCGGCCGCGGCCGAGGACCCGGCTTGTGTCACAGAGCCGCCCGGTTCGCCCACCGCGCGCTCCAGTTCGTCGGCATAGCGGGCGCGTACCTGCGCTTCTTCCATGAAGAAGGACCGGTGCGTTGAAGACTCGAGATGCTCGCCCACATCGAGAAAGCCCTTGTTGCTGTCCCGCAAGACCGTGATGAGGTTCTTGACTGCGTCGTCTGCCATAAAGAGAACTCCTCCAAGCAGAAAGATGCCCCGCTGTGGGCGGGCGTTGTGTCTTGGCGGACTTTGCCTTCGCGCGGCAACGAAAGGCATGCCTGCTCCCTGCCAGCGAAGTGCGTTCCGCCACACCCTGGTTCAGGCAGGCTTCGCTGCTTCGCCCAGCGCGGTCTTTGCCTGCGTCACAAGAGCGGCAAAGCCCTGCTCGTCATGAACTGCGAGGTCGGCGAGGATTTTGCGATCGAGCTCGATGCCGGCCTTCTTCAAACCGTTGATCAGCAGCGAGTAGGAGATGCCGTTGATCTTGGCGGCCGCATTGATGCGCACGATCCAAAGCGACCGGTACTGCCGCTTCTTTTGCTTGCGCCCACTGTAGGCAAACTTCAGGCCGCGCTCAACGGCCTCCTGGGCTGCCTGGTAGAGCTTGGACTTGGTGAGGAAGTAGCCGCTGGCGCGTTTCAGAATCTTTTTGCGGCGGTCATTGCGTTTTGTCCCACGTTTGACGCGTGGCATGGGCGTGCTCCTTTTTGGGTGCGGAAGGCGATCGCGGCTGGAGGCAGGTGGGCCTCTTCACACACGGTTGAACTACGGGTCGCTCGAGCTTGGCTCGGGGTCAGCCGAAAAGGCTTCCCTCATGCCGCCGCAAGGGCGGCATGGACCTCAGGCGTAGGGGATCATGCGGGCGACCTTGGCGTAGTCGGCATCCGAAACCAGCGCGCCGTGAGCGAGCTTGCGCTTGGTCTTGGTTTCCTTCGACGTAAGGATGTGCCGCATCTTGGACTGGCCGCGCTTGATCTTGCCGGTACCAGTCTTCTTGAAGCGCTTGGCAGCGCCCTTATGCGTTTTCAGTTTGGGCATGGGACTTCCTGGCCGCGCTCCAGATCTTGCTGAAGCAGCGGCAAGGCTCAGTATACATGCGCGCCGCGCGGTGCCAGACCCTGCGCTGCCCACTCTGCCGAGTCGCCGGCTGACCCCGGTCCACGGCTGCCGCCGGATGGTAGCAAACAGCAGGTTTGCGGAAACGTACCTGCGTGAACGCAGGACGTAATCCAGAACGGAACGCAGTACCTAACCCCAGAACGGCACGCAGTACCTGGCCCAGAACCTTTAGGACGCCGTGGTTTCCGCGTGAACCGGGGGTGGCGCTTGCTGCTTCGCCGGGGCGGGAGCTGCCTTTTTGGCCGTGGCTTCCTTTTCCGCCAGCACTTTCTTCCCAGGCGCAAGAATCGCGTGGAGGGTTGTTCCTTCCATCCTCGGCATGAACTCAACCGCGCCCGTGTCTCCAATGTCCGTGATCAGGCGGTGGATGATGTTGTATCCCAGGTCGCGGTGCGCCATTTGCCGGCCCCGAAAGCGCAGACTCGCCTTTACCTTGTCGCCTTCGCTCAAAAAGCGCATGGCCTGGTTCTTCTTGGTCTGGTAGTCATGCTCATCGACGGTGACCGAGAACTTAACTTCCTTGATGACAATGATCTTTTGCTTCTTGCGAGCAGCGCGGTCGCTCTTTTCCTTTTCGTACAGAAACTTTCCGTAGTCCTGAATGCGGCAAACAGGCGGCACGGCGCTTGGGGACACCTCGACCAGGTCGAGGCCTCGTTCCCGGGCTATCCGCAAGGCCTCAAAGGGCGCGAGGATTCCCAGTTGCTCGCCGTTTTCGTCGATCACGCGCACTTCGCGCGCACGGATCTTGTCATTGATCCGGATGAACTGCTTGGCCGAACGCTTATCGATGGCTTCCTCCGGTTCCCTGAGACGGACCGTCTCCTCCTCAGCTTAGCACTGCAGAAAAAGGCCGTGCTCCGCGCCTTCGGGCGGCGACGGTACTTCCGTGTGCCCTACCAGGACCTTCCCTTCCATAGATGCGAGCAACAGCGTAAGGAGCTGATTCGGCCCGAGCGGCTGGTGCAGTTTCACGGAAAGGTAGTTCGCCGTGAGCGCCGTGCCGTTGCTCAGGGTCACCGCGGACACCCTTCTCCCCAGGAAGCGCCGGGTAAAGGCGCGAGTTCTTTCCGCGCTCAAGGCCAAGAGCGCCTCCATGCGCCGGCGAACCGTACCGGCATCCACCGGCCGCTCCCTGTGAAAGCGCTCGGCTGCGGTGCCCGATCGAGGCGAAAAAGGAAACAGATGCAGGTAGGTGAACGGCTGCGCCTCGATGAAGCGCAGGCTTTCGGCGAACAAAGCCTCGGTTTCTCCCGGAAAGCCGACCATCACATCGGCGCCGATGGCGGCCTCAGGCAGCAGCGCGCGCAGTGCCCGGACCTTGTCGGCATAGTGCCAGGGGCGGTAGCGCCGGTGCATCGCCCGCAGCACCGCGTCTGCGCCCGACTGCAAGGGGAGGTGCGCATGCGGCGCCAAACGCGGTTCCGCTCCGGCCCCGTAGCGGGCAAAGAGCGCGAACAGCTCCGGGCCCCAGTCCATCGGCTCTACCGAGGACAGGCGCAGCCGCGGCAGCGCCGTTTCTTCAAGCAGCGCCCGCACCAGGTCGGCAAAGCTGTGCGCGGGCTGGAGATCGCGCCCCCAACGGCCCAGGTTGATGCCCGAAAGCACCAGCTCCTGCCCGCCGCCGCCGGCAAAGGACCGCGCCGCTTCCACAGCAGCAGCAAGCGGGAGGGATCGGCTCCTGCCGCGCGTTTGGGGGATGACGCAGAATGAGCAGCGGTTCCCGCAGCCATCCTGCACCTTAAGGATGGGCCGGGTGCGCCCGCCGCTATGCAAAAGCGGCGGAGTCCATGGGGGAGCCGTGTGGCCAAAGGGCGCATGCAGCACCGGCGCGAGCTCCGGCGCGAGGTCCTGCGCGAGGTCCTGCGCCAGTTTATGGAGCGGCACAAAGCCGCTCGCCGCTGGCCTGGTCGCCGCAGAGAGCGGGCCGGAAAACTTCGGCCGCCCGCTGAGCTCGTGGGCCATGCGCGGGACCGCATCCTTGTGGCTGTTGCCGACCACGGCGTCCACGCCAGGGAGCGCGCGCAGCTCTTCGGGCGCCCTTTGCGCGTAGCAGCCGGTCACCACGACGCGGGCCCCGGGGTTTTCGCGCCGCACCCGCCGGATCAGGGCGCGGGCACTCCGCTCGGCCTCCTCGGTGACGGCGCAGGTGTTCACCACCACCACATCGGCTGCCGCGAGGCTGCCCCCGGCCATGCCGTAGTCGGCCGCCAACTGGGCCGCAATCGCGTCCCCGTCTGCAGTGCTGGCCCGGCAGCCGAAGTTGTAGACCGAGTACCCGGACATGCCTTTAGTGTACGTTCCCATCGAAAATGGCCTGGCGCAGCGGCACGCCCGGTCACCCACGCCTGCTAGAATCGGCTTTCGTTAGGCTTACCGAGGACACGATGGCAGCAAAGCGCCGCATCCTGCTTGTCGATGACGAGCTCACGATTCTTCTGACGCTCAAAGCCGTGCTCGAGATCAGCGGGTACGAGGTCGAAACCGCCGCGTCGGCCCGCGAAGGCCGCACCAAGATCAAGACCCACGAGTACGACATGGTGATCACCGACATGCGCATGGAAAGCCAAAGCGCCGGTCTGGCGGTGGTGCAAGCGGCGAAAAAAGCGCCCTACAACCCAGCCGTGGCCATGCTTACCGCCTTTCCCCTGCCCGGCTCTGAGTGGGAAGAAGAAGGCGCCGACCGCATGCTGGTGAAGCCGATGAACACGCACGATCTTCTGACCCAGCTTGAAACCCTGCTGGTAAGCCACGAAGGCAGGAAAAGCAGGCCGATCTCGCAGATCTAAGCCCTGGTTGCTCACGAAGGCGAGTCTTGTATCCACTCTTTGTCCTCGAGAGACACCCTCACCCGAGATAACGTATGGATTTCAGTAGAAATCCCGTTGTTTCCGATGAGAGATGGGAAGCCCGGCTTGAAAGCCGGGCCAGGCAGACGATCGCGCAGAGAGATAAGCTTTTCAAAGATAAGGCTACCGGTGAATTGCAGGTACTTTGGCGCATGAATTGCAAGAGCTCTGATCACCGGGGTGAATCTGCGATCGCCCCGAACAAATCCTCGCCAAGGATCTCGATTGAAGATGAAGAGCACTTCCGGTCAGCGCCTTTTAGGTTTTGCAACTCTGCTGCTTGCCGTTTCCCCCGTCCTGCATGCAGCAGATGTCACCGCTCGGATCCGCGGCACCGTGAGCGATCCCGTAGGGGCGGTGATCCCAGGCGCTAGCGTCACCGCGACGAATGCAGAAACGGGTGTCACGTTCCCCACAAAGACCCAGCCAGACGGTACGTACGAGTTCTTACACCTGCCGCTGGGCACCTACTCCATTACGGTTGTTTCCCCGGGCTTCGCCACGTTCAATGCTTCGGGCATCCGGCTCGACATCGACACGAACTACGTCGAACCCGTCAAGCTCAGCGTCGGAGCCACCCAGGAGATCAGCGTCAAGGCAGATGCGGTGCAGGTCGACAGCACCAACATGCAGCTGAACAATGTGGTGGAAGCCAAGCAGATCGTTGAGCTGCCGCTCATCACCCGAGACTTCACGCAGTTGGAGCAACTGCTGCCGGGTGTCCAGGCTTCCAGCGATCGCTTCGGCTCCTACTCTGCAAACGGATCGCAGACGCAGCAGTCCAGTTTTCTTCTCAATGGCTCTGATTCAAATGATCTGCCCCTGAACGGCATCTCCTTCCGCCCCAGTGTCGACGCCCTTTCCGAGTTCAATCTGATCACCAGTTCTTTGAACCCGGAGTATTCGCGGAACTCGGGCGCGATTGTGAGTGCAACGTTTAAGACAGGCACAAACCAGTTTCACGGCGACGCCTTCGAGTTCTACCGTGATACGTTCCTCAATACGAAAAGCTATTTTCAAAACTCCGCAGCTGTTTTCCATCAGAATCTCTTTGGCGGTACGCTTGGCGGCCCGATAATCAAGGACAAGCTTTTCTTCTTTCTTTCCTACCAGGGCAATCGCACAAGTGAGCCGCAGGCCGTAAATGTCAACACCGTGTACTCTCCTCAGCAGTTGGCCGGAAACTTTTCCAGCCTGACGGGTAATACGAGCTTTACGACTCACAAGGTGCCGGGCAGCATCCTTCCGCAGTGCACCGGGCTGACCTATGCACAATGCTTTCCGAATGGCGAGGTTCCCACGGCGGACTACAACACCGTTGCCGCCGCGCTTACAAAGCAGTATGTTCCGTTGCCGAACGCGGCAGGCAGCACCTTTCTCTTCAACCCGACAACGACCCTTGTACAGGATCAGGGTATCGGCCGTATCGACTACAACCCGACTGCCAAGGATCAGATCTGGGGCGTCTTTGTCTTTCAGCATGCGCCCTCCTCGGACACGCTCCCATTTACCGGTGCCACGCTACCCGGCTTCGGCGATGTCAATACGAGTGAGATTCATCAGTTCGCCGTGTCCTACACTCGACAGCTCAGCTCCTCGGCTTTGAATGAGTTCAGCGTCCACTACACCCGCTTCAACTACGGCGCCGTCTCGCCACAGCAGGTGGTGCAACCGTCCTCTGCCGGTTTCGACATTGTCTCCCAAAATCCGGCGGTCGCGGGTCTACCCAAGATACAGGTAGGCAGCAACTTCACTCTTGGTTTCAGTAACAATGGGCCGCAGCCTAGAAAAGATCAGACCTACCAGGTCGATGACAACTTTTCGAAGGTGGTCGGGCGGCACGCTCTTAAGTTCGGCTATGACGGCCGTCGTTTCAATGTCGATAATCCGTTCTACGGCAGCAACAATGGTACGTTCGCGTTTACCAACAGCAACACAGCCGGGACCGGAAGCGCGCTGCTTGACTTCCTCATCGGTGTTCCAAACACGTATAACCAGGGAACCGGCGGCCGCATTGACGCGTATGCTTACGAACACTACCTGTACGTGCAGGATCAGTGGAAGGCCACGGACAGCCTGAATATCACGTATGGCGTGGGTTACCAGATCGATACTGCTTTCCACAACCGGCAGTTTGGTGGAGAAGGGGTAACCTGCTTTATCCCCGGCCAGCAGTCCGTTATCTTCCCGACCGCACCCGAGGACCTGAACTATCCGGGCGATAAGGGCTGTAATGATGCCAGCGGCGCAGTGAGTGCCTTTAAAGACGTGGGTCCGCGCTTTGGCTTTGCCTACTCACCCCAGCTTGGGTTCCTTTCCGGTGGTCAGTCGCACAAGTTATCCATCCGCGGCGGCTACGGGATCTACTACAACCGTTCTGAAGAAGAAACTTCTTTGAACAACCTTGGAGATCCGCCATTCGGTCTTAACTCGAACGGCGCCGTCGACTATGGCGCCACAAAGCCAAGTTTCGTGAACCCCTATCAAGATCTAGCCACGGGAGCCGTCTATGCCAATAAGTTCCCGGCCACCATCGCCAGGCCGGGACAGGCGGTCGACTTCGGACAGTATGAGCCTTTAAGCCTGAGCCAGTACGCGGCAAACTTCCGGGTGCCCTACTCGCAAAACTTCCAGGTCAGTATTGAAAGGGAGTTTCCCAGTCAAATCATCGCGCGTATGAGCTACGTCGGTTCGCTAGGCCGGCATGAGCAGGTCACGATCGAGGGCAACCCAGTAACGCAGGCGGGTCACGACGCCTGCCTTGCGGACCCGGCTTGCTTCGGCAATCCCGATACGCAAAGCCTTAGTTTCCCAACGCACTCTGTGAACGGCAACAGCGACATCTTCCCGTCTGTAGGCCTGATTTCCACGGAAGGCACTTCAAACTACAATTCCCTGCAGCTCAGCATGAACAAGGCCCTGACACATGGCCTTATTCTCCAGGCCAGCTACACCCTTAGCCACGCACTCGATGACGCGTCGAATTACGAGAATGCCGGTTACGGCGGCACAACACGCGGTTACAACCAGTACCAGCCTTCCTTGAACTACGGAAATTCGACCTACGACGCGCGCAATCGATTTATCTTTAGTCCTGTGTACGTCGTCCCAAGATTTCTGTCGGGCGGCTACTTTGCAAATCTGCTCGGAAGCGGCTGGGAGATCAGCGGCATCGAAACCCTTGCCAATGGATTCCCCTATGACATCTCCTACGGAGGCGAGGTTTCCTACTCGCTCTACTGCTCGGCGGCCACTTCCTTCTATGCATGCCCCGATGTTCCCGTACAAACAGCACCTCTCCAGCGCCTCACGCCTCGGAACAAAGCCGCCGCCGTCAATGGCAACCCGTCCTGGTTCGGCACAGCCGGATTTACAGATGAGGCGATCGGCACTTTCGGCAACATCGGCCGCGATACCTATCACGGACCGGGGCTGAACAACACGGACGTGGAGGTTTCGAAGAACTTCTACTATTCGAGGTCAAGCGAGTCCAAGTTCATTCAGCTGCGCCTCGAAAGTTATAACGTTTTCAACCACACGCAGTTCTCAAACCCAGATGGCAACTACTCCGATAACGGAGCAACATTTGGCACCATCACCAGCGTTCAGCATGCTCCACGGCAAACGCAGTTAGTCGGTAAGTTCTACTTTTAGTCCGAGCAGTGCAGCAGGAGGCTTGCTTCTACGCCGGCCTCCTGCTGCCTTCCGCACCTGTCTTTACCGATTGGCCTATCGGCTTGCAGTACGAAGACACAAGCGGCTCTCCCATTTTCAGCTGAAACATGATCGCAGCAACTCTACGCGATCCGTTCAGCTCATAGCCTGGATTTTCGTAAGCTCCCGGAACCTGCGAGGTCTGTGCTAGAACGCGAGGAAAGTGGTTTACGCGCTGCATCAGGTAGTGCAAGCATCGTTTTTCACGCGCAGTTGTAGTTACAAATTCGTAAGTGTTTCTACCGAAAAACGTGTAAGCGAAAAGCCCCGGTGCAAGGCACCGGGGCTTTTCTACAAACCTAGTCTGCTTCTTTTCTGGCTTTCTTGCGATTCCGCTTGCGTGCCAGCGCTTCTTTCACGCGGCGCTTTTCCCCGGGCTTCAGGTAGAAGCTGTGACGCTTCACTTCCTTGATGATGTCCTCGGTTTGCACCTTGCGCTTGAAGCGCCGCAGTGCATTCTCAAGCGGTTCGCCCTCTTGGACGCGAACCTCTGCCAATGCGATACACCCCGATTCCTGCCACGAAGGCCTGCCTGGGCGCGTGGCCCGGCAAGCCCTAGTGTAGCGCAGCCCGGACGCGCGCCCGTGCGCTATGCTTCTCCTGTATGGACGCCGACCCTTTGCCCCCGCTGGGGGCGTACGACCCGGAAACGCTGGATCAGGCCTTTTCTGCGCTGCGGGAAGAAGTGGAAACCAGCGCCCGCGCGCTCGCCGGCCCCGAGCTCTTTCGTCTTCGCTGGCTGGGCCGCAAGCAGGGCCGCCTCAAGCTGCTTTCTGACGCCTGGCTCAAGGAAGCGCCGCCGGAAGCCAGGCGCACGGTCGGCCAGCGCTTCAATGAGCTCAAAGCCGCGATCGAGCAGACGCTCCACGCCCTTGAGCAGCAGGGGGATGCGTCCGCGCTGCTTGGCGAGTCGATCGACATCAGCCTGCCGGGCACAGCGCCCAGGCTGGGTGCCGAGCACCCGCTCATGCGCACCATGCAGGACATGGTCCAGGTTTTCGAGCGCATGGGGTATTCGGTCGCGTCCGGGCCGGAGGTCGAAACGGACTTTTATAACTTCGAAGCACTCAACTTCCCGCCCGGGCACCCGGCCCGCGATACCCAGGACACGCTCGTGCTCGCGAACCAGGAGCGCAAGCCGGCGCGCGAGCGTTTACTGATGCGCACCCACACCTCGACCGTGCAGATCCGGACCATGGAATCCCAGCCCCCGCCTGTCCGCGTCGTGATTCCGGGCAAGGTGCATCGCAACGACGAGTCCGACGCGACCCACTCGCCCGTGTTTCATCAGATCGAGGGGCTGTGCGTCGGTACCGACATCACCTTTGCCGACCTGAAAGGCACGCTCGACCATGCCATGCGTGCCTTTTTCGGCCCCGCCGTGCGCACGAGATTCTTTCCTTCGTTCTTTCCCTTTACCGAGCCGAGCGCCGATGTGCAGATTTCCTGCCCGTTCTGCGGAGGCCGGGGCTGCCGCAAGTGCAAGCATTCGGGCTGGATCGAACTGCTGGGCTGCGGCATGGTGCACCCGGAGGTGTTTCGCGCGGTCGCAGGGAAGCAGCCCGCGTACGACCCGGCGCGGGTATCAGGGTTCGCCTTCGGCATGGGCGTCGACCGGATCGCGATGATGAAGTACGGGATTACCGATATCGGCCTGCTGTACTCGGGCGATGCTCGGTTTTTGGAACAGTTCCGGTAGCAAGTCGAGGAGGAGGAGGAGCACTTGCCCATCGAGATAGTGAACATTTCATTGGAGGAGCGCGAAAAGGCGCTCAACGTCGAAGAGGGGCACTTTTCAGATCTGAAGGCGATAGAAATCGCCCCAGCCAAGCTCACTCGAACCATAGCTGCGTTCGCAAACGCAGACGGTGGCGAGCTTTACGTTGGTATAGCACAAAACAAAGAAACAAGCGTCCGCTGCTGGAACGGCTTCTCTTCACCTGAACACGCCAATGGCCACATACAAATTTTCGAACAGCTGTTCCCCCTCGGCACCGGTTACAGCTACACGTTTCTTCGATGCGCACCTGACACGACACTTGTCCTTAAGGTAGACATCCAGAAGAGCCGTACGGTTCAATACGCTTCGGACAGCAGAGCCTATGTCAGGCGGGGCGCCCAGAACATACCCTGCCAATCTGCCGGCGACCTAGAGCAACTTCGTCGGAATAAGGGTCTCAGTTCATTTGAGACAGAACTTGTCAATGCGGAGCCGGAGCTAATCACGAACTCGGTTGTAAGCATCGGCTTCATGCTTGCAATTGTGCCCGCTGCCGAACCGGCGGAGTGGCTGCGTAAGCAGAACTTAATCGTATCGGGCAAGCCTACTGTTGCAGGCATCATCCTCTTCGCGGAAGAGCCCCAGGCGCTACTACCAAAGCGGACCGGCATAAAGATTTATAGATATAGGACTTCAGCAGATGAAGGCACTCGCGAGACACTGGATGGCACACCGTCCTCTGTTGAAGGCCACGCTTATAGGCAGATTTATGAGTCTGTAAAGATCGTATCCGCAATAATCGAATCAGTTCGTGTAAACACCCCAACCGGCCTGGAACCGGTGAAGTACCCGGCAACCGCTCTTCACGAAATCATTACCAATGCCGTACTACATCGTGACTACAGCATTGCTGACGACATTCACATAAGGATTTTCGATAACCGTGTTGAGGTTGTTAGTCCCGGGACGCTACCGGCGCACATAACTCCGGAGAACATACTGGAGGAACGTTTCTCACGTAACGGCGTCATCGTTCGTCTGATAAATAAATTTCCCGAACCTCCAAACAAGGACGTCGGAGAGGGTTTAAACGCCGCGTTCTCCGCTATGCGCGAGATGCAGCTAAAGCCGCCTATCATCGAGCAGCGAGGATACTCGGTCCGAGTCTCGCTCCGACACGAAGCACTAGCGACTCCCGAAGAGCTCATTTTGAAGCATCTCGAGCTTAACGCGAGCATAAAGAACAGCGTAGCTCGCCAAATTTGCTTTATAGGATCGGAGAACAAGATGAAGGGCATACTGCAAAGGCTCGTTACGAAGGGCTTAATCGAGCTAGTTCCTGGAAGCACGCGATACTCCGCAACCTACAGGCGAGCTCAGCATTCGGACACTGTCATGAAACCTGATCCCGTCAAAGAAAATTTACTGCCCGGATTTGAGTAAGCCATGAAAGTTCTCACGACATGGCTTCGCGCCTACTTACCAATCCTTCACGTCTCGGACGCGCAACTCGCAGAATCGCTGACGCTGCGGGGCATCGCGGTTGAGGGTGTCTTCGACCTCGCGCCGCAGCATGGCGCTCTTCTCGGCAAGGAAGCGGGCTCGCTGTTTGAAATGGACATCACGACCAACCGCGTCGATGCAATGAACCACTACGGCATCGCGCTGGATCTCTCGCTGCATGCCGAGCAGGACGCATCGCGAGTAGCGGAGCCCAGCTTTCCCGTGCGCGTCGACTCGGATGCTGAAAGCCTGTGCGGCCGCTTTACCGCGCGCGTGCTGCGCGGCGTCACCATCGAGCCCTCGCAGGGCGTGGTGGCCGAGCGCTTCCGCCTGCTTGGGCAGAAGCAGATCTCCAACGCGGTCGACGCAACCAACTACGTTACGCAGGCGATCGGCCAACCCACGCACGCCTTTGACCTCGACACGCTCGAAGGCGGGATCGTGGTGCGCCGTGCCCACGCGGGGGAACGCCTCAAAACCCTGGACGGCGTTGAGCGCACGCTCCACCCGGACGACCTCGTCATCGCGGACGAAACAAGGGCCCTGAGCCTTGCCGGGGTGATGGGCGGGTGGGATTCGATGATCACGCCCGCGACCAAGAACGTGCTGATCGAAGCCGCATGGTTCGACCCCGCTTCCATCCGGCGCTCGTCCAAGCGCCACGGCCTCCACACCGACGCGTCGCACCGCTTCGAGCGCGGGGCCGATTTCAACGCCGCCCCCGTCGCTTCCGCGCTGGTGAGCCGCATCCTGCTCGAGTCCGGCGGGCACGTCGCGGGCGGCCTCATCGACGTCCAGCAATCCGCAGCCCATGCCCGCACCGCCGGGCGCGCCCCCGTGTCGCTCCATATGCGCGAGGTCCATCGCATCCTGGGTGCGACGGAAGGGCCGTCGCACATTTCCGGCAGCGAAGCGACAACGATCCTGATGGGCCTTGGCTGCGCCATCGCGTCGGCGAGCGGCGCAGGGCAACCGGCTCTCCAGGGCGCGTTTGCAACCCACGACCTGGCGCATGGAAAGGGGCTTGAGATCCTTTCCCCGACCCCCCTGTTCCCGGCAGTCACCGTCGAGGTGCCGGTCGAGCCGCCTGCGCCCGGGCAGGGGGACGCCGCCCCCTCGCCCAACCCGGCCCGTGCGCACGACACCCCTGTTGCCGTCGAGGGTGCCTCCCTTGCACACGACCAGCGCTTCGAGGTGACCCTGCCCAGCTGGCGCCTCGATCTTGAGCGCGAAATCGATCTGATCGAGGAGATTGCGCGCGTTTACGGCTACAACCGCTTCCGCAACACGCTCCCGGCGTTTGCAGGCACGGTGCGCGAGCAGCCAGGGGCCGCTGCGGTCCGCACGCTGCGGCGCGTGCTCCTGGGCGGCGGCTGGTCCGAGGCCATCTCCAGCACCTTTGTTGCGGCCGGCGACGCCCAGGCCTTTGCGCCGCAGCCGGGCACGGCGGTCGCGATCGAAAACCCGCTCAGCGAGGAGGCCGGGATGCTGCGCCCGTCCCTGGTCCCCGGGATGCTCGCGATGCTGGGGCACAACCTGCACCACGGGGTCGAGAGCGCGGCCTTGTTCGAGCTGGGGACGGTGTTTGCCGGTGCGGGCGCGGCGGCAACCGATCGGGTCGAGGAGCGCCCTTCGCTGGCGTTCGGCGCCTACGGCAGGCTCGCCGGGGCGCCGGTCAACTTCTACACGGCCAAAGGGCTGGTCGAAGCAGTCGCGGCGCAGTTCACGGTGCGCTTTCTGTACTTTGACCGTTTCCCGCCCGAGCTGGAGCTGATGCCGCGCTGGCTGCACCCGGGCCGTTCTGCCCGGCTGGTGATAGACGGGGCGACCATCGGTTTTTTCGGCCAGCTTCATCCGGAAGAAGCAGCGCGGCGTAAGCTCAAGCAGGCGGTGGTCGTCGGGGAGCTCCGGGCCGACCGGCTGCTCGCCCTGGGGCTGCGCCATCCCATACCGCGCGAGCTGTCGCGCTTTCAGCCGGTGCGGCGCGACTTTTCCTTTCTGCTCCCGGCAGAGGTCCCCTACGGTGCCATTGCCGACGCGCTCGAAGAACTCAACATCCACGAGCTGGTTCGTTTTGAGCCGGCCGAGGTTTCGCTCGAGCGCGGCAGGCCCGGCGAGTTTTCCCTGCTGCTGCGCGTCACCTTTCAGGCAGCGGAGCGAACCCTGCGCGACGAGGAGCTTGGGGGCTGGTCGGCAGCGATCGAAGGGGCAATCGCCAGACTGGGCGGACGGCTCCGCGCGTAACCCTCGTGTTCCACCCAGCCGGGGCAGGGAAGCTGCCCCGGCTTGTTCGCCCAGAAAGGCCGCGGCACCGAACGCGTGTGGACCGGACCCCGTGAGAAACCAGCTTCTGCGATGACAGGCCAGCCCCCGCCCGCAGCGGGCGCCAGCCCTCGGGCCGGCTTCCCGGGCCGCTGCGGGCCGGGACGCGACACGGTGGCGCCGCGCTGGCTTGCCGGTGCACTGCTGGGCGTACTGGGCGGGCGCCTGCTGGCCAGCGCTGGACGCGGGTCCTTCGGGTCTCCGGCTGCGCTGGTGTGCAGCTTTGCGGTGCTTGGGCTGGGGGGCTGCCTGTGGTGGGTTGCCCACCGGCAGGTGGGCGCGGGCGGCGCCCTGGTGGCGCTCGGATTGTATGCGTTTACCCCCGCGCTTGCCGCCGGGGTGGCGCCCGCTGCCCCGGGCGCCCTGGGCATCTTTGCGATGGTGTACACCGGCGTGGGCGTGGCGCACGCGTTGGCCGGGCCGCGCCGCAAGTGGCGACCGCGAATTGCGCTGATGTGCGCGATCTGCTTCTTTACCGGGGCCGTGCAGCCATGGGCCTGCGTTCTGGGTTTGCTCCTTGCCCTCCTGGCGATGCTGTACCTGCTGGAGCGCGGGCGGCGCCTGCTCCCGGTTTTGTTCGGGGTGTGGGCTTTCGCCGCGGCGCTTGGATGCCTGCTCGCGCGCGCGGTCCCCGCCGATTTTCCGCGGGCTACCCCAGTATCTGGCTTCAGGTTCGGTCCGGTGTTCGGTCCGGTGTTCGGTCCGGTGTTCGGCCTCAGGTTCGGTCCGGTATTTGGTCCGGTGTTTGAAAGCAGCGCGGGCCTGGTCCTGGGCTGTGCGGCTGCCCTCGCGCTCTACGCCGCGTCGCGCCGCTCCCGGTACTTCGGCAACACCGCGCCGCTGGCTGCGGCTTTGCTCCTAGGTGGCTCGGCCTTCCTTGCTGGCCCGCAGGCGGTGGTCTGGCTCTTTCCCTTTGCGCTCCTGTTTGTTGCCGGCGTGTTCGCCGATGGCCTGGAGGGCCGGAGCCGCGGTGTTTGGGTCGGGCTGGCCGTGCTGGCCTGTGGCGCACAGTGTGCTCTGGCCTGCTTGCAATAAAAGTGCCCGCGCCGCTTACCGGGCATCTCTTACCTAGTCCATCTACCAGGCGCTTGCCAGCGTGGTAAAGGATCAGGAGACGTCACCATGTCAGATTTTCATACCCAGGTTTTGTCCATCGACTCCATGCACTGTGACACGTGTGTGAGCCGGGTTACCCGTGTGCTTGGCAGCGTACCGGGCGTGCGCGTGCACGCGGTAGAAATAGGGTCGGCCCATGTGCTGGCCGAGCCAAGCTCGGAGCCGGCGATCCGGGAAGCCCTGGAGCAGGCTGGCTTTACGCTGACGGGCCTCCGTGCGCAAGGGTGAACAGGTCCCCGGCAATGGTCCGAAACGCTACCTTTGCTGTGCATGGAATGAGCTGCGCAGCCTGCCAGAACTTTGTTGAGCGCAGGCTGGGAGCACAGCCCGGCGTAGCCGAAGCGCGCGTAAACCTCCTGTTGCACGAGGCCACGGTCACCTTTGACCCGGGCGCGACCTCGCTCGACCGGCTGCTGGAATCCGTGCGCGCAAGCGGGTACGGAGCGGAACTCCCTAAGCAATCGGGAGGGGAGCAAGGCGACGGGGAAGAAGCTGCCCGGTACC
Source organism: uncultured Acidipila sp. (assembly GCA_937859835.1). GTDB lineage: Bacteria > Acidobacteriota > Terriglobia > Terriglobales > Acidobacteriaceae > EB88. Next base: position 17,887 of record CALMAN010000072.1, on the reverse strand, counting down.
GGGCGCTGCGCAGGGCGGCCATACTCAGTCTGCTGGCCGGGTTCCTGGCGATGCTGTTTTCGGCTCCGCTCCAGCGCGCCGCGCCGCTTCCTGGCCGGTTCACAGAAGCCCGGCAGGGCGCCCCGGCCTCGGGGATCGCCCACCGGGGGGAGTGGGCCGGGGTGCAGGCAGAGCGCCTGGAGCGAGCCGCTTTGCCGGCGCTTTTCCGTGTGCCGCCCGGCGCGCTGCGATGGGGGCTGCTCCTGCTCACCGGCGGGCTGCTGCTGACTGCGGGACGGCGCTTTTTCCTGAAGGCCTGGGCAGGCCTGCGCCACGGAAACGCAGATATGAGCTCCCTGGTGGCGCTGGGAACAGGCGTCGCCTTCAGCTACTCGGCCGCGGCAACGGTGGCGCCGGGCTGGTTTCTCGAGCACGGCATAGCGCCGGAGGTGTACTACGACGCGGCGCTGCTTATTCTCGGCTTTGTGCTGCTCGGCAACACGCTGGAAGCGCGGGCCAGGCAGGGAGCCGTGGCCGCCCTGCGCAGGCTGCTGGCGCTCACACCCGCCTCCGCGGAACGGCTGGCCGCGGACGGAGCGGTAGAAGAGGTCGCGCTCCAGGCACTCGAACCCGGCGACGTGGTGCGGGTGCGGCCGGGCGCGCGCGTGCCGCTCGACGGGGAAGTGGTAAGCGGCAGCTCGGCGGTGGACGAAAGCATGGTGACCGGTGAGTCCATGCCGGTTGAAAAGGCTCCGGGCTCCCCGGTAACCGGCGGAACGGTAAACACCACCGGGTCGTTGCAGGTCCGCGTGCTGCGGCGCGCGGGGGACGGCACACTTGCCGAGATTGTTCGGCTGTTGCGCGAAGCCGGGAGCAGCCGCGCGCCCATGCAGCGCTTTGCTGACCGGGTTACCGGCTGGTTCGTGCCCGGGGTCCTCGCGCTTGCGGCCGCAACCTTTGGCGGCTGGCTCCTTTTGGGCGGGCGCGCCGCACTGCCTCACGCCTTTGCCGCTTCTGTGGCGGTTCTGGTCATTGCCTGCCCGTGCGCCATGGGTTTGGCTGTGCCAGCCGCGCTGATGGTCGCGACCGGGCGCGGCGCACAGATGGGGATCGTGTTCCGCTCAGGCGAAGCGCTGGAGCGGCTGCGCTTGGTGGATACGGTGGTGCTGGACAAAACCGGCACGGTGACCGAAGGTCGCCCGGCAGTGACCAGCTTTGTCGCAGGACCCGGCTTTCCGCCGGAGCAGGTCCTCCAATCGCTGGCCGCGCTGGAAGTGGAAAGTGAGCATCCCCTGGCCAAGGCGGTCACCCGCTTTGCCGCGGAGCGCGGGGCGGCAAAGGCCGCGGCACGCGACTTTCGCGCGCACGCGGGCTTTGGGGCTGAGGCGCGGGTCAATGGCCTGCGTGTGCTGGCCGGCAACGCGGCGCTGCTTCGCCGCGAGCAGGTGCGGCTCCCGCCGGCGTGGGTCCGCCAAGCGGAGGAGCTTGCCGCGTGCGGCCGCACCCCGCTCTGGGTAGCGCTGGATGGGGTAGCGGCGGGCCTGCTGGGTGCGATCGATCCGGCACGCGGAGGCAGCCGCGCCGCCATTGCCGCGCTGCAACGCCGGGGGCTGCGCGTGATGCTGGTCACCGGGGACGTCCCGGCGGCAGCCGGGGCCATCGCGGCAGCGGTAGGTATTTCGCCTGGCGACGTGGCCGGCGGGGTGCTGCCCGCCGGCAAGCTCGCCATCGTGGAAAAGCTGCGGGCCGAAGG
>CALMAN010000072.1:0-16145 GCA_937859835.1 uncultured Acidipila sp. | reverse complement strand
GGCCGAAGGGCGGCGCGTCCTGATGGTGGGCGACGGCATCAATGATGCGCCCGCGCTGGCCGCTGCCGACGTGAGCATGGCCATGGGCGCCGGGACGGAGATCGCGATTGCGGCAAGCGACGTCACCCTGCTGCGGCCAGACTTGCGCGTGATCCCGGAAGCGTTGAACCTGGCGCGCGCCGCCGGGCGGGTCATGCGGCAGAACATGGGCTGGGCGCTTGGGTACAACCTGCTGGCTGTACCGCTGGCCGCCGGGGTGTTGTACCCAAGCCTCCACCTGGTGCTGAGCCCGGGCATCGCGAGCGCGGCGATGGCCATGAGCTCGCTGAGCGTGGTGCTCAACAGCCTGCGCCTGCGCCGGGCCTAGCGGGCTTTGCGAGCCTAGCGGTGAGCGTTCGAAGGTAAGCCGCCGAGGTGGAGACGGCGATCGGCTGGAGGGGAACGCGATCGCCCCTCAAGGCCCGACGATGCAGCCCGGATCCCCCTGCGGGTGAGTGCGCCACCAAATGGATAGGGGCCGGCCACCCGATGTGTAAGATGACCTGAAACCAAGCTCCTGCCGGGGTCTTCCATGATGCCATATCGCCGTGCCGCTACCCTGCTCTCCCTCTGCCTCGCCTTCGCGGCTGCCGGCGTGCTCGAGATCTGTGCTCAAAGCACGCCAGACATGCATTGGCGGATGATCGGGCCGTTTCGTGGGGGACGTACGCGCGCCGCCACCGGCGTTGCGGGCGAACCAAACGTCTTCTATGTCGGGCAGGTTGATGGCGGTGTTTGGAAGTCGACCGACTATGGACGCACCTGGGATCCCATCTTCGATGGGCAGCCATCGCAGTCGATTGGAGCGATCGCGGTCGCGCCTTCGGATGCGAAGGTCGTGTATGTGGCCAGCGGGGAAGGGCTCCACCGGCCGGATCTGTCGGTGGGCAACGGCATCTACCGGTCGGCGGACGCGGGCAAGACGTGGCAGCACCTGGGGCTGCAGGACGGGCAGCAGATCCCGTCGCTGGCGGTTGATCCGCGCGACCCGAACCGGGTTTACGCCGCGGTTCTTGGCCATCCGTACGGTCCCAACGAGGAGCGCGGCATCTTTCGATCGGCCGATGGCGGCGCCACCTGGAAGCGGGTTCTGTACAAGGACGCGAACACCGGCGGCGACGACGTCGTGCTCGATCCGGCGAACCCCCAGGTCGTGTACGCGTCGCTGTGGGAGTCGCGCCTGGGTCCCTGGGAGGATGGCAACCAGTACGAAGGCACGCATGGCGGACTTTTCAAGTCGACCGACGGCGGCGACACCTGGAAGCCGCTGAGCAAAGGTCTTCCTGAGAACCTGGTCCAGGTACATATTGCGGTCTCGCCCAGTGACGAAAACCGCCTGTATGCCACAGTTGCGACGGCGAAACAGGGCGGATACGCGTCGGCTGCTGGACTCGGGGTGTATCGATCCGACGATGCCGGCGAGAGCTGGTACAAGGTGACGGACGATCCCAGGCCGGCCATGAAGATCGGCGGCGGCGACCTGCCGGAGCCGGCGGTCGACCCGAAGAACGCGGATGTGGTCTACAGCGCGAGCATCGTCACCGAGCGGTCGGTCGATGGCGGCCACACCTGGATAAGCCTGCGAGGAGCCCCGGGCGGCGACGACTACCAGAACCTTTGGATCAACCCGACGCACCCGGAGATCATCCTGCTGGTCAGCGACCAGGGTGCCCTCGTGAGCGTCAACCGCGGTGAAAGCTGGAGCTCGTGGTACAACCAGCCGACGGCTCAGCTGTACCACGTCGCCGTAACAAATACGTTTCCGTACCAGGTGTGCGCCGGCCAGCAGGAAAGTGGGTCGGTTTGCACGTCGAGCCGGAGCAACGACGGCTCCATCACCTTTCGCGACTGGCATCCGGCCGCCGTCATCGAGTACGGCTATGTGGCGCCGGACCCGCTGCACCCCGAGATTGTTTACGGCGCCGGGCGCACCGAGGTGTCGAAGTACAACATGATCACCGGGCAGGTGCAGAACGTGACGCCCCTGCCGACACGCAGCCCGGAGACTCGCGCGGACCGCACCGAGCCGATCATGTTTTCGCCGGTCGACCCTCATCTGCTGTTTACCGCGACCAACGTGTTGTTTGCAACGGAGGATGGTGGCGAAACCTGGCGGACGATCAGCCCGGATCTGAGCCGGGAGCACTCCGGCCAGCCCCGGTCGCTGCCGGCGCTGCCCGAGAAGGACCAGGCAAAGCGCCGAGGCGCCATCTACGCGGTGGCACCGTCGTTCGGGTCCGTCAAGGTCCTGTGGGCCGGCACCGACGATGGTCTCGTGTGGACCACCGGCGACGGCGGCGCGCACTGGAAGGACATCACGCCGCCGGCGATGACGCCGTGGAGCAAGGTGACGCAGATCGCGGCGTCGCACTTCGACGACACGTCGGCTTACGTTTCCGTCAGCAGGCTGCGCGTCGACGATCTTCATCCCTACCTGTACCGCACCCATGATGGCGGACGGACGTGGCAAGCGATTGCGGCGGGCCTGCCGGATGGCTCGCCGGTCAACACGGTGCGCGAAGATCCGGTGCGCAAAGGCCTCCTGTTTGCAGGGACTGAAACAGCGGTGTGGGTTTCGATCGACGACGGCGACCACTGGAAGCCGCTGCAGCTCAACCTGCCGCACACATCCATGCGCGACCTGTGGGTCAACGGCAATGACCTGATCCTCGCAACGCACGGCCGGTCCTTCTGGATACTCGATGACATTTCTCCGTTGCGGCAACTCGCGAGCTTCCACCCGGATGCGGTCACCCTGTTCCAGCCGGGCGCGGCGTACCGCGTGCGGCGCAGCACCAACCCGGACACCCCGCTGCCCGTCGACGAGCCGCAGGGCGAGAACCCGCCGGACGGCGCGGTGATCGACTACTCGCTGCCCGCATCGTTCCGCGGCGCGGTCACCCTGGAGATCCTGGATGGCGACGGGAAGCTGGTGCGCAAGTATGCGAGCACGGATGCCCCCTACGCGACGCCCGACGAGCTTCGGAAGCAGCTCATCCCGCTTTACTGGCTGAAGATGCCGCAAACGCTGCCTGCCTCGGCAGGCATGCATCGCTGGGTGTGGGATCTGCGCGCGACCACGCCCACGGCGACGCGCTATGCGTACCCGATCTCCGCGGTTCCGCACAGGACGCCACCGGCGCCGCAGGGACCGCTGGCGCTGCCCGGGAGCTACACTGTCCGGCTGACGGCCGGGGGCAAGGTGCTGACCGCGCCGCTCCTGATCAAAATGGACCCGCGCGTGAAGACTTCCCCCGGGGACCTGATCGCGATGCATGCGGCCGAGTCGAAGCTGGCGGCGTTGTGCTCATCGAGCGCCGAAGCCGCGCTTGAAGCGCACTCGCTGCGCGAGCAGATTGCGAAGCTGGGGGAGAACGCGCCGGCTGCGCTGAAGAGCTCGCTCGATGGGTCGGACAAGCAGCTTGCGGCCCTGCTCGACGGCAAGGAAACGACGGCGACGGCTGAAGACGTGCCTGGGCTGGATGATGTTTCCGGGGAAGATGCCGGCCTTTATGCGCAGGTGGGGCAGGCGGATGCCGCGCCCACAGCAGCACAGGGCAAGGCCGTAGGCCGGGCGGCGGAAGAGACCGAAGAAGCGCTGCGGAGTTGGAACAAGTGGAAGGATGGCTCGCTTCCGAAACTGAACAGCCAGCTCACGGCGGCGCATCGTGCGCAGCTTGATCTGCAGCAAAAGCCCGAAACCATGCCGGAAGGCGGTGACGAAGACTAAAACGGCCCGGCTGTCCGGACGGGTGGGTGATTGTTCGCCGATCGCGAAGCTTATCGGAGCAGGCCGGTACCAAGGAGACTGGGCGCTGCGGCGAGCTCGGAAGGGATCCCTGGCCGAACGCGATAGCACGGCCATCAAGGGGGAAGAGACCGCCGCGCCGGTAGGGCAATCAGGAAGCCGACCAGGAAGCCAACCAGGAAGCCGACCAGGATGGCAAACGGAAGACCATCGCGGAAGCGATGGTCGTGTACCGGTCGCGTGCCCGAGATCTCCAGTCCCAAGACCAAGAAGAAGACCCAGAAGGAGACCAAGAAGGAAACCAAGAAGGAAACCAGGAACGAGAAAAGAACTCCCCTGGGGGGTGGTGGCCAGAGAGGGATTTGAACCCCCGACGCCGGCCTTTTCAGGGCCGCGCTCTACCCCTGAGCTATCTGGCCTTGGGAGTTCCAAGCAATGCCGGCTGGCGACAAACCGGGCGCTGTCCACTGCGCGCGCGGGCAGCAAACAACTTCCGTAGTCTAGCAGCAAACAGGGAGCCGGCCAATGTCGCTCAAAAGCGGGAAATCAGCCAAACGCCGGCCAGCAGCAGCACGCAGCCCAATAGGCGCGCGGGCGAAGCCGCGTGTTGCTTGAAGCCGATCCAGCCGAACTGGTCCACGGCGACCGACATCCCGACCGAGGCGGAAACGCTGAGCGCCGTAAAGATGCCGGAGCCGAGTTGCTGCGCAAACAGGAGCCCGGCCATGGTGGAGGCGATACTCAAACTGCCGCCCAGCCAGGCCCACCATGGGGTGTTCCCCGCGGCGGCACCGGCGCGAGGGAGAAAGCCTGGCGAGAACTGCCGCGCCAGCAGCGCCAGCAGCAGCAAGCCAACGAGGCCGCTGCCGTACACCCAAAGCCCGGCCAGCGCCGGCTGGCCAAGCTGCTTGTTCAACTCTGCATTGGTTCCTGATTGGAAAGGGTTGGCTACGCCAGCAGCCACAGCGACCAGGATGGCGATCCACAGCATGGGCAGCCCTCGGCGTTCAGCATACGCGTCCGCGCGGGCGCTCACCAGCGCACGGTGATCCTTTGCTGCGCGTAGCCGTCGCCCGGCGGGAAGCGCACGGCAAGGGTTTTCAGGTCAGCCCTTTGCGCCGCGGCTCGCGTTGCCGGCACGAGCCGATCTCCGGCCAACGGGAGCTGCTCCTGTTGGGTGGGCTCGTTTTCAAGCGTCGCGCCGTCAGCCCGCGCGGTGCGCACGCCATTCAACCGCAGCGGCAACCGGCAGCTGGAGCCGGCCGGGCCTTCCAGCAGCCAGCTTGCGCTCCCGCCGTCCGCCTGCTGCTCCAGCACTTTCACCTGCGCCGTTTCCGCTCCGGGCAGCGGCAGCTCCGCCGGGATCGCGAGTTCCGCGCCGGGCAGGGGAATGCGCAGGGTATCCCCTTGCAGCTGCGCGCCCGCGGGCCCCCGAAGCCTGGGTGCTGCCGGCCCTCGCTCGCCTTCCGCGACGGCGCGCACGGTCATTGCCGACCCTTCGCGCGCAAACACCAGCGTCACCCGCCCCTTCTCGCCGGCCGGTACGTGGCGCAGGGTCGCGCCAGGCCAGGTAGCCGGCAGCTGCGGGGCCACGGTAAAGGTGTTGGCGGCCGCATCGTAGCTGATCCCGAACAACCCGCGCAGGGCCGGCGCGAGCACCATGGCGGAGGACCAAAGCTGGTGCGTGGTCGACCGGCCCAGGGGCTCAAAGTACTGCCCGGAAAGCAACTCCGTGACCGCACCAAGGTCCTGCGCCCAGGTCATATCGAGGTTTTGCATCAGGTGTGCGTAGCCTGAGAGCGCGTGGCCCGTCCTGTACTCGGCGAGCGAGGCCCAGCCGGTAAACAGGGGCCACACCGAGCCCTGGTGGTAGCTCATCGGGTCGTACAGCGCTTCGTGGTCGCCCAGGTCGCGCGTGCCCCAGTCGGTTGAAAACTCGTGCGAAGCCCAGCGGCGAAACATCTCTTCGCTGCCTCCGAGCGCGTAGGTTCCATCCCACCACGCGACCGCGGGATAGATGGTCGCGGTGGTATCGAGCCTCGCTTGCCCGCCCTCCATCCCGTTGTAGGAAAAGGCGTACATGCCGCCGCGCGCGCCGCCGGCGGGCCGGTACTCGTGCTCGAGCGTCGCAGCCACTTTCGCCGCGCGTGCGCCCGCGCCCTCATCCGGCTTGCCCGCAAGCGCCGCCAGGCGCGCATAGGCCTGGCTTGCCTGCACGTCGAGCGCGGCCAGGTACACCTCCTGGTGGGGCATGCCCGGCGGCCAGCTTTCCACCCAGCCGGTGCCCTGCGCGTTGTCATAGATCCCGTCGCCATCCGCGTCGTGCGTGCTTTCAAACTGCCAGGCCTTTGCGATCTCCGCCCAGTGCTCCTGGAGGTACGCGGTGTCGCCTGAGCGCTCGGCGTAGTCGGCCAGCAGCATCAGCAGCAGAGGCGTCGAATCGGCAGCCGCGTACTCATACGGCAGGTGCGGCCAGTCCACCAGCTCCGCTGTTTGGGAGTACTCGTGCATGATCTTGCCGTCGGCGCGCTGGCGCTTCAGCAGGAAGTCAAGCTCCGCGCGAACCAGGGCGAAGTCCCCATAGCTGTCGGCGGCAAACAGGGTGTAAAGCGAGTCGCGCCCGAAGAACCAGCCGAAGCCGGGCCGGTTTGAGTCGCCCGAGCTGTACAGCCCCGCAACCAGCCCGATCTCCTCGCCATACGCGGCGCTTCGATGCCGCACCCGCAGCTGGTCGATCGAGACTTCGGCCCAGCCAAGCGCCTCCGTGACGCGCTCGTCCGGCGTTTCGGCCACGACTCGGGTGTCAAAAAAGTGCTGGTAATAGCCCGCCGTCTCCTCGTACAGCGCCCGCACGTTCTTGCCCTGCTGCTCCAGCTGCCCGGTCAGGGCGGCTGCCGTCGCTGTTTCCTTTGACGTGCCGACCGCCGTCAGCAGCGGGAAGTACGCATCGCCGTCACGCGCCGGGTCGTAGCGCAGCAGCAGCTGCAAGGGGTAGTCCCGGGGCCGCTCCTGGTAGGGCGGCAGGATGCCAGGCGCGGTGCCCGGCATCGCGAGCGCCCCGGTCAGGTCGCTTGAGTCGGTGTGCAGCAGGTAGTAGCCGCCCGCGCTGCTGCCCGGCAGCGGCACCCCCTCGGGCGAGGGCGCGTTGTAGTTCGGCGCGGGCCACATCCGCTTCAGCTCCGGCGTAAAGGCAAGCGTCAGGGTGAGCGGACGTGTCGATGCGATCTGGAAGAGCGCCATCACGCCGGCCTCGCCCGCCTGCTTGCAGGGGGTGGCGAAGAGGATTTCCCGGACGGTAAAGGCAGCGTGGGCAAAGGTGATGGTGGTGTGGTCAGGCTGAACGGTGATCTCGGCGGACTGGTTGTTGACATCGATCGGCACCGAATAGCCGTCCAGCTCGGCGGTCATGCGCAGATGGCTGAGCAGCTTGACCGGCCAGCTCCAGGCTTCAAAGCTGCCATCGCCCTGCCCCACAAACGCGCCGCACTCGCCGGCGACCGTAAAGGGCTGGAGCGCCGCGGTGCGCTGCCGGATGACCAGGCCGCCCACGCTTTCCGCGCTTGCCAGCGCAAACGCCGGCACTTTTCCGAGCCACGGCGTCGCTTGCGCCTGCCCCGCGGCCAGCGCTTCTGAACCCAACCACAAACCCAGCCCACAAGCCAGCCACAAGCCCGTCCAAAAACCCAACACGAGGAGCCGCACGAGGGTTGCCCGGAGGCGCGGGGGCGTGCCGCCACCCGCCTTGCCCCGCATGCCATGCCATACACTTGCTCCAACCATGCTCCCCGCTCCTCCGTTGCCGCACCCCATCTTACGTGCTTGTTCGCGCGCAACGCCCGGGCGCAGGCCGAGCCTACTGAGGGTGGCATCGGTTGGGCTCTGCTTGTGCTTCCTGTTGCTGCCCGGCGGCGCAAACCGGCTCCGCGCGCAGCAGGCTCCCTCGGCCCAGGGTCGCGCGGCCGCGGCTTTTGCCCGCGCAGCCAAACAAGGGCCGCTGCCGCTTCACGCCTTTCTTGCCGCCATGCCCAAGGGCGCCGACCTCCACATGCACCTGTCCGGGGCCGTTTACGCGGAAACCTTTCTTGCCGAGGCCGCCGCGGATGGGGTGTGCGTCGACACGGCGGCGCTTGCCTTTGATCGCACGGCGGTGCGCCGCGCCTGCCGTCCCGGCGAAGTCAGCGGCCCCGCCGCCCTTGAGCACGAGGGTCACCTGCGCGATGCGCTCATTGACAGCTTTTCCATGCGCGGGTTTGTGCCCGCGAACGGCAACACCGGGCACGACCAGTTCTTTGCCACCTTTGGCCGCTTCGGCGGGCTGGGCAGCGCCCATACCGGGGACTGGCTCGACGAAGTAGCCACCCGCGCCGCGCGGCAGAACGAGCAATACCTGGAAGTGATGGACACGCCCGATCTCCACGCGGCCGAGGCGCTGGGGGAAAAGCTCGGCTACGACCAGAACTTCGTCCAGGCCCGGGACGCGCTCCTCAAAGGCGGGCTCGGCACAAGCATCGTGGCGGCGCAGGCTGCCTACACCGCGGCTGAAACCACGCGAGCCACACGGGAACACTGCGGGCAGCCGGACGCGCTTCCTTCCTGCGCGGTGACCGTGCGCTTCCTCTTCCAGGTGTTGCGCGAGCAGCCGCCGGTCGACGTGTTTGCGCAGCTGGTTTTCGCCTTTGAGCTGGCCAAGGCAGACCCGCGCGTGGTGGGTCTCAATCTTGTGCAGCCCGAAGACGGCGTGCTTTCCATGCGCGATTACGCGTTGCATATGCGCATGCTCGACGCGCTCAAACCCTTGTACCCGGGCGTGCACATTGCCCTGCATGCGGGCGAGCTTGCCCCTGGCCTGGTGCCTCCCGAAGGGCTCACGTTTCACATCCGCTCGGCGGTCGAGCAGGGTCACGCCGAGCGAATCGGCCACGGCGTCGATGTGATGTACGAGGATCAGCCGTACGCCCTGCTCAAGGAAATGGCGGCAAAGCGCATCGCGGTCGAGATCAACCTCACCAGCAACGACCTGATCCTCGGGGACAGGGGGGTCGACCACCCGCTGCCCGAGTACCTGCGCGCCGGCGTGCCGGTCGTGCTTTCAACCGACGACGAGGGCGTTTCGCGCATCGACCTGACCCACGAATACGTGCGCGCCGCCATGACCTACAACCTCGGCTATGCGCAGCTCAAGGCCATGGCCCGCGCCTCGCTCGAGCACAGCTTTTTGCCCGGCGCGAGCCTGTGGCAGGCGGAAACGCCCGAGTCTCTCCACATCCCGGTCGCTGCCTGCCGCCCGCAGATCGCGGCACTCCCGGCTGCTCCCAGCGGTGGGTGCGCGGCGCTGGTGGGGGCAAGCGAAAAGGCGGCGCAGCAGTGGGAACTGGAGCGGCGGTTCCGCGCCTTTGAGCGGAGCTTTTAGCGGTGCGCATCGTGTTCGCCACCTATGGCACCTTTGGCGATGTCAATCCCCTGATCGGCATCGGCAGCGAACTGCTGCGCCGCGGCCACACGGTGGTGCTCGCCGCTCCGGAAATGTTTCGCAAGCAGGCGGCCTCGGGTGGGTTGCAGTTTGCCCCGGTGCGGCCGGAGCAGGACCCGCAGGACGCAGCCATGATCGCCCTGGTCTACGACCGCAAGCGCGGCACCGAGCGGGGGCTGCGGAAGTTTCTCTTTCCTGCCCTGCGCGCGAGCTACCAGGACCTGCTGGCGGTGGTCAGACACGAGCAGGCCGACCTGTTTGTTTCAAGCGAGCTGGCCTATGCCGGGCCCATGGTCGCCGAGATCACGGGCGTTCGCTGGGCTTCCTACGTGCTGGCGCCGTTCTCCTTTTTCTCGGGCTACGACCCCCCGGTGCTGTCGCCCTACCCGGCGCTGTCGCAGATGATGGCGACCGTGCCGGGTACCGGGCACCTCCTGCGGCCGTTTGCGCGGGTGATCACCCGTTCCTGGTGCGAACCCGTATTTTCCCTGCGCCGCGAGCTGGGCCTGCCCCGGGGCCCGAGCCCGCTGTTTGACGCAAAGCACGCGCCGGCCCTGGTGCTGGCGCTGTTTTCTCCGCTGCTGGGCGCCCCGCAACCGGACTGGCCGCCCAACACCCGGCAGTGCGGCTTTGTTTTTTATGACCGCGATGCCGAGCACAGCACCCTGCTGCCGGAGCTGCAGGCGTTTCTCGATGCGGGATCGCCGCCGCTGGTTTTTACGCTGGGTTCGGCAGCCGTGCTGGACCCTCGCGACTTCTGGATCGAGAGCGCACGGGCTGCCCGCCTGCTCGGCCGGCGTGCGGTTCTGCTTACCGGCAAACACGGGGAAATCCCGGAGCCTGAAGGCGGGCGCACGGCCGAAATCTGCCAGGCCGGCTACGCCCCCTACTCGCTGCTCTTCCCGCGCGCGGCCGCGGTGGTTCACCAGGGCGGCGTGGGTACGACCGCACAAGCATTAAAGGCCGGAAAGCCCATGCTGGTGATGCCCTACAGCCACGACCAGCCGGACAATGCCCGCAGGATGGCGCGGCTGGGGGTGGCGCGGGTCCTGCCCCGCGAGCGCTACACCGGCGACCGGGCCGCTCGCGCACTTGAGCTGCTGCTCCGAAGCCCGGAATACGCGCAACGCGCCCGGGCTGCCGCCGAACAGATGCGCGGGGAAAACGGCCTCCACTCGGCCTGCGACGCCCTGGAAGCCGCGGCCCGCGGTGAGCGCGGCCCGAGCGGCCATGGGGCGCACACGCTGCCGCAAAAATGTTGAAAGAAAACAGACGCAAAAACAAAGAGCGCAGGGCCGGCTGAAGCCTTTCCTGCGCTCTTCTGCACGCTTTGCTGTTTGTGCGCTTTACATGGGCTGGACGTCAGATGCCTGCCAGCCTTTTGGCCCCTTCACAACATTGAACTGCACGGATTGCCCTTCCTGCAGACTCTTAAAGCCGTTCGAGCTGATGGCCGAATAGTGCACAAAAACATCTTCCCCGTTTTGGCGAGAGATAAAGCCGAAGCCTTTTGCGTCGTTAAACCACTTCACAATACCTTGTTCCATCGGTGCTTTCCCTGGGGTGTTAGATTGCGCTGGAGTGAACAGGAGCCTCGGCTGGCGGGTTGCGACAGCAAGCGCCTGGGGGGCGGCACTTGCCCGGTTCGGGTCCCTCGCGCCAGTAGTTTAGCAGAGGGGGAAACCGCGCAGGCGGGCCGGGTGGCGCTATGCTTGTGGCACACGCGGGGTGGCGAAACAGATGGCACAGGATGCGGAGCAGGGCACAAGCCGTGACTGGGGCAAGCAGGTGCTCGCAAACGAGTTTCTGCGGGTAGAAGTGCTGCCGGCGCTTGGCGGCAAGATCAGCTCCATCACCCTTGCGGGCGAGGGCGGCGAGCTGCTCCAGGGGCCGCTCAAGCCGTACGAGCCTCGCAGCGCCAGCTTGCCGTTTGACCAGGGGGACGGCGGCGGCTGGGATGAGTGCCTGCCCTCGGTTGGGCCGTGCACGGTCTCCTACGGAGCGGGGCGCTCGGCCAGGATCGAGGACCACGGCGATCTTTGGCGCGCTGCCTGGACGGTCGACGCGGCGAGCGAAACCGGCCTGCGCATGCACGTCGAGGCAACCTCGCTGCCCCTTTCCTTTGAGCGCACGCTCCGTCTTGAGGGCCGGGTTCTCCATTGCGACTACACGCTGCGCAACGGGGGCGACGAACCGGTGCCCTACGGCTGGTCGGTGCACCCGCTGTTCGGGATCTACCCGTTTGATCGCATCCACCTGCCGCCCTCGGTCCGGGAGGTCACCGTAGGGAGCTCGGCGAATGGACGCCTGGGCGCTGCCGGCACCCGGCAGAGCTGGCCGCAAACCACCAGCAGCTTGGATGGGCAGCCGCTCGATCTGTCGCTGGCCGGCGCGCTGGACGATGGGGTGGCCGACAAGCTGGTGATGCCTTCCCCAGCCGAGGGTTGGGTGGCTTTGGAGCGCAAAACCCTGCGCACGATGCTCACCCTGCACTTCGATCCGGCGGCCGCACCGTTTCTCGGGCTGTGGCTTTGTTACGGCGGCTGGCCAGCCGATCCGCAAGCGAAGAAGGGGTTTACGGTCGCGCTTGAACCGTGCAATCTGCCGGCCGATTCGCTCGCCGACTCGCTCGGGCAGGGCGGCGGCCGGCTGGCTCCCGGCGAACAACGGCAGTGGAGCCTGCGGCTCGAAGTCAGCGATGTGGAAGAAAGGTAAAACAACGTGGACACGGAAGCAGTGGCAAAGGAGCTTAGGGAAACACACAGGAAAGTCTTTGGGCAGGATGCAACGGGCGCCTTTTCCGCGCCCGGCCGGGTCAACCTGATCGGCGAGCATACTGACTACGCGGGCGGCTTTGTGATGCCCGCCGCCATCGACTTCGCGACCGTATGCACGGTCTCGCCGCGCGAAGATGACCGGTACGAGGTGTACTCGGCGAACTTCGATGAGCACGCTGCCTTTACGCGCGACACGCTGCCGGCCAAGAGCAGGCAATCCTGGAGCGACTACCCCTTCGGCGTGCTCCATGTTCTGCGCGAGGAGGGCATGGAGATCCCCGGCTTTTCCATGTCGATCCTGGGCGATGTGCCCCTGGGCGCGGGCCTCAGCTCTTCGGCCTCCATCGAAGTCGCCACCGAGCTTGCGCTGCTCTCGCTGGCAGCCAAAACCCTGCCCGGGCCGGAGATGGCGCTGCTGGCGCAGCGCGCCGAGAACAGCTACGTAGGCGTCAATACCGGCATCATGGACCAGTTCATCGCCTGCTGCGGCAAGCGCGACAATGCCCTGCTGCTGGACTGCCGTTCGCTCGAATCAAAGCTCGCGCCCATCCCCCCGAACATCGACCTGATCATCTGCAACACCATGGTGAAGCACGCGCACGCGGGGGGCGAATACAACACGCGCCGCGCCGAGGTCGAGCAGGCAACCGCGGTCCTCAGTTCCCACCGGCCCGAAATCAAGCTGCTGCGCGATGCCACCCCCGAAGACCTGGAGCAGTGGGGCCACGAGATGCCGCTCAACGTGCTCAAGCGCGCCCGGCACATCATCACCGACAGCCTGCGCGCCCAGGCCGCTGCCGCGGCGCTTGATCGCGGCGACCTCCGGGAGCTCGGCAAGCTTATGGGGGAAGCGCACGCGAGTTTTCGCGACGATTTCGAAGCCAGCTGCAAGGAAGCCGACCTGATGGTCGAGCTCGCGAACAAGCAGCCAGGCCTGGTCGGCGCACGCATCACCGGCGGCGGTTTTGGCGGCTGCACGGTAAACCTGGTGGAGGACCAGCACGCCGAAGCCTTTGCCGGGGCCGTGGCGCAAGGCTACGAACAACAAACCGGCATCAAGCCCGATGTGTTTCGCTGCCATGCCTCGGATGGGGCCCAGCGCGTAGGCTAGGCGAGCGGCGGGGTTCCAAGGGGCGGCGAAAGCAGGGCCGGGAGGACGGGCCCCTTGCTCCGGCGCCCCGGGAAAGCGAGCCGCCGCCGCCCGGGCTCACTTCTCCTTGCCAAGCACTTGCAGCAGCCGCGCATACGCGTCATCGCGCGCCTTTTTGTTTGCGGGCGTGGCGTCCGGGGCTTCGCCGGCGCGCATAAACCCGTGTCCCGCCCCGTCGTACACAACCGGTTCATAGCGCTTGCCCGCGGCTTTCATCGCGTTTGTGGTTGCGGGAACCGTGGAGGTGATGCGGGCGTCGTTGGCGGCGTAAAACCCGTACACGGGCACGTGGATCGACGCGAGCGCCGCATCGGGCGGCGGCGGTCCGTAAAACACAAATGCCCCGCTCAGATCCGGGCGCTCGGTCGCAAACAGGAAGCTCTTGCCGCCACCCCAGCAAAACCCGGCCACCGCGAGCTTGCCGCTGGCCGCCGGCAGCTTTTTCCCGTAGTCGGCTGCGGCGTTCAGGTCGGCGGTCACCTGCGCTGGATCGAGCATGGATACAGCCTTGACGGTCGCATCCTGGTCCGCAAAGCTCGACGAGCCGCCGCCGTTCGGCCCCATGCCGCTCAGCAGGTCCGGCTCGACCACGATGTACCCTTCAGCCGCCAGTTCGTCCGCCATCTCCCTGGCCCAGTCTGTGAGACCAAAGATCTCGTGGATCATCAGAACGACCGGCGCCTTCCCCTTCACTTCCGGGTAGTCCACAAACACCTGCACGGTGCGCGGACCGGACGGCCCTTTGCTCATAACGTTTGCATACTCATGGTGCCGTGGCGAAGCATCTAGTTTTGCCTTGGCCCAATCCTGCGCACCGAGAGGGCGAACAAGGGCAACGAGCAGGGAAGCAAACAACAGGGACAAAACAAGCCGGCGCGGGAGAGTTCTCATGCGCCGCAGTCTACGCTGCTCCGCACTCTCGATGCATCACAAACCGCCGCGCCCTTGTCCGCCGCCGCTCCGCCTTTCCGCGGCGGCAACTTCGGTAACGTTCGCGAGGAGGATGACGCTTTGATAGGAAGACATTTTCTTCAAGAGGCTTTGCTAAACTGGCTCCCATGCGAGTGCCACACCTCCGCCTTCCTCAGGATTGCCTGCATGCGTAAAGAGAGCAGCATGGCTGCCCCGCAAGCCAGCACGATCACCCGAACGCCGGTCGCGTACTTTTCCATGGAGATCGCCATTGAGCCGGAGATGAACACCTACTCGGGCGGCCTGGGGGTGCTGGCCGGCGACACGCTCCGTGCCGCCGCTGACCTGTCGATCCCGCTGGTTGCCGTAACGCTTGCCCATCGACGCGGCTACTTTCGCCAGCTGCTTAGCCCTGAGGGTGTGCAGACGGAAGTGGAGCAGCCTTGGCCGACCGACGCCTTTACCGAGATGGAGCCTGCACGCGCAACCGTTGAGATCGAAGGGCGCGCGGTGCATGTGCGCGCTCTGCGCCACGACATCCACGGCGTGACCGGCCACATCGTGCCTGTGTACCTGCTCGACACAGATCTCGAAGAAAACGATCTGCGCGACCGGACGCTCACGGACCGCCTTTACGGAGGCGACCCCGATTACCGGCTGCGGCAGGAGGCGGTGCTCGGCCTGGGCGGCGCCCGCATCCTGCTCGCACTCGGGCTTGAGCCCTCGGTGTACCACATGAACGAAGGGCATGCTGCCCTGCTCACCGTCGCCCTGGTGGGCCGCGCGCTGGCCGGGCGAACGCTGGCCCAGGCCGGCAATGCGGAGTTCGGACGTGTCCGCGAGCAGTGTGTTTTCACCACGCACACGCCGGTTCCGGCAGGTCACGATCGCTTCGGGATGGAGCAGGCCTGCCGGATCCTCGGCCACGACACGGTCGGCATGCTGGAACGCGCTGGAGGTTGTCACGAGGGCCTGCTCAACATGACCTACGTGGCCCTGCGCTTTTCCCGTTTCGTCAACGGCGTTGCCATGCAGCACGGCATCGTGTCGCAGCAGATGTTTCCCGGCTACCACATCGACGCGATCACCAACGGCGTCCACGCGGCGACCTGGGCGTCTGAGCCGTTTCTTGCCGTCTTCGACCGGCACGTGCCCCGCTGGCGGCGCGACAACGTGACGCTCCGCTATGCCATCGACATCCCGGAAAGTGAGATCATCGAGGCGCACCGGGCCGCGAAGCAGCTGCTTCTCGACGCCGTGGTCGATGGCTGCGGTGAGCAGCTTTCGCTTGATGTGTTCACCATCGGCTTTGCCCGCCGCGCCGCGACGTACAAGCGCATGGACCTCCTTTTTACCGACTCGGCGCGCCTGGTCGCGATGGCAAAGAAGTTTGGCGGTCTCCAGGTCGTGTATGCGGGCAAGGCGCATCCGGCCGATGAGCCCGGCAAGGCAAAGATCAAGCGCGTGATCGAGCTTGCGCACCAGCTGTCGGATGGATTGCTGCGCATCGTTTACCTCGAAAACTACGAGTGGAAGCTGGGCGGCCTCCTTACGGCCGGTGTGGACCTGTGGCTCAACACACCCAAGCGCCCCTACGAGGCTTCCGGGACCAGCGGCATGAAGGCCGCGCTGAACGGCGTTCCTTCCCTCTCGATCCTGGACGGCTGGTGGATCGAAGGCTGGATTGAAGGCGTAACCGGCTGGGCGATCGAGGACCGGGACGAAGAAGGCGCCGAAGCCGACTCGCTCTACACGCAGCTTGAGGATGTGATCCTGCCGCTTTTCCATACGCAGCCCGAGCTGTGGCGAAGGGTTATGCGCTCCGCCATCGCGCTGAACGGCTCTTTCTTCAACACCCAGCGCATGGTTGAGCAGTACACGCTCAACGCCTACTTCCCTCAGGCAGCGGAGACCGAGTACATTGCGGCGGAAAGCGGCGTCCTGGCCTAGGCAGCGCTCGCGCCGAGCAGCGCCGCGCTTGCCCGGATAAAGCTCGCAACGGCTTCCGGCTGCGAAAGCGGCACCAGGTGGCTGGCCGCAACCTCATCG
>CALMAN010000071.1 GCA_937859835.1 uncultured Acidipila sp. | reverse complement strand
ACGGTGGTGAGACTGGAAAACCACTTGGGGCCGCAGCGGATGGTTTCGATGCGCCGGTTCGGCAGCTGGAAGTCGATGGTGGTGGTGATGGGCTCGCCATACACGCCCAGCAGCTTGTAGGGCGCGGAGTTGCCGGAGGGCGCATGCGCGGCCATGCGAAAGCCTTCCGGGATGGGCTGGAAGTGTTTTTGCTTTTCATGGATGGAAGCGGCTTTGCGCCACCACCAGCTCGCATGGACAAAGGGCCCGTGCGCGGGGTCCATGAGGCCGATGATGCCGTGGTCGACGTTGCAGGGCAGAGCGGCGGTGAGATGGGCGGAGCGGAACCTGGCGCTCCACTTCGGGGCTTCGGGGACCGGGGGGAGTTCGCGCTCGCCGGCGCGGGCGCGGCCCGTACCCGGTTCGGGCACATACACCCAGGCGTAGCCGTCGCGCTCGACGCAAGGGAAGGCGGTGCCGTACATGCGGCGCGGGTCAAGGGTGTCCTGGCTGGTGAGAGACGGGATGCCGGTGCACTGGCCGGAGGTGGGCTCAAAGGTCCAGCCGTGATATTTGCAGCTCAGCGACTCGCCATCGAACCAGCCGCAGGACAAGGTGATGCCGCGGTGGGGGCAGGCGTCCCGCATGGCAAAGAGATCCCCGTCGCGTTTGCGGCCAAGCACCATCGGGATGCCAAGCAGCAGCGTGGTGCGCAAGTGGTTGCGGCGGAGCGTGGCGGAGCGCAGGGCCGGGTACCAATCGTTGTAGACAAGCGTTGCCGGGGGGCCGAGGCCGGCGTGCGCCGGGTCTTCTGCGGGTGCGAGCTGGACGAGGGTGGAGGCCATAAAGGTGGCAGCCGGCGTTGCAAAACGCGGGCTGATTCCAGCCTACTGCATTGCCCGGGTTCAAACCCGGTAAGAAGGGCGAGCGTCGAGCTGCTCGTTCCCCTTGCGCCTGAACGTTACGCCCCCGGCTCGCGCGCGCGGCTCACTTACTTGATGACGCGAAGCAGCCTGCCGCGCTCGATGCGGAACCGCTCGCCGCGCCACTCCACCGTGTCGCCGGCGTAGCTCCAGGCCCAGAGCAGCAGCCCGAGGCAGTCGCGTACGGGCAGCAGCGGGAGGTCGGTGAGCGTTCGCCGGTCGCCAAGCAGGCCGTAGCCGATCATGAGGGCAACGGTGATGCGGCCGAGGAGCGCGAGCAGCAGCAGCAGCCAGGCGAAGGGGCTCCCGGCGGTGGCGAGGACCGCGAGCAGTGCCCAGGGTACCGGGTGGGTGAGCACCAGCCCGGCGTAGCTGGCCGGGCGGGTGTCGCGGACGGTGCGGGCCCAGCGCAGCTGGTGGCTCCAGAACTGGGCAAAGGTATATGCGGGCACGGCGGTGGAAACGGGTTCGGGGCTCAGCACGACGGCGAAGCCCGCCCCGGCGACGCGCTGGCCTAGATCGTGGTCATCGGCCAGCACACCGGTGAGCGCTTCCAGGCCACCGGCGGCGGCCAGGGCAGGGCGCGACAGGAGCAGCGTGGAGCCGAGGCCGAAGCGCATGCCCCGGTCGGTAAGCCGCGCGGTCAGCACCCCGGGAAAGAAGTCGGTGGCTATGGCGAGCGCTTCCAAGCGGGAGCCAAAGCTCGGCCGGCCGGGCGGGTTGGTGCGGCCACGGTAGGGCGCGGTGACCAGCCCGGTCCGCGGTCCGGCGGCAAAGGGCGCCGTGATGCGCCGGAGATAGCGCGGTCCAACGCCGATATCGGCGTCGCTGAGGAGAAGGAGCTCGTGGCGCGCGTGCGGAAGCAGCTGCGCGAGATTGCTTATTTTGCCGTTGGTGCCGAGGGTGAGCGGGGTGATCACGGTTTCGATCCGGAGGTGGGGGAACTCGGCTGCGAGCGCGTGGAGGATGGGAACGGCCGGGTCGTGGAGCGAGTGCACGGCGAACAGGAGCTCGACGGGAGCGGGAAAGTCCTGGGTGCAGTGGCTGCGGAGGGCTTCGGCGAGCCCGGGGTCGGCGCCTTTTACCGGCTTCAGGATGGATACCGAGGGCGGCGCCGGATGCTCGCGGGGCAGCGCTTGGGCAGCGCGGACAAAGTCGCGTGCCGCCCACAGGGCAAAGGCCGAAAACAGGATGCCCGCGCCGGCCAGCAGCTCTGGCAGAAGGGCCAGGATGGAGAGGACCAGAGGCACCCGTTCAGTGTACCGGCAGCTGGCCGCATCGAAGTGAAGACGAACAGGTAGACACACACACCCATGCTGCCCTCCACCGATCTCCGGATCCGCACCAATGCACGGCCGGGCGACCCGGTGCTGGTGCTGCTGCACGTGTTTGGCGGCTCGCGCCGGGAGTGGATCGAAGCCGGGGTGCTGCTGGCATCGCAGTTTCGCGTGATCTCGATTGATACACCCGGCTTTGGCGAGGCGGATACAATCCCGGGCTACACGGTCCGGGAGATGGCGGACAGCTTCCAGGCGACCATCGACGTGCTGCGGCTCGAGCGCTACATCCTGGTGGGGCACTCGATGACGGGCAAGGTGGCCGCGGTCCTGGCGCAGGGGATGCCGGCGGGGCTGGCGAAGCTGGTGCTGCTGACCCCGTCGCCCGTGAGCCCGGAGCCCATCGCGCCCGAAGCGCGGAGCACCATGCTGGCGCAAACCACGCCCACCCGGAGCGACGCGGAAGCGTATATCCGCGCGAACAGCGCGCTGCCGATACGCCCGGAGGTATTTGACCGGGCAGTGGAGGATCGGCTGCGGGCCAACCCAGCGGCCTGGCGGGCGTGGCTCGAGGGCGGCAGCTATGAGGACTGGAGCGAGCGGGTGGGTCTCCTGCGCTTGCCCACGCTGGTCATCGCGGCGGGCCAGGACAACTCGCTTGGCCCGGAGGTGCAAGAGCGGTTGACGATGCCGCACTTCCCGGATGCGCGGCTCGAAGTGGTGGCCGAGTCCGGCCACCTGGTCCCGATGGAAGCGCCGGAAAAGCTCGCGGCGCTCATCCGGGAGTTCGCCGAAGATTAGCCGGGGGGCGTGGTTCGCGCCCTTCCGTGCCTTCCGGGCGCTCTGCCGGGAGGGGGCGATTTTGCCGTTGCCGGGGAGGGAGAACCGTCGGCCTTACTCGTAGCGCAGCGCTTCGATGGGGTTCAGGGTGGCGGCTTTCCAGGCCGGGTAGATGCCGAAGACCAGCCCGATGAGGCAGGAAACAAGGAAGCCGACGCTGGTCCAGACGGTGGACATGCTGGCGGGCAGGCCGGCAAAGCTGAGCCGGACGGCAAGCGTGACCAGCCCGCCCAGGGAAACGCCCAGCGCCCCGCCGAGGGCGCACAAAGTAACGGCTTCGGCCGTGAACTGGAGCAGAATACTGCCGCGGGTAGCGCCGATGGCTTTGCGGACGCCGATCTCGCGCGTCCGCTCGGTGACGGAAACGAGCATGATGTTCATGACGCCGACCCCGCCGACCATGAGGCCGACGCTGGACACGGCGATCATGAACAGGACCAGGCCTCCGGTGATCTGCGACCAGAGCTGCACGATGACGTCGGGCGTGAAGATTTCAAAGTCGTCGTCCGCGTGGGTCGGCACCTTGCGGGCGATGCGGAGCACGGTGCGCATTTCTTCCTCGACCAGGTCGCGATTTTCCGCCTTGTCGTAGCGCACGGAGATGCCGAGGTCCTTCTGGTCCGGGAGGATTTTGTGAAAGGTGCTCAGGGGCATGTGCGCGATGTTGTCCTGGGGGTTGGGACCGCTGCCGAACAGGCCCTTGCGCTTTTCAAGCACGCCAAGAACGGTGAAGATTTCGCCGTGGATCACCACATCCTTGCCGACGGCACTTTCCTTGCCGAACAGCTTTTTTGCCGTGTCGTAGCCGAGCACGGTGACATTGGCGCCGCGCTGCCCGTCGGCGGCCGTGAAAATGGTGCCCTCCTTCATTTCGAGGTCGATGACCTGGGGCATCTCGTCGCCGTCGCCTTCGAGGATGGTGTTCTGGATGGCTTTGCCCTTGTACTTGACCGACTCCTGCCCGACGTTGAAGTTCGGGTCGGAGTACTGGATGGAAGGGTCGGCGGCGACGACGTGAGGAAGGCTGCGCATGGCGATGGCTTCGTCCGCGGTCAGGCGCCTGCGGGCCAGCAGCTCCGGGGTAGGCTGCACGTTGATGGGCAGGTGAAAGGCCCAGATGGTGTTTGATCCAAAGGAGTCGGCAAAGGCGGCGACCTTGTTGTTGAGTCCGGTAATGATGGACGAGATGATGATCACCGTGGCAACGCCGATGACGACGCCCAGGATGGTAAGCAGCGAGCGCATGCGATTGGCGCGGAGCGAGTCAAAGGCCATGTGCAGCGTTTCGCGCACGCGGGCGAAGTTCATGGGCTTTTAGAGCTCCGAGCGCAGGGCGACGATGGGGTCAAGCCGCGCGGCTTTGCTGGCCGGGTAGACGCCGAAGAAGATGCCGACCGAGGTGGCGACGACCAGGCCGGCGATGATGGACCACAGGCTGATTTGGGCCGGCCAGCCGACACCCGCCGAGATGAGGTAGGAGAAGCCGGCGCCGATGGAAACGCCGAGGATGCCGCCAAGCGCGGCCATGGCGGCCGACTCGACCAGAAACTGCGCGAGCAGGTCGGCGCGGCGCGCGCCCAGGGCCTTGCGGATGCCGATCTCCCGGGTACGCTCG
Organism: uncultured Acidipila sp.; assembly: GCA_937859835.1. Lineage (GTDB taxonomy): Bacteria > Acidobacteriota > Terriglobia > Terriglobales > Acidobacteriaceae > EB88. The sequence continues at coordinate 7,582 of CALMAN010000071.1, read as the reverse complement.
GTGACGGAAACGAGCATGATGTTCATGATGACGACCCCGCCGATGACCAGCGAGATGGAAGCGACCCCGACCAGCACGGCGCTGAAGGTGGAGGTAAGGCTCTTCCACAGGTCGACCAGGCTGCCGTTGCTTTCGAGGGTGAAGTCGTCTTCGGTGCCGGGGGCGTCGCGGCGCAGCATGCGGAGCAGCGAGCGGGCTTCGTCGGAGGCCTCTTCCATGGAGGCCGGGCCACCCGGGGCCTTGACGAAGATGCTCAGCGACTGGTGGAGCCCGTGCGAGTGCATAAAGGTGCTGAGCGGCATGTCGACGTAGTCATCCTGGCTTTGGCCGAGGGTGGTGCCCTGCCGCTCGCCCTGCCCGACCACCGTGTACACATTGCCGTCGACGCGGATTTCCTTGCCGACCGGGTCGCCGCCGCCCATCAGGTGGTGGACCACGTCGTAGCCGACCAGGACCACGTGGGCGCCCTCTTTTTCATCGGTCTCGGTAAGCTCCCGGCCGGCGACGATGTTGAGCGCGGTCATGGGCTGCATGGCGGGGGTCCAGCCGTTGATGGAGGTTCTGGTGCTGGAGTGGGTGCCGTAGACGACCTTGCCGTTGGTGCTGATCTGCGCGCCGGTGAGCCGGCACTTGCGGCAGCTGTCGGCATAGGCGGTGTACTGGTCGTAGGTCAGGTTTTTGCGGCGATTGAACTTGACGTAGGTGTCGTAGTCAAAGATGACGGAAGGTGTTTTGGTGACCGTGATGACGTCGGCGCCATGCCCGCTGATTTTGGTCGCCACGTAGTGGTTGGCGCCGTTGACCAGGGTGATGACGGTGATGACGGAAGCGACGCCGATGACCATGCCGAGCAGGGTGAGCACGGTCCGGAGCTTGTTGGCCCAAAGGGACTGCACGGCGATGCGGATGGATTCAGTCCACTGCATAAGAGCTGCTTTGGGAGTGAGTGTAGCAGCCGGGCGGCGCAGGGGAGGGTTACCTGGGGTGCGGGCCGGGCTCCGCCGGGCCTAGGGCGGTCTCTGATGAGCCCTCCCGGGCAGCACCCGATGAACCCCGATGAACCCCCATGAACCCGATGAACCAGGACCGGCCCGCCGGCCGGCCTGGCTAAGTTTAGGAACCGCGCTACCGGCTGCCCTGGATAAGTTTGGGGGCGGCCGAGGCAGTGCGGTTTGTTGCGGGCAGCCTGTAAGCCGAATTCTGTCCGGATTTGCATCCGCGACGACCATTCCTCTAGGCGCGCCATTGCTGACGCGCTCCAGCGACCTACCCGGAGGTTTCCTCCGCCTCGGCCTTGCGGCTGGGGCGGGGTCCCGCGTTGGCGCGCCGGGCCGGCACGCACAGCGGCGGTTCGGGACCGAGCCGCTGTTTCCTCCCTATTTGGTCTTGCTCCGTGTGGGGTTTACCATGCCTCCGCCGTTGCCGCCGGAGCGGTGCGCTCTTACCGCACCTTTTCACCCTTACCTTCGCTTCGGCTTGCGCCGCGGCGCTTGGCGGTATGTTCTCTGTGGCACTGGCCGTCTCCAAAGCCTTGACGCCTGGAGCCCGGACGTTATCCGGCACACTGCCCTGTGGAGTTCGGACTTTCCTCCCCCGGACGCGCTTGCGCGTGCCCGGCAGCGGCCGTCCGGCTGCCCACTTCACCATTCTATGCTTCTATGCGCCCGGGGCGGGGCTGCGCGCGCGATTGTGAGCATCACCAGGGGTGTTTCTTCCTGCATCCAAAGTGGCAGCCGGGCAGAGGGCGGCGCAGGACGGGGTGAGGCGATGAACGGAACGGGCGTGGCGACGGGAACGGCAAGTGCCGAAGGGCGCGGGTTTTCACGGACATTTGGGATTGTGCTGATCGTGATCGGCGTAATGGCGATCCTGCTGCCGCTGGTCGCGGGGATCGCAATTACGGCCATCGTGGGATGGCTCGTGATCCTGGCTGGCATTGCCCACTTTGCCTACGGCTGGCACGCGCGCAGCACCGGGGCGGTGGTGTGGCAGTTCCTGATCGGGGTGTTGTACGTGGTGGTCGGCTTTTACCTGGTGGTGCACCCGGCCTCGGCCCTGCTGACACTGACCCTGCTGCTGGCCGCGTATTTCCTGATCGAGGGAGTGGTGGAGCTGGTGATGTATGCACGGCTGCGCCGTTTGCACCAGGCGAACTGGTTTTTGTGGGACGGCCTGATCACGTTGCTGCTGGGCATCCTGATCTGGGCGCGGTGGCCGGTCAGCTCCGTGTGGGCGCTGGGCACGATTGTGGGCATCAGCCTGATCAGCAGCGGGATTGCGCGGCTTTCGTTCCGGAGCGGACGGCCGATGCTGGGGCAGCTGGTCTGAGCCGGGCGGCCAGCGGCCATGCAGCGGCTAAGATGGCGCACCCGGCACGGGAGACTTTTCTTCTGCCGGGCGCGCTGGTTTCTAGTGACTTACTGCTCGTGGTAACTGCGCATGAGACCGCCGTCGACGACATAGGTTGAGCCGGTGACGTAGCTGGACGCTTCGGAGGCGAGAAAGGCGGCTACGTTGGCCACGTCGCCGGGGTTGCCGAGCCGGTTCAGGGGAATGTTCTTGAGCAGCGCGGCCATTTGGCCCTGGTTCTCCATCATGCGTTTATTGATGGGTGTTTCGATGGCGCCAGGGGCAATGTTGTTGACCGTGATGTTCATGGGGCCGAGCTCAACGGCCAGGTCGCGCATAAACATGCGCATGCCGCCCTTGCTGATGCAGTAGCTTGCAAAGCCTGGAAAGACCATGTCCTCGTGAACGGAGCTGATGTTCACGATGCGGCCGGGCTTTTGGCTGCTGAGGAGCTTTTGCACAAAGTACTGCGTGAGGAAGAAAGGCCCTTTGAGGTTGACGGACATGACCGTGTCGTAGTCGGCCTCCTTGACCTCGGTGAAGGGCGCTTCCTTTTCAAGGCCCGCATTGTTCACCAGAATGTCAATGGCGCCGTAGGCGGAGTAGCCGGCATCGACGAGCTGCCGGATCTGGGCAAGGTCGGTGATGTCGGCCTGCACGGTGATGCCTTCCGAGCCGGCGGCGCGGACCATCTCGAGCGTTTGATTCGCGCCTTCGGGGTGGCCAACGTAGTCAATGATGACCTTGGCGCCTTCTTCGGCAAACTTCTTTGCGATGCCCTGACCTATTCCTGAGCCAGCACCGGTAACCAATGCAACTTTGCCTGCGAGCGTTGCCATGAATGAACGACCTTTCTCGATGGGGTGTGCCAGTTACTAGGACGCCAACAAGCTGCCGCGGGCTTGATGCCGCAAAGCGAATAGTCTGGCGCACAGCGCAACCTTCACGATTCCGTTGGGGTCTATAGGGCTGTGGGCCGGGGGATACCGATGATCTGTTCGCGTTTTGCACTTGCGTTGCCGCTTTCGCTGCTGCTTGCCGCCCCCGTGCTGCACGCGCAGGCCGCGCCCCCTCCGAGCGCAAGCGCGGGTGCGCTGAGCCCTGGGGGAGATCCGCTGGCCTGGGTGCCTGCGGGGCTCGCCGTGCTGGCGCCGAGCGCGTCGTTTCACACGGACTTCACCTTTGACCACTCCATGCTTGCGCTGGGCAGCAACCTGTCGGGCCTGGACGAGCCCACGCGGCAGGCAGTGGCGCGTTTGAACGCGGTCGCCGTGCACATGTATCGATTTGCAGCGCCCGGGCTGTACAGCTCGGCGGAGCTGGACCCGGTGCGCGCGCAGTACGATGCGCTGGGGTGGAAGCATCTTTCCTTCAACCAGGGAGCGAGCGCGGCGGCCTCGACCGGCTCGGGGGCCGTGCAAGGGTTGCCGACCGGCCACACCGACCTGTGGCTGAACATGCAGGGAGCGAACGTGGCCGGGGTGGTGGTGCTGCTTGCCGCTCCAACCAACGTGAACCTGGTTACGGTGTCGGGAACCATCAGCACGCTCGATCTGCTGCGCCTGCGGGGGCACTTCGGCATCCCAAGGTTCAGCGCGGATGGGTTGCCCAGCTCTAACTAGCCCGGGTGCTTTGACGCGCACTGCGCGCCGAAGCCTCTTGCAGGCGCCGCTGTATCTGGTGACCGGATCGGTCCATGAGTCGTGGCGGCTGCGCAGGAGCTTCCAGGCGCAGGGTGGACGCACCTGGTTCGTGTACCCGGACGGGAATGGGAACGGGATCGAAGGACAAACAGGCGTGCCCTGCACAGGGGCATGGACCATCTGCTCGGGAGGGCATGGACTCGGGCCTGGGGTCCTGCTTCACCGACCGGGTACCTGCCTTCAGTGTGCGTGGAAGCAGTGCAGCCAAGTTGGTGGGCCCACCAGGACTTGAACCTGGAACCAACGGATTATGAGTCCGCTGCTCTAACCAATTGAGCTATAGGCCCGTACCGGGTTTTTTGCGCCGGCTGCCCTTGCAGTGTAGAGCATGGTTTCTGCTGCCTGGCTTCCCGTGTACCGGAGCAGGCGGTTTACTGCTTCTGGTTGTCGGGCACGGCGACGGCGCGGAAGCGGGTGGCGAGTTCGCGCAGATCGGCCTGCAGGCCGGGTCCGGAAAGCGGCTTGCCGTGCCCCGGCGCGACCACCGCAATGTCCATGGCGGCAAGCCTTTCAACACTGCTTTGCGCCGTAACCCAGTCGGAGGTGAAGTAGGAGGGCGGCCCGTGCAGCTCGGGCTGCGGTGCAAAGGCGGCTTCGAAAAACGACTCGGGCTTGGTCGTGCAGAAAGCGTCCCCGACGAGCAGCGTGCGATCGCCGGCGCGGTAGAGCGAGCAGTGGCCGGGGGTGTGGCCGGGGGTGTGGAGGACCTCCCAACCGGGCAGAACGGCGCTTGCCCCCAAGGGGAGAGGTTGGAGCCTGCCGGTAAGGTTGACGGGCCCCTTGGGGTACAAGGGGGAAAGCAGGCTCATGAGGCCGCCGCCGGCGCCGGAGTTGGGCGCCGGGTACTCCTGATGGCCCGAAAGGTAGGGAAACTCGAGCGGGTGCGCATAGACCGGCACGTCCCAGTGCTCGGCCAACCCGGGCGCCGCGCTGACGTGGTCAAAGTGGCCGTGGGTGAGAACGATGGCGTTGGGAGGGGTTGCGGCAAAGCTTTCCGCCCAGCGGCGAATCACTCCTTCGGAAAAAGGGACGCCGGCATCGATCAGGGTCCAGCCGGCCGTGTGCATCACGGCGAAAACGTTGACGAACGCGATGCGGAGACCACGGACGTCGGCCGCCACGGCGTCCATCGGCAGAACCTGTTCTTCGCTGACCGCTACCTTCTCCATTGAGTCCTGCCCCTCCTTGTTGGAGTACCTGTTGGGGTACTTGTCAAGTAGATGCGGCCGGGGTCCATGCTCCCCGGCAGCCATGGGTCCGGTAGCGGCAGTTTACTTCCACTTTTCGAGAAAATCGTGAACGGACGAGGATTCCATGTGGCGCATGTCAGAGAACTGGCCGCTTTGCCCGTAGAGCGACACCCCTTTGTCGTTGAGCACGGCGAGCGCCGGCACCCCCTTCTTGAGGTCCACGCCGTACCTGGCGCCAACTTCAAGGTTTTGATCGATACGGCCCACGTTGACATCGACCAGGACAAAGTTCTTTTCAAGCAGCGGGAGGTTGTCCGGCTGGTGGAAGTACACGTTCAGGACCTGGCAGTCGCCGCACCAGTCGCCGCCAAAGTCGAGCAGAACTCGTTTGTGCTCGCGGCGGGCGGTTTGGACGGCGGCCGCGATGTCGGCCTGGGCCGCCGCGACCTCGGGGTAGATGTGGGCGTGGGGTAAAGGCTGCTGTGCTGCCAGTGCGCCCGCGCCCAGCACGACGGCGCCCGCAAACCAGGAGCGCAGGGATGGTGCGAGCAAACGCCGCCGGGTGTTTTTCTTGTTTTGCATGGAGCTCCTTTTCACATCCAGAATAGGGCGGCAGCGCGCCCAGTTCCAAATTGGATCGCGCAGCAACTCCGCCGGGTGCAGAGTGTCTTCACGAACACATGAAAACGTGCGACAAAGGATGCGGAGGGCGACGGATGCGGAAGCAAGCACTGCGGTGGTGCGGCCTGGGGGCGCTCGGCGGCGTGCTGGTCCTTGCCGGCTGCCACAAGGTTCCGGCTGACGGCGCACCGGATGGAAGCGATCCAGCGACGGCCAACCTGGCGCCGGCCAACGGCCCGGCAAACGAAAGCGTGTATGAGGCGGGTGCGCCGCAGTACGGGAGTACCCAGGCAGCGCCCTTGCCGGGCTATGCCGCTGCTCCGGCGCCGGAGCGCAGCCGTGCGGCGGCTCCAGAGCAGCAGCCGATGCCGCCGTCGCCGCCCGAGGATGCTGGGTACTCGCCCGACCCTTACGCAGATGAGTACGCGAACCCGGCCGGCGAGGGTACGGGAGGGTATGAGCAGGCTGAGTACGTCGAACAGCCTCCACCGCCGCTGCCTGAGTACGAGCAGCCGCCCTGCCCCGGGGACAACTACCTGTGGACGCCCGGCTACTGGAACTATGCGACGGCGGGCTACTACTGGGTGCCGGGCGTGTGGGTCGCCGCACCGTTTATCGGGGCACTGTGGACGCCGCCCTACTGGGCTTTCGATGGCGGGCGCTACGGGTTTCACCATGGCTATTGGGGGCCCCACATCGGCTTTTACGGGGGCATTGTGTACGGCTCCGGCTACTTCGGCCATGGCTACGAAGGCGGGTACTGGAACCACAATCAGTTTTTCTATAACCGCTCGGTAACCCGGATCAATACGACCTATGTGCGCAATGTGTATGAGCACACCGTGATCATCAACAACCAGGTCAACCGCATCTCGTACAACGGCGGCCGGGGCGGGATCGCGGCCAGGCCGGCACCGTACGAGATAGCGGCTGCGCGCGAGCAGCACTTTGGCGCCCTGCCGGTACAGCAGGCGCACATCGAGCAGTCGGCGGCCGATCGCTCCCAGTTCGCTTCAGTCAACGGCGGCCGGCCTGCGGTGTTCGCCGCGGCCCGCCCACTGCTGGTGCGCACCGCGGCAAGCGCTTCCGCGGCGAACCTGCGGCCCGTGACCACCCAGGGTGGCTTTGAGCGGCCTGGGCGCGTAGGGAGCCCCGGAGTGGCCGCTCTGCCGCCGGAGCGGGGAAACCAGGCCGCCGGGCGAGCGGAAAACGGCCAGGTACGCGCCGGGGCAGCGCCGGCACCGCCCTTGAACCAGGCCCGGCAGCCGGTGCAGCGGAGCGGGGTGGAGGCAGCGCAGCCGTACCCGCAAGACCGTGGGCAAAGGAGCCTGGCGACCGAGCCGGGAAGGCAGCCGGGGTTTACCCAGCAGAAAGGGCCCGAGCGCCCGCAGCCGGGACAGCAGAGTAGGCAGCCCTATGTGAGCGATGCGCAGCGCGGGCAGGCAGAGCGTTCGCAGCCAAGGGAGCAAAGCCGGCCTCAGCCGCTCGAAGCTCCGCAACAAGCTCCGCAGCAAGCGCGCCCGGCGCAGGGCGAAAGAAGCCCACGCGTGGGGGAGGCGGACCAGGGAAGGCAGCAGGTACAACGGGCTGAACCGCAGCAGGCGCCGCGGGCTGAACCGCAGCAGGCGCCGCGGGCTGAACCGCAGCAGGCGCCACGGGCGGAGCCGCAGCAGGCGCCGCGGGCTGAACCGCAGCAGGCGCCACGGGCGGAGCCGCAGC
>CALMAN010000070.1 GCA_937859835.1 uncultured Acidipila sp. | reverse complement strand
CAAGTGCGCCGGGGCTGCTTCCCGAGGTGCTTGGTAAGAGCGCTTTGTAGCGGTGGGCGGCGGGGGCGGCTGTTTGAGAAAAGCTGCTCCGGGTACGAAGAAGGTGCTCCGGGACGACAGCGTACGCTTGGCTCGATCCTGGGAGCGTTCCCTAGAATCAGCCCCCGTCCTCGCTGTGTGCGCCTCCCTTCCGCACCGGCCGCTGCGGCGCGCCTGGGAGCAAGCCAGCGGCCCGCACTCGGATGGACCTTTCGGAGCTGCGTCGGCGAGCGGCAGGAGAGCGCTCCGGGGCGGCGGTCGGCTCGGAGCGCCGACCGGGTTTCAGCCGGTCCTGAACCCGGTCCTGAACCCGATCCTGAACCCGGTCCTGAAACTACTTGCCGACCCGCCTTCCATGCGGGTTCGGGAGCGCGGTTCCGCCAAGCAGGCTCCGGCGCTCCCACCAAGCCCGGCTCCCTGCGCCGGCTAGCCCCTCCAGTGTCCCCCAACCCAGCGCCAGCCGTATGGGCTTTCCACCCAGTGGCCCGGGAGCCAGACGGCTCTGGGGCGGGGAGGCAGAACCCAGCGGCCGCCCGTCCACAGGTACCGGTGTCCATCCCACCGCTGGTAGCCCTCAACCCAAACATAGCCTCGGCCCGGCGCCGCGTATGGCCGTTCGGCAACCGGCGGCGGCGGCGCCACCCGGACATACTGGGCCCGCGCCGCGGCGAGGGGCAGCAAGCTCCCCAGCAAAACCGCAAACGCGGCCTGTTTCCATCCTTTCCTTGCCATCTTGTTTTCAAACCTCCTTCGGGATTCTAGCCAGATCGGAAGCGAACGCGCGCTCGCGTCCCTTTCTCACGGGAGCAGACCCGGTTTGCGCGCGGAGGTTGCGCGCCCCACGCTGCTTGCTTGCTCCGCGCGTCCAAAGGAGAAGCGCCTGGCTTTTCGTTACGCCCGTTTTCTTCCCGTCGTGAAATCACCACGGGCACGGTATGATGGCGGCAAAAGCCCAGCTGTGCGGTTCCACGGCTGGCTGGCGGCGGGAGCAGGCGCGGAGCAATCCCATGACATGGAAACGAGCAGCAGCGGTGACTGGCGTGGTTCTCCTCCTGGCCGCCACCGTTGTGTTTACGGTGAAGCGGGCGCAAGCAAGCTACACCAAGGTGCTGGTGGGCAAGGTCGAGCGGGGCGAGATCGCCTCGGTGGTGAGCGGCACCGGGCAGATCCGGCCCAAAACCTACGTCAACATCGGGGCCACGGCGTTTGGCCGCATCACCCACCTGTATGTCAAGGAGGGCGAGCACGTGCACCGGGGCCAGGTGCTCGCGACCATTGAAAACGTGCAGCCACAGGCCAGTGTCGCCGCCCAGCAGGAAGCCATCTCCTCGGCCAAGACCGACATTAGCTCGTTTCTAGCCGCCGAAGCCACGGCGCAGGCCAACATCGAACACGCGGAGGCAGATCTCGAACAAAAGAAGCTGGACTACGGGCGCTACCAGGAGTTGTACAACGAGAAGCTTGTGTCCAAGCAGGACTTTGACGCGCGCAAGGCAGCCTACGACCTGGATGTTGCCAGCCTGGCGCAGGCCGAAGCAGCGCTCGCCCAGGCCAAGGCGCAGACTGCTTCGGCGCGCGGGCATCTTGGTACCCAGATCGCGACCCTGCGTTCGGACCAGGACTCGCTGAGCAAGACCGTAAGCGCCGCCCCTTATGACGGCATCGTCACCAACCTGCCGGTGCGTGAAGGGGAAACCATGGTGACCGGCATCCAGAACGCCGAAGGCTCGACGTTGATGACGATCGCGGATATGTCGGTGGTCACGGCCGAAGTCAAGATCGACGAGACCGACATTGTCAATGTCAAGCTGGGCCAGCCGGTTGAAGTCTCCGTGGACGCGCTGCCGGAGAAGACCTTTAAGGGGCATGTGACCGAAGTCGGCGACCAGGCGCTGCTCCGCTCGACCGGGCTTTCGACCAGCCAATCGACCAGCGGCACCGAAGAAGCCAAGGACTTCAAGGTGATCGTCACCCTCGACGCAGGCCAGGATGTGGACGCGCTCCGCCCCGGGCTTTCGACCACGGCCAAGATCACCACCGCCGACAAGAGGAACGTGCTTTCCGTGCCTATCCAGGCGCTCACCACGCCCCCGACGGCGTCGGCGCTCAAGGGCGGCAACGCGGTCGAGGCCGCTTCGGCGGCAACGCCGGACGCAGCGGCCGGGGCCAAGCAGGGCGTCTTTGTGCTGCGGCCGGAGAACGGCAAGCTGCGGGCGCACTTCGTGCCCCTGACCACCGGCATCAGCGGCGCGGCCAAGATCGAGGTGAGCGGCGGCGACATCCAAGCCGGAGATCAGATCGTCACCGGGACCTACAAGGTGTTGCGCGTGCTGAAGAACGACGCACCCGTCAAGCCTGCCACCGAAGCCGAACTGGCGCCCAAGACCGAGGACGCATCCTAGCGGGGCTCGGGGAGCAACACAGGCAAAGCCCGGGGCCCTGGTGGCTATGCCGGACAAAAGAAAGAGGCGTGGATGGCGGACAGTGAGGCAGCGGGCCACGTCATCGTGGTCGAAGACCTGTGGAAGACCTACCAGATGGGAGAGCAGCCGGTGCATGCCCTCCAGGGCATCAATCTCCGCATTGAGCACAACGAGTACGTCGCCATCATGGGGCCGTCCGGCTCCGGCAAATCTACCCTGATGAATCTGATCGGCTGCCTGGACACCCCCACGCGCGGCCAGTACTGGCTGAACGGGCACCTGGTTTCCGAGCTCGACGACGATCAACTGGCGCGCATCCGCAACAAGGAGATCGGCTTTGTTTTTCAAACCTTTAACCTCCTTGCCCGGGCGACCGCGCTGCACAATGTGGAGCTGCCGCTGATCTACAACGGCACCGGGGCTGCCGAGCGCCTCGAGCGGGCCCGCGCCGCGCTTACCGCAGTGAATCTGGAAAGCCGCATGGATCACCGGCCCAACGAGCTTTCGGGCGGCCAGCGGCAAAGGGTCGCCATCGCACGCGCCTTGATCAATCGCCCGTCCATCATCCTGGCCGACGAGCCTACCGGCAACCTTGATTCCAAGACCGGCGACGAGATCATGGCCCTGTTTGACGAGCTCCACGGCCGCGGCAACACCATCGTGGTTGTCACCCACGAGCCGGACATCGCCGAATACGCGCACCGGGTCGTCACCATCCGCGACGGAGTGATCGCGTCCGACCAGCCGTCGTCGCGCATGCGCGCCGCCGCCGCCGCCCCGGCCTTGTAAACTCCCCGCTCAAGTTTCCCTCCACCCCGCCGATAAGCCCTCCAGACAAGATCCGGAACACACGGACACACCTTTATGGAGGCAAAAAGCATGGCGTTGAACAGGGCTGTCCCAGGTGCCGAGTCACTCGGCAAGGAGTTCGGCACGAGTGCGTTGGGCGGTGGGCTGCGGTCACGCTGGAGCCTGGGTGCGATGGTGGGGCGCTCTTCGGCCATGGAGCGGATCTTTCTCCAGATGCGCTACCTGGCCAACCACCTCAGGCTGGGCCTGATTGAGGGCGAGCGCGGCACCGGCAAGCTGCTGACGGCGCAAACGCTCCACGCGCTCGGCACGGGCCAGGGAGGCAGCTTTGTTGCCTGTCCGGCGGAAGAGTTTTTCTCGGGCGCTGCGGCGTCTCAGCGCCTGGAAGAAGCAGCAGGCGGTACGCTTTACCTTTCCCGGATCGATGTGCTCAAGGCTGAGCAGCAGGGACGGTTGCTGCACCTCCTCGGCTGGCTGCAAGCGCAGGCGGCCCGCAACAGCCAGCTCCGGCCGGTGCTCGCCGGCACACCCCCGCCGCCCCGGGCCCTGCTGGTTTCCACCGAGCGCGCCCTCCGTTCGCTGGTTCTGTACGGAAAGTTTCGCAACGAGCTGCACCAGCAGCTTTCCCCGGTGCAGTTGCTGCTGCCCCCCTTGCGGGAGCGCCGTGGAGACATCGCGGTGCTTGCCGACCACTTCCTGGCCCAGTGCAGCCGGCAGTACGGCAAAACGCTGCGCGGGATCTCCCCGGAAGGGCTCCAGCACCTGGGCGGGTACAGCTGGCCCGGCAACGTCCGTGAGCTTGAAACCGTCATCTCCCGGGCTGCCCTTCGCTGTGGGGGAGAGTGGCTCCACGCCGGCGATCTGCTGCTCGGCTCCCCGGCAGCGACCCCTGAGCCTGCGGCGAGCCGGGGACCGGCGCCGGGACTCTGGCGCGAGCCCTCCAGCTCTCCCTCGCTCGCCCCTCCGGCCCCAACCGAGCGCCCGCGCCTGCCGGAAGCAAAACCCTCGCCGACGCTGGACCCCAACCTGGACCGCGCCATTGTGCGGCACATCCGGCGGGTGCTGGCTTCGGTCGAAGGCAACAAGCTCCAGGCCGCTCGCCTGCTGGGGATCAGCCGCTCCACCCTGTACAGGCTGCTGGACGCGGATGCTTCCGGAAAAAGCTCGGGGCAGGCGGACGAGCCC
>CALMAN010000069.1:274-2924 GCA_937859835.1 uncultured Acidipila sp. | reverse complement strand
ACGTCTTGTGCTTGCCCAGAACGGTCGTGGAGCTCCCCCTCCCCACCGTCGCCCCGCCGTCAAACATGGCCAACTCCGCCTGGGGCTTGGTCGCATCCAGCCGGGCGTGCGCCCCGGGCTGCAGCGCAATGCGCGCGTGGCTGTCCTCGAGCGGGAATGTGTCGCCCTTCGTCTTCTCGAGGCCGACATACACCAGACCCTTCGCAACTGAAACAGTCGTCTCCGTCGCGCCGGCCGCTGTACGGCTCAGCTGCAGGAAGCGCACTTCGGTCGCGGGCGCGAGCCGCAGGGTGCTATTGTCCTCAAATTCGACCTCGGCGACCCCGCCTTCGCCCGTCCGAAGCACCGCTCCCGCCACCACCGGGATGTTCGTGAACGCGGGCTCAAAGCCCCGGCCCGTTCCCCGGTCCATCTGCACCCCGCCGCGCGCCTGGCTCAGGCGCACAATGCGTACCGAGGACGCGCCGGCCTCCAGCGGCACCGGCGTTGACCCCGCGTCAGGCGCATCCTGCGCCGGAAGTGAGGCAGACAGGCCCAATACGGCGCCTGCGACGAAAGCGGTACGAAAGATGCTGCTCGGCATAAAGCACTCCCCTTTTGACGCACACCTTTTCGACGGAAACACCGGTGGCGCTCGCCTCACGCGCTTACCCTGACCAGACCACCTGTGTTCACGGATGCGCTCCAGTGTACGCCCCTCCCTTGCCGCGTGACCATCGGAATGCTGCCTCTCCCCGGCCGGCGGTCTGGCCCGCTGTAAGCCCCGTCACAGTTCCCGGAGCGGGCTTTCGTACGACGCATGCCGTCCCCCGCTACCTGCCTCACACGAACAACGGCGCCAGCACCAGTGTGATCGTCGCCAGCAGCTTGATCAGCACATGGAGGCTGGGCCCCGCGGTGTCCTTAAACGGATCGCCCACGGTATCGCCCACCACGGCTGCCTTGTGCGCGTCGCTCCGCTTGCCGCCATACTGGCCGGTTTCGATGAACTTCTTCGCGTTATCCCAGGCGCCGCCGCCGTTGTTCATCAGCATCGCCAGCAACACACCGCTGATGGTGCCCACCATGAGCAGGCCGGCCACCGACTCCGCGCCCGACAGGTTCACCGGCGCACCCGAGATCGTCGGCACAAGCGAGCGCCCGGCCGAGTCAAACGCCGCACTGGCCTGATACGACGAGCTGAAGTTCCGGAAGATCAGGCCGACCGCCACCGGCAGACCCACGGCCAGCGCGCCGGGCAAGACCATCTCCTTCAGCGCCGCGCCGGTCACAATGCTCACACAGCGTGCGTAGTCGGGCTTGGACGTGCCCTGCATGATGCCGGGGTTCTCCTTGAACTGCGCGCGCACATCCTCCACCACCCGCTGCGCCGTGCGCCCCACGGCCTTGATCGCCAGCGAGCTGAACAGAAACGTCAGCATCGCCCCCAGCAGCGCCCCGGCAAACACGGGAACCTGCGCCAGATTGATGTTGGTGAAGCTCCACCCGTGCGGCATGGATACCTCCAACCCCCCCGCCGAAGCCGCACGCAGCTTGTCCACAACCAGGGTGCGGATCTCCTCAAGGTAGGCCGAAAACAGCAGAAACGCGGCAAGCGACGCCGACCCCACTGCGTATCCTTTGGGCAGGGCCTTGGTCGTGTTTCCGGCCGAATCCAGCTTGTCGGTCCGGTCGCGGACGTTCTCGGGCTGGTTGGACATCTCGATGATGCCGCCCGCGTTGTCAGTGATCGGCCCAAACGTATCCATGGCCAGGATGTAGGCCGCGCAGCTCAGCATGCCCATGGTCGCGATCGCCGTGCCGTAGATGCCCTTGGCGTAGTTGCTCACGCCGCTCACATCCGCCAGGCCCTGCACGCCGAAGTAGTAGCTCAGCAGCAGCGCGGCCGAGATCACAACCACCGGCATCGCCGGCGTCTCCATGCCCACCGCCAGACCGCTGATAATGTTGGTCGCCGGTCCCGTGAGTGAGGCCCTTACGATGGACTGCACCGGCCGGTACTGCGACTCGGTGTAGTACTGCGTAATCCATACAAACAGAAACGCCGTCGCCAGCCCGACAACCCCGCAGCCCAGCAGCCAGCCCGGCCGCACCCCCGGCCCATTCAGCATCGTGAACACCATCGCGGCAAAGCCGATCAGGGCCAGCCCCGAGGTCACGTAGAAGCCGCGGTTCAGCGCGCGCATCGGGTCCTCGGTCTCGTTGGTGCTCACAACAAACACACCGGCAATGCTCGCGATCAGGTTGATCGCCAGGAGGATGAGCGGAAACAGGATGCCGCGCAGCCCGAATACCGGGTAGAGCGCCGCCCCCAGGAGCATCGCGCCCACGTTTTCGGCCGCCGTGGACTCAAAGATGTCGGCGCCGCGACCCGCGCAGTCGCCGACGTTATCGCCTACCAGGTCCGCGATCACCGCCGGATTGCGCGGATCGTCTTCCGGGATCCCCGCCTCCACCTTGCCCACCAGATCGGCACCCACGTCCGCGGCCTTGGTGTAAATGCCTCCACCGAGCTGCGCAAACAGCGCCACCAGCGACGCCCCAAACCCGAAGCCGACCAGCTGGAACGGAACCGTCTCCGGATGCTCCAAACCGCCGAACAGCAGGAACAACGAGGCCACGCCCAGCAGGCTCAGCGCCACCACCACGA
>CALMAN010000069.1:0-264 GCA_937859835.1 uncultured Acidipila sp. | reverse complement strand
CTCCGCGCAGCGCCAGCTTCAGGGCCCGGTCCAGGCTGGTCCGCGCCGCCGAGGCTGCCCGGATGTTCGACCGGATCGAGCAGTACATGCCCGTGAAGCCGGCCAGACCGGAGCAAACCGCCCCCACCAGGAAGCTCGCGACCGTTTTGGCGGCATAGGGCGCCGTGCGCGGCGAAAGGTGGTACCCCAGGAACACGACGACCGCGAGCACCGCGGCCAGGATGCCGATGGTCTGGTACTGCCGCTTTAGAAACGCCTCTGCGC
>CALMAN010000068.1:29511-34613 GCA_937859835.1 uncultured Acidipila sp. | reverse complement strand
GGTGCGGGCACACCAGCGCGCAAACGCCCACTTCGAGGCACGCGCCATGGCGGTGCCGCTTTCCGCAGGCTCGGCGCACGCAGGCTCGGCACCCTTGCAGCTGTACCTGGCCAACGACAGCACCGGCGGGCTCACTGAACGGTCCCTCGACTTCCCGCTGCCGGAGGACGCCAACATGCGGGCACGCGTGGTGCTCAGCAAACTGCTTTCCGAGTACACCGCGCCCGGCTCCACGCACCCGCTGCCGCCCGCGGCCTCCGGGGTCGAGGGCATCGACGAGGTGTACCTGTGCCCGATCCCGGGCGGCGGGCGGGGGCAGCTGGCCGTGGTTGACCTGACACCGGCTTTTCTCCACGCTCACCCTTCCGGCATCGAGCCCGAAACGCTTACGCTGCTTTCGATCATCGCCACCCTCCATGCAAACCTCCCTTCCGTCACGGAGGTGCGCTTCCTGGTCGACGGGGAAAACCGGCCCACCCTGGCCGGGCACGCTGACCTGCGCCGCACCTATCTTGCGGGCGCGGTCCCCATGGCCCCGCCCGAGGCTTTCTTGACCCGCGAAGGAAAGCCGTGACCGGGCCCACGGTCGGCGTGTTCGACTCCGGCGTCGGCGGCCTCACCGTGTTGCGCGCACTGCGCGAGCGCTTGCCCGGCGTCCCCTACCTGTATGTGGGCGATACCGCGCGGCTCCCTTACGGCTCCAAATCACAGGCCACGGTGGCGCGCTACGCCGTCGAAAGCGCCCGGTTTCTCCTTGCGGAGGGCGCGGAGTACCTGGTCATCGCCTGCAACACCGCCTCGGCGCTTGCCCTGCCGGAACTTGTGGCGGCCGCTGCACCGGTGCCGGTCCTGGGTGTGATTGAAACCGGCGCCGATGCAGCCGGGGCGCACAGCGCGGGTGCGGTGTGCGTGCTGGCCACCCCTGCCACGGTCGCGAGCCACGCCTACGCGCGGGCCTGCGCCGCGCGCGGGCTCCGGTCCATCGAGAAGAGCTGCCCGCTGCTGGTGCCGCTGGTCGAAGAGGGCTGGACAGCGCACCCGGTCACCCGAGAAGTGCTTGCGATCTATCTCGCCGAAGCCCGGCAGGACGCTCAGGCCGCAGGCCTGCGGCCCGACACGCTGCTGCTGGGCTGCACGCACTACCCGCTGCTGCGGGGGGAAATTGAGGCCCTGGCCGAAGGCGCAACCGTGATCGATTCTGCCGAGGTCACCGCCCAGGCTGTCGCTCGTGCCATCGGCGCCGAGCACGGGGCAACGGCGGAAACGAAGCCGCCCATACGCTTTTTCGCGACCGACGGCGCGGAGCGTTTCCGCACGCTGGGTAGCCGCTTTCTGGGCGAGCGCATTGGGGAGGTGCGATTGATCGAGCTCGGCGGCTAGGCCGAAGATGCCGGCTCCGCCCCTGCCTGCTATGCTTGCCCTGCCGCTTCCACCCCGGGGTACGGCGTGAAAGGATCGGATGCATGTTGAATCTTGAGGGCCGCGTCGCGGTCGTATTTGGCGTCGCCAACAAGCGGTCGATCGCCTATGCCATCGCGCAAAAGCTCGCCGAGTCGGGTTGTACGCTGGCGGTCGGCTACCAGAATGACCGGCTCAAGGCAGAGTCGGAGTCGCTCATTGCCGGCCTCCCCAGCGCCTGGAGTTTCCCCTGTGACGTCACCAGCGACGCGGAGATTGAGCGGAGCTTCGCGGAGCTGAAGAGCCGCTACGGAACCATCCACATCCTGGTGCACTCCATTGCCTTTGCGCCCGCCCCCGAAATCCACAACGACTTTGTCGAAACTTCGCGCGAAGGCTTCCGCATCGCGCATGACATCAGCGTGTACTCGCTGATCGCGCTGGCGCGGGCAGCGGCGCCGCTGATGACAGGGGGCGGCTCCATCATGACCATGACCTACTACGGCTCCGAAAAGGTCTTCCCGAACTACAACGTCATGGGCGTCGCCAAGGCCGCGCTGGAAGCGACGGTGCGCTACCTGGCGGTAAGCCTGGGGCGGCGCAACATCCGCGTCAACGCCATCTCCGCAGGCCCCATCAAAACGCTGGCCGCGCGCGGCATCGGCGACCTGGGCGCCATGCTGCGGGGCCACGCAGAGCGCGCGCCGCTGGGCCGCAACGTGGAGCAGGCCGAGGTCGCCGGCGCGGCCGTGTACCTGGCTTCCGACCTGTCGAGCGGCGTCACCGGCGAGGTGACCTACGTCGATGCCGGCTACAACGTGATGGGTTTCTGAAACCATGCCGGCCACCCGGTACAGCGTCCTCAAGGGCACGCCGGTTTCGGGGTCGATCTCGCCGGACTCGCGCCCGCACTACCTTCTTGAACTCAACGCGGCCGGTGCCCGCTGGCAGGTCGCGGTCAACGTCGAGTCGGACACCGGGCTCGGCGCCAACGCGCAGGTCCTGTATGCGCTCCAGGGGAACTGGACCCCGCCGGACGCGGCGGCACTGCGCGCTTTGCCTCCCGGCATCACGGAGCTGGCCGGCGTGGATGCCGACCCGGCCATCGACTACCTGCGCAGCCGTGCGGACGGGCAGAGCCTGGTCACGCGCGACAGCATGACGAAGTTGCCCCTGCCCGGGCCCGACGCTTCCGAGAACGCGGAGAACCCGGTGATCCGCTTCCTGGACGAATACCTCGCGAGCAGCGCCGGCAGCGGAACCGTGTATGCCTTTGGCAGCCAGTACACTTCCGGCAACGGCATCCACGACATCCACATGAACCAGGGCAATCCCGCCGCCGACCACGGGGCCGACAACGGCATCTGGCAGGACGGATTGCTGGTGTTGTCTACGGAGCAGGCGCCGTGGGCGGCCCTCTTCATCGCCTTCCAGGACCAGGTCTGGTCCACGGATCAGCATGGCAATCCCCTGGAGCCCGGGAGCACAACTCCTCAGGAATTATTAAAAGATTCGTAGCATCATGCTTTCCAAGGACACCGCCGCACGTCCAAATGGTTGCGTATGCCTCCCAAACCCTCCTCCACGCTGACCGAAGCCGAACTCCGGCTGATGAAGCTGCTGTGGACCCGGGGTGAGTCTTCGGTCGGCGACCTGCAGGCTGCCCTGCCTCCGGACGAGGCTCTGGCGTACACCTCGGTGCTGACCACGGTGCGTATCCTCGAGGCAAAAGGCTATGTCCGGCATCGCAAGCAGGGCCGCGCTTTTCTGTACACGGCGCTCCTGCAGGAGCAGGAAGCGAGCGGCACGGCGTTGCGCCACACCCTCGTGCGGTTTTTCAACAACTCCCGCGAGCAGCTGCTGCTTTCCATGCTCGGCGACGGCGAAATCAGCGCGGACGAACTGCAGGAGCTGAAAAAGCGGATCGCGGAGGCAGAATGATGCCGGCCCACGTTGCCTTCCCCGCCCTGCCCCCGGACGCCGCAAGCCTGGCGGCGGCAGCCGTGCGCGGAGCGTGGGAAAGCCTCCTCCTGGCTCCCTTTCTTTCGCTTCTGCTCCGGTGGATGCCGGGGCTTAGCCCGCGGGCGAGCTTTCGCGTTTGGGCGGCCGGCTTTGCCCTGGCCGCGGCGCTGCCGCTTTGCCGGCTTTCGCCGGGCGCCCACGTCGCGTTTGTCCCGGGCAACGGCGGGATGGCCGTGAGCCGTGCGCTCCCGGTCCTCGAGCTTGCGCCGGTCTGGGCCTGGAGCGTGTGCGGGGTGTGGCTCCTGGCTTCGCTGATCGCGCTGCTACGCCTGGCCGCGGGCGTGTGGGCGTTGCACCGGCTGCTTCGGAGCACGCAGCCGGCGCCCCCGGCGGTTCAGGCGATCTTTGCCAGCATCGTAGCCGAGCGCCATGGTGGCGGGAAGCGCCTCAGCCGGGCGCGGCTCCTCGTTGCCGACGAGGTCGCAGCGCCCAGCGCCTGCGGTGTGTTTGGCCCCTGCATCCTCCTGCCGCGCGGGCTCGCGGCACAGTTTTCTCCCGAGGAGATCGAGTGCGTCCTGCGGCATGAAGCCGCGCACCTGCGCCGCCGCGACGACTGGCTTGCGGTTTTGACGCGCCTGGTGCAGGCAGCCCTGCCGTTCGCCGTGGCCATCGGGTACCTGGAGCGCCGGATGGCCGCGGCCCGCGAGATGGCCTGCGACGATGCCGCTCTGCGCTCTCACCTTTCGCGCCGGCGCTATGCATCGTGCCTGGCACGGCTTGCCGAGTGCGCCCGCACGCCGGGCTGGGCGGCGCTGGCGCCCGGGCTGGGGGGCCAGCGGTCGCAACTGGCCGCGCGCGTGGGTTACATCCTTGCGGCTGCGCAGCCGGTACGCGGCCCAGGGAAGATGCGGCTCGCCTGCGCCTTCTGCGCTGCCACGCTCCTCGGCGCTGCCCTGGTCGCGGCCCCGACTCTTCTGACCTTTTCAGGCGACCAGGAGTTCGCGGCGGCGGCCACGCCGCAGCTTGCCACCGCGCTTGCCTCCGCGCCGTCCGCTCTACTTCGCTCGCCTGTCCCAGCCGCCGCGGCGCTGCATGCCGCAAGCTTGCGGGTACCGGCGGCGCACCGGCCGCAGCGGTTCTTGAGGGCTTTCGGGAAGCACGGCGGCGCCGTAGCCCTCCCGGCAACGTACCGGGCAACGCAGACCGTGTTTGTGGTGTGGGCCGAACGGGAGGACGGCGGCGAAGGGCGCTTCCTCCTGCTGGTCGCCCGCCCGCAGCCCGGCCCGGGCTGGTCGGATGTAGTGCTGCTCACGATTTAGAACCCAATCCATCCACGAATGAGGATCCTTATGCCACGATCAACTAATCGATTAATAGCAGTAGCCAACGCTGTGCTGCGCAACACCAACCCGCAACCCCGCTCTGCTGCCCGCCGCTGCTTCCGGCCGGCCTTTGCTGCCGTCGCCACGCTCGCGACCGGCGTCCTGATGGCCCCGCTTATCGAGCACGGTGTGCACGCTCAAGCGAGGCAGGTGGCCATGGCGGACTCGGGCGCCGCCACGCCGCTCGCCGTGCCCAGCCCCACCAGCCTGTCCACTGCTTTTACCCGGATTGCGAAAGAGGTTGGACCGGCGGTCGTCAATATCAACACGGAGATCCTCCCTCATGCAGCGTCCCGGCGCAACGGCGAGGGCGGTGCGGAGCCGCAGGATGTCCAAGACGACGGCAACGCCAACCCCGGC
>CALMAN010000068.1:0-29501 GCA_937859835.1 uncultured Acidipila sp. | reverse complement strand
GGCCGCTGACCGGGGCCACCGGCTCCCGCCCGGGCAGGGCGGGCAGGAACAGCGGGCACTGGGTTCCGGCTTTCTCGTCGACCCGCGCGGCTACATCGTGACCAACGACCACGTGATCGACAAGGCGGACCGCATCTACGTCAAGCTGACTACCGATCCGGCCAATGATCAGGGCCACCGGGCGACCGTCGTTGGCGTTGACAAGAGCACCGACCTGGCTGTGATCAAGATCGACGTCGGCCATCCGCTGCCGACCGTGAAGCTTGGCAACTCGAACTCGGCGCCGGGGGGGGACTGGGTAGAAGCGAACGGCTCGCCTTTCGACCTTTCACAGACCGTGACAGCCGGCATTGTTTCAGCGAAGAACCGCAACATTGAGGGCGGTGTGGGCGGGCAGTTCAAGCACTACATCCAGACCGACGCAGCCATCAACGAGGGCAACTCCGGTGGGCCGCTGCTGGACATGAACGGAGAAGTCATTGGCGTCAACACCGCCCTGATTACCACGTCGAGCGGCAACATGGGGATCGGCTTCGCCATGCCTTCGGACACGGTCGTCGACGTGTACAACCAGCTCATCGGCCCGGAGCACAAGGTCGTCCGCGGCTCGATCGGCATCTCCTTCCAGCCAAATATCTCGAGCGCCGTCGCCAAAGTCTACGGCGCGGATACCGGCGTGCTGATCAGCGCGGTGACGCCCGGCAAGGCTGCGGACAAGGCTGGTCTGAAAGCAAACGACGTGATCGTCTCGGTCGACGGCAAGCCGGTCAAGGATGGCGATGACCTGGTTGAAAACATTTCGCAGCGCCACCCCGGCTCCACGGTTACCCTGGGCTACCTGCGCAACGGGCAAAAGCTGGCCGCCACGTGCACCATCAATGATCGGGCCGACACCACCGAGGTCGCGCGCGAAGACTCCGGAGCGGACGCGCCGGGCGCCGGAGGGGCGGATCCGGCCAAGGCTCGACTTGGGCTCACGGTCACGGACCTGCCCGCCGGGGCGCCCCCGCAGCTGCACGGGGTCGTCATCCGGGCAGTTACGCCGGGTACCTTCGCCGACGAGCTGAACCCCCAGGTGGGGGCGGGCGTCGTGATCGAAGCCGTCAATCGCAAAGCGATCACAAACAAAAGGGAGTTCGACAGCCTGGTTTCCGGCCTACGCCCCGGCGAGGACGTGGTGCTGGAGATCGCCTACCCGAACAGCGGCGGCCAAACCACGCTGACCGGGGGTGTGCTTCCGTAGAAGGTCTTTGAGTGAGGCCGCGCGCCCGGGTGCTGTGAGCCCAGGCGCGCGCGTCCCACCCGGCAGCCGGGCGGGGCTCGGGCGCTGCTTCCAACTGTAGGCGCATCGAAGGCTCCGCTCGCCCGGATGGCGCCGGGAACAGAGGGTGGTGTAGAACACAGTACAGGAGCATTTGCTTGAGCCAGATTGCCGCTGTTGCTTCAGCCCTTCCCCCCAGGTACTACACGCAGCAGGAGATTTTTGATGAGCTGGTGAAGCATTGGGAGGGAGACCTAGAAAACCCTGCCTTGCTGCAGCGCTTTCATCAGCGGGTTGGCGTCGACGGGCGCTACTTCGCGCTCCCCCTTGAGGAGTACGCCGGGCTTGAGCGCTGGGGAGCCTTTAACGCCGCGTGGCTTCGGGTAGCCGAAGAGCTGGGCGAGGAGGCCATCTGCCGCGCGCTCGAAACAGCCGGGCTCGGCAAGGAGCAGATCGGGGCGCTGTTGACGGTGACCGTCACGGGTGTTGCCAGCCCGTCGCTCGACGCCCACCTGTGCAACCGGATGGGGCTGCCCGCGGACGTACGCCGCACGCCGATCTTTGGACTGGGCTGCGTTGCCGGCGCCGCCGGGCTGGCGCAGGCCAGCGACTACGTCCGCGCATACCCAGGCAAGGTCGCCGTGCTGCTTTCGGTCGAGCTGTGTTCGCTGACCTGGCAGCGGCGGGACTTTTCCGTGGCCAACTTCATAGCGACGGGTCTGTTTGGCGATGGCGCTGCTGCCGTCATCGTGGCCGGCGACCAGGTAAAGCTGCCGCGGCCGGCAGGCCCCGCGATTCTCGCAACGGCCTCGAACTTCTACCCAAATACTGAAGAGGCGATGGGCTGGGACATCGGCGAAGAGGGCTTTCGGATCGTGCTCTCCCCGGAAGTTCCGGCCATTATCCGCAAGCACCTTCCGGAAGACCTGGCCGCCTTTCTCGCTGCCAACGGCCTCCGCCGGGACGAGATCACCTCCTGGGTGCTGCACACCGGCGGCCCCAAGGTCCTCGAAGCGATGGCGGATGGAGCCGGAGTGACACGGGCCGAGTGCGCGCTCTCCTGGGACTCGCTGCGCAAGGTAGGGAATCTATCCTCTGCGTCGGTCCTGTTTGTGCTTGAAGATACAATCCGGGAGCGCCGGCCGGCGCCGGGCAGCTACGGCATCCTGGCGGCGATGGGGCCGGGGTTCTGCTCGCAGCTGGTGCTGCTGCGCTGGTAAACGGCCGCAACAGAGAGAGGCTTCAGCGTTTCGCCCGCGACAAGGCTAGGTGGCGCGCGACCGCTGCCGGCTTTGCAGCGGCTTGGAGATCGACTCAAGCGACTGGCCTGCGGCTTCCACCCCGATGAAGAACTCCGCCGCCGCGCCGATCAGCATGAGCGCACCCCCAAGAGCGTAGCCCCACGCCAGCTGAACCTTGGAGCCGGAAGCGATCAGCACCCCAAAAAGCACCGGCGCGCCCACGCCCCCGGCCAGCGTGCCGAGCGCATAGAAGATGGCGATGGCGAGCGCCCGGATCTCCAGGGGAAAGATTTCGCTCACTGTGAGATAGGCTGCGCTTGCCGCCGAAGAAGCCACAAAGAAGATCACGCTGAAGCACACATCCAGCTCGCGGACCGAAAGCAGCCCATGCACGAACGGGTAGATGATCAGCAGGAGGAGCAGGCCGGCAATGCCGTAGGTGGCGGTGATCATGGGCTTGCGGCCCCACCGGTCAAACAAGGGCCCCAGCAGCATAGGGCCAAAAAAGCAGCCGACCGCGAAGGGCAGGAGGTGGAGCGGAATGCGTGTGTCGCTTACGCCGTAGAACTTGTTCACGATCAGCCCGTAGGTGAAAAAGATCGCGTTGAAGAAGAATGCCTGCGCGATCATCAGGATCAGCGCCAACAAGGACCGCACGCGGTTTTCGCCAAACATGCTGCTGAAAATCTCGCCCACCGGGGTGTGGTTGCGGACGGCCAGGCACAGGGGCTCGCCTTCCGGCTCGGTAAGCTGCTTGCCGCTGCTCTGGCGGACCTGCTCCTCAATGCCGCTGACAATTTTCTCCGAGGCTTCCTCATGGCCGCGCAGCATAAGCCAGCGCGGGCTTTCCGGCACACCCAGGCGAAGGTACAGGACGCCAAAGCCGAGCACTGCGGCGCTTCCAAAGGCGATCCGCCAGCCAAGCCCGGGCGAAAGCAGATGTCCACGCAGCAGTTCCAGCGAAACCAGCGAGCCAAAGATCGCGCCCAGCCAAAACGTGCCGTTTACCACCAGATCGACCGTGCCGCGCACTTTGCCAGGGATGAGTTCGTCCACGGCAGAGTTGATCGCGGCATATTCGCCGCCGATGCCGAAGCCGGTGAGCGCGCGGAAAAGCGCGAAGCTCGCGAAGTTCCAGGAGATGGCGGTCGCCAGCGTCGCGACGGAGTACGTAGCGAGCGTTGCAAGAAAAAGCTTGCGGCGGCCCAGCCGGTCCGTCAGGTAGCCGAAGAACAGGGCACCGAGTACCGCGCCCGCCAGATAGGTGGTCGCCCCCGCGGTCACCTGGGGCGCGGTCAATCCCAGGCCGTTCTTCTGTTCGAGGATGCCGGCCAGCGAACCAGCCAGCGTGACCTGAAGGCCATCCAGCAGCCAGGAAGTCCCGAGCGCGATCACGATCCGCATGTGCCAGCGGCTGAACGGAAGCCGGTCCAGGCGCGCCGGAACCATGCTTTCCACCAGCTGCTCGGGCACATCCGGACTGCTTCGGACAGGCGTCACCGCTGACCAGCTAACTCTTCATCCCGGGTCTCGGTGCCTGCCTCCTCCGGCCGGGCATCTTCATCCTTCTCCGCATCTTCTTCGTCCGCGGCGATGATGCTGATGGAGCCGACCCGCTCCAGAACCGCGTACCGGATGCACCCCAGATCCTTCATGCCCTTGGCACGGGCCATCGCCATGACGTCAGGGTCATCGATGCGCATGCCATGCATGGATTCGGTCTGCCACTGCCCGTCTTTGAGCAACACAATTGGACTACCATCGACCCACTTACTGAGCCCACCTGACCGCGAGCGCAGCTGCGCTGTCAGGCGATGCATCAGGCCGATGGTCAAGATAGCTCCAATACAGTTTGTGGCGGATTTGTCGTCGCCCACGGTAGCCAAAATGATCAGACCGCCGATTAGGAAGACGATGACGAACTCGAAAGGGGTAAGCTGTCCGCCAGGCCGGCGCGACAGCATGCGCACAATAAAAAGGAGAAAGAAATAGCCGAAGATCGCGTGGATGATCGTGTACATGCTCGACTCCGCTACGGCATGACGAAAACGCCGGCAGTAAAGGCTTCCTGGGGCTGGCTCGGGTCGTCACTCAGCAGACGGAGGCTGAAGTGTGTCTCACCAACAATGGAGGGTTGAAGAGCAAACTCTACGGAATTCGGCTTGTCGGTCGCCGCAAAGGTGTACTGGACGCCGCCGTTGCCGGTAATCGACTGAACGGGCTGCGGGCTCACGCGCTGATTTCCAAGCGCCTTCACCACTTCGTCGCTCACCCACAAACGGATGGTGCCATTGTGGACAGCCTGAGGACCGAAGTGGAGCGTGATATTGGATGGGGTTTGGAAGCGATCTACCCAGTCGTACTGCACGCGCAAGGCGCCGTCCGGAGTTTGCCGGTGCGCCGTGGACAGGGGCCCCCGCCCAAAGACGCCGATGACGTCCAGGAGGACAAGGATCGAAAGAACGACCCAAACTCCCCGTTCAAACTTCCACCAGCGCCGCTGAAACTCAAGGTCTTCTCCGACGGCGATGTCATCGTTGACCTTGGCGATTGAGTCTTCAACCGGTTTGGTCGGTGTTTCCGTAGGCATGGCATTTACCCTTTCGAAGCCGGGGCGATACTGATTTCTCCATTGCGCTCAAGGACCGCGTACTCGATCCCGTCCAAAGAGGAGATGCCTTTATCGCGCGCCGCGGTCATGACGTCTTGCGGGTCGATCAACATGCCGTGCATTACCTCCTCATGCCACTGGCCGTGGGCCAGGAGGATAAGGGGAGTGCCGTCGAGAAGCTTGGCAATGCGCGGGGAGTGCTGGCGCACGAGCACCAGGAGGTAGTGCGCCAGACCGATGGTCATGATCTGGGTAAACGCATTTGTGAGAGAGCGATCATCGGCAACAACAAAGGTCAGGGCAAGCCCGCCGATGAAAAAGATCAGCACAAACTCAAACGGGTTCATCTGCTTGCCGGGCCGCCTGCCGACGACACGGACCATGAAGACAAGAAAGAAGTAGCCGAGAGCGGCGCGAAGAATGGCAGCCATACCTGCTCAGATGCAGCGAGCCGCGTGCCGGGCGAAGGGATTGACGCCGCCGGCTCGTCCTTGTATGTGCGCCATACGGACAGCGCGTTTGCTCCGGACCGGTCTATCCCCGACGCGCTACGCGATGCGCCACCTGACTCGCTGCTCGACGCGCTATTTGGGGGCGATTGCGCTGCGCCAGCCAGGACACTTTCTCAGGACGCGCCCATTCTCGGGCAGTCCTCATCCATATCCTCATCCCTGTCCGTGAAGCATGAAGACGGGCCTGGGCCTCCACGCGCTCACTCAGCCGCGGTTTGCGGCATGTCTTCTGCTTTCACCTGGGCCACGGTCCAGACAGGGTCGCCCACCTTGAAGCGCGCAAAGCGCCGCACTGTGATGTTTTCGCCCAGCTTCCCAACCTTCTGCGCGATCATCTCCTTGATGGAAAGCGACTGCTCCTTGATAAACGGCTGTTCCAGCAGGCAGAACTCCTCAAAGAACTTGGTCATCTTCCCTTCGACGATCTTTTCAATCACAGGGGCGGGCTTGCCGGTTTCCGCGGCCTGGGCGCGGTAGATGTCCTGCTCGCGAGCCAGGTCGGCCTCCGTAACGTCCTCGCGCCGCACGTAGCGCGGATCGGTTGCCGCGATGTGCATGGCAATGTCTTTGAGCAGCTCCTGGAAGTCCTCGGTGCGGGCGACGAAGTCGCTTTCGCAGTTGACCTCGACCAGCACGCCGATCTTGCCGCCGGCGTGGATGTAGGTGCCGACCGCGCCCTCGTTGGTGCCGCGTGAAGCCTTTTTAGCTGCGGAAGCCATGCCGCGCTTGCGCAGGATCACGAAAGCCGCGTCCATGTCGCCCTTGGCTTCCTGCAGGCTTTTCAAGCAGTCGCCCATGGGCGCTCCCGATTTTTCCCGGAGCTCCTTAACCAGCTTTGCATCGATTTTTTCACTCACTGCTGCCATCTCTCGGTTCCTTTATGCCGCACCCTGCGGTTTCTTTTTAGAGACCCTGACACAACGAAGCGTGGCTCCGGGTGTCCGGGCCACGCTTCGTTTCACGCCCAGGCACAATCCCTACACTGTACCTTCAGCGACTTCGGGTTCGGTAAGCGCCCCGACCGCGACCGGCGCCTTGCGGATCCCGCCGCCCAGCGCTGACTCAAGGTCCACTTCCTCGATCTCGGCTTCGCCCGTGGCAGGGGTGGTGTCCGCGCCGGACTCCAGGCTGCCCTGCTCAAAGGTCGACGCGGTGAACTGCGCTTCCGGGGCCACCCCGGCGATGTCGAGAAACTGCTTGTCGGTCGCCATCTGCACCCCTTCGATCACCGAATCGGAGATCTTCGAGGTAAACAGGCGAATCGCCCGCAGGGCATCATCGTTGCCGGGGATCACGTAGTCGACCACGGTCGGGTCGCAGTTGGTATCGACGACCGCGACGACCGGGATGCCCAGCTTGCGCGCTTCCTTCACAGCGATGGCTTCCGCGTTCGAATCGACCACAAAGATCGCGTCCGGGAGGCGCTTCATGTTCTTGATGCCGGCCAGGTTCGCCTGCAGGTGCTTGCGCTCGCGCTCAAGCTTGATGACTTCCTTCTTGGTCAGCAGGTCGTAGCGGCCGTCGGTCGCCATCTCGTCCAGTTCCTGGAGCCGCTTCACCGACTTTTGCACCGTGATCCAGTTCGTCAGGAGGCCGCCCAGCCAGCGCTGGTTGATATAGAACATCCCGCAGCGGTTGGCTTCCTCGGCGATAGCGTCCTGTGCCTGGCGCTTGGTTCCGACAAACAAGATCACTTTGCCGGTCGCGGTCAGGTCCGTCACGTACTTCGACGCTTCCTTGAACATCTTCAGCGTTTTCTGCAGATCGATGATGTAGATCCCGTTGCGCTCGCCGAAGATGTACTCCTTCATGCGCGGATCCCAACGCTTGGTCTGGTGTCCAAAGTGGACGCCGGCTTCAAGCAGCTCCTTCATGGTGATGGTTGCCAAACAGCCTCCTTATGTAGGTTGCATCCGGGGCAAGCGCTGCCTGCTCCGGATTGATTCCCTGTGCGGGATAGTGCGTAGCTGGGGAGAAACGAGCCGCCATCCGGTTAGCGCTTCGAGAACTGGAAGCGTGCGCGCGCGCCCTTTTGCCCGTACTTCTTGCGCTCTTTGATGCGTGCGTCCCGGGTCAGCAGCCCGTCAGACTTGAGGGTCTTTCTGAGCTCCGCGTTGAACTCGAGCAGCGCGCGCGCAATGCCCATCTTGACGGCGTCCGCCTGCCCATTGATGCCGCCGCCCCGCACCGTCGTGACCACGTCGAAGTTGCCGCCAAGCTCTGTCAGCGCCAGCGGGCGGCGGGCCGCGATGCGCTGCCCCTCGGTCACAAAGTAAAGATCATGCTGTTTGCCGTTTACCGTGAAGCCGCCGTTGCCCGGGCGGAGAAACACGCGCGCGATCGCCGACTTGCGGCGCCCCGTTCCGTAGTACTGCACCACATTTGCCATTCGCTTGCCCCTATGCCTTCTTCCCGAGGTCTGTGTCGATCTCAAGCACCTGCGGCTGCTGCGCCTGGTGCGGATGCTTGTCGCCCCGGTAGACCTTCAGCTTGGTGCCCATCTGCCGGCCCATCTTTGTTTTGGGGAGCATCCCAAACACTGCTTCTTCAATCACCTTTTCCGGCCTGCGCGCCAGCAGCCGTAGAAAGGACTCTTCCCGCAGACCGCCCGGGAATCCGGTGTAGCGCCGGTACACCTTCTTTTCAGACTTCAAGCCCGTCAAACGAACCTTTTCCGCATTCAGCACAATCACGTGGTCGCCCGTATCGATATAGGGGACGTACCGAGGATTGCGCTTGCCGGCCAGGATGCTTGCGGTCTCCGTCGCCAGGCGCCCCAGCGTTTTCCCGCTGGCATCGACCACAAACCACTTCCGTTCGATTTCGGGCGCGCTTGGAATAAACGTCGACATCTTTTCTCCTCAACACTCTGTAACAGGATTGCCCGGGCACCAATCGACAAAGCCTCTCATAGGAGGTTCGCGTTCCTGGGCTGGGGCCGGAGCGGGCAAGTCGCCGCCTCGCTGCGGGCGGGCGCGGGAACGCGCAAGAACTTTAGCCTATGCGATCAGCGGGCCCCGAGTCAACAGCAGGGCAACCGGCTTCGCCCTGGACGCGACCCGGGGATTCTTCCCGGAGCGAGCGCTCTAGCCGACAGGGCTCAGCAGGGGATCCATGGCGGTTTGCGGCTTCAACTCCGGCATGGTCACGTCCAGGGCCCGTCCGGCAGCAAGCTCTGAAAAAACATGGTTCGCGGTATCTTCGGTACGCGTGGACACGATGTGCAGCTTGCGCACGGCAAGCATGGTCACGGTCGAGAGCAGGTAACGGTTTTCCATCTTGAGACCAGCGGCGTACACCAACTCTGAGCGCATGCAACCTCTTTCTGAAAGTCCGAGCTAAGTCGCAGCAGGTCACACTCCTACCGATCCTTTCCCTATCCTACGCTGTCGGCCGGAAGCGGCCGGGAGGGAAACGGCCTTCGACCCAGCTTTCGGCTCAGCTTCGACCCAGCTTCAGACACTTCCCCTGCTGCCGCTCTTTCCCCGAGCCGTCCCGTTCCGGGCGGGGACTCGGGCGCCCGGACCCCATTGCGCTTGCCTCCCCTTTTCTGACATCGTAGTCACTCCTGGAGTCAATCCTGGAGTACCGGAGCGGGGCAGCCGGGAGAAACCCGGGAAGACCCAAGGGGAGGAGTTTATGGAAGAGCGCGATTTTTTTGACGAGAAGCCGGAACAGCGGACCCACACGCTCACCTGCCCGCACTGCGGAAAAGCCGATGAATACCAGCTGGGCTGGCTGGTACGCCGCAAAAAAGCGCAGCTGGGCCGGGGAGCCGACGAACGCGACCGGGCCCGCTTTGCCAAGGCCCAGTCATACATGGTGCGCCGCGATGATCTGGCTGCATGCAAAAACATTCGCTGCCGGAAGCGCTTCGACGTCGCCGGGGTGCAGTCGGTCGCGTTTCTCTAGACATACCGCGCTCCCCCATCCTCCTTCTACTTGGCCAGACGCGCGCCGGCGCGAGCACTGCCCGGGCGCACTCCCCCGCCCGGCTCCTGCTCGAAGGCGGGCGGGCGCGCTGAATCTTTTGCAGCCTCCCCGACACGCAGGCATCCAATATCCGGTTCTGGATGTTGAGGGTCGGCGAAGCGGCGCGCGGCTTCCAGGCTTGATCGCCGGCGCACGCCCGCCCTTTCCGAGGCTCGATTCCCTGATGACCGTCCACTGTGTTCGCTCCCTTGCTGCCGCTTCCCTGCTTCTGGCTCTTGCTCCGCTGAGCGCCTGCAAGGCAAAGCCCGCCGAGGCCGGCTTTGCCCTGCCCCCGGGCGGCCTCCCGGTTCAAACACAGGTCGTGACCACCTCGGCCGTGCCGGTCAGCGATACCTACGTGTCCACCATCAAGTCGCGCCGCTCGGCAACCATCAATCCCCAGGTAGACGGCAACCTCACCGCGATCGAGGTCCACTCGGGCGAGCACGTTGCCCAGGGGCAGTTGATGATGGAGATCGACCCGATCAAGCAGCGGGCCACCCTGGAATCCGCACAGGCTACCGAGCAGCAAAAGCTCGCCGTGTACCAGTACAACCAGACCGAGGTGGAGCGGCAAAGAAAGCTGTTTGAAGCCGGGATCACCAGCCGCGACGCGTATGACCAGGCCCAGCAGGCCTTCCGCAACAGCAAGGCCGATTACGAGTCTTCAGCCGCCACCACGGCCACCCAGCGCCGGGAGCTCGGCTATTACCGCATCGTGGCCCCCTTTGCCGGGGTGGTCGGCGACGTGCCGGTGCATGTCGGGGATTATGTTTCCTCGACCACGCTGCTGACCACGGTCGACGCCAATACGGACCTCGAAGCCTACATTTATGTCCCGACCGAAAGGGCCGGGGACCTCCGCCTCGGCCTTCCGGTAAGCATCCTTGGCCCGGACGGCGAAGTGCTTGAGAAAACCCGGGTGGACTTCCTTTCGCCGCAGGTGGACAACGGGCTCCAGGGGATCCTGCTCAAGGCCCCCGTGCAGTCGACCACGGCCGACCGGCTGCGCAATGCCCAGCTGGTCAAGGCGCAGGTGACCTGGTCCGACAAGCCGATGGCGACCGTGCCGGTGCTGGCGGTGACGCGGCTCGGCGGGCAAAGCTTTGTTTACATCGCCAAGGACGCCGGCGGCGGCCACTACATCGCGCACCAGCTGCCGGTACAGCTGGGCGATACTGTGGGCAATACCTACGCGGTCCAAAGCGGTCTCGCTCCCGGGGAGCGGGTCATTCTGTCGGGCCTGCAGATCCTCCAGGAAGGTTTTCCGGTTCACCCGCTCGGCTCCTGAGGGCAGCGGCAAGCGCTCTCGGCGGCGCCCGCTCCCTGAACGGCTCACTTGAAAGGATCGCGACTTGGTCGACTTCTTTATCCGGCGTCCGGTGTTCGCCTCGGTTTGCGCGCTGCTGATCATCCTCGCCGGGGCGGTCTGCATCCCCACGCTGCCCATCTCCCAGTACCCGCAGCTGGCTCCCCCGCAGGTCACCGTCAGCAGCAACTACGTCGGCGCCAACTCCCAGGTGGTCGAATCTGCCGTCACCACACCGCTTGAAGAAGCGATCAACGGCGTGCCCGGTATGCAGTACATTGCGTCCACCAGCGCGAGCGACGGCACCAGCGCCATCACCACCACCTTTGAAACCGGCTACGACCTGGACATCGCGGCCGTGGACGTGCAGAACCGCATCTCGTCGGCCACCGGGCAGCTGCCGGCCGAAGTCAACCAGAGCGGCATTTCGGTAACCAAGGCCAACTCCAACTTTGTGTTTGGCGCCGGCGTGTACTCGCCCGACGGCTCGCTGAGCAACCTGTTCATGTCCAACTACCTGGACGTGTATGTCAAGGACCCGCTCAAGCGCATCAAGGGTGTCGGCGACGTCACCATCTTTGGCGAGCGCAAGTATGCCATGCGCGTGTGGGTCGATCCGGTCAAGCTTGCGGCCCGGCAGCTAACCGCGGCCGACGTTGTTGCCGCCATTCAGGAGCAGAACGTCGAAGTGCCGGCCGGGCAGATCGGGCAGCCGCCCAACCTCCCCACGCAGAGCTTTCAGATCACCGTCAACGCCATCGGCCGGCTGACCACTCCACAGCAGTTTGACGACATCATCGTCAAGAACACGCCCAACGGCGTGGTGCGCATTTCAGACGTGGGCCACGCCGAGCTGGGCGCCGAAAGCTACTCGTCGGACCTGAAATACTCCGGGATCCCGGCGGTCGGCTTTGGCGTGCAGCAGCTCAGCAATGCCAACGCGCTCGAGGTCGACCGGGAAGGCAAGGCGGTGCTCGCCGAGCTGGCCAAAAGCTTCCCGGCCGGCATGAAGTACGTGGTCGCCTTTGATACCACCACGGTCGTGGCCGAAAGCATTCACGATGTGGTGCAAACGCTGCTCGAAGCCATCGTGATCGTCATCGTGGTGATCTACTTCTTTCTTCAGGACTGGCGCGCCGTCATCATCCCGGCGATCACCATCCCGGTGTCGCTGATCGGCACCTTTATGTTTCTGCGGATCTTTGGCTTTTCGATCAACACGCTGACCCTGTTCGGCCTGGTGCTGGCGACCGGGCTGGTGGTCGATGACGCCATCGTCGTCATTGAAAACGTGCAGCGCCATATCACCGAGGGCATCGCCGACGCGCACGAGGCGACCTCGATCGGCATGCGCGAAGTGACCAGCGCGGTGGTGGCCACCTCGCTCGTGCTGATCTCGGTGTTTGTTCCGGTTTCGTTCTTTCCCGGCACCACCGGGCAGCTGTACAAGCAGTTCGCCCTCACCATCGCGTTTTCAATCGCCATCTCCGCCTTCAACGCGCTCACGCTTTCCCCCGCGCTGGCGGCCCTGCTGCTGCGCCAGGAGAAGCACAAGGGTGGCCTCCTGGGCGCCATCGACAAGGGCATCCGCAAGATGAGCAGCGGCTACGCGCGCGTCATTCACCTGGTGCTGCGGTTGCGCTACCTGATGCTGCTTCTTTTTGTGCTGGGCCTTACCGCCACCGTGCTTGTGTACCGCGCGGTGCCGACGGCGTTTGTGCCGCAGGAGGACCAGGGCTACCTGATCGTGGTCATCCAGTCTCCGCAGGGCGCTTCGCTGGCCTACACCGAGGGCGTCGAGGAACGCTTGGCGCAGGTGCTGAAGGGCGAAAAGGACATCTTCGGCACCTTTTCGATCTCCGGCTTTTCCTTTACCGGCAACGCGCCCAACTTCGGCATCTCGTTTTTGCCGCTCACGCCCATCACCGACCGCCTCGGCCCGCAGGACACGGCCGCGGCGATCGCGGCGCGTATCCGGCCGAAGTGCCTCATGATCCCCGGCGCCCTGGTTATCCCGTTCGAGCCGCCCGCGATCTCCGGGCTCGGCAACTTCGGCGGCTTCCAGTTTGAGCTCCAGGATCTGGGCCGCAACACGCTCGGGGATCTGGATCGCGTGGCCCACACCATCGTGGCCAAAGGCAATGCAAGCAAGAACCTGGTCGGCCTGTTCACCTCCTACACCTCCAACGACCCGCAAATCCTGGTCGCAATCGATCGCGAGAAGGCCAAAACGCTGGGGGTCCCGTTTTCGCAAATCTCCGCGGCCCTGAACGTGTACATGGGATCGGAGTACCTGAACAACTTCGACTTCAACAACCGCTCCTACCGCGTGTACGTACAGGCAGACCAGCAGTTCCGCCGCACCGCCGCCGACATCCGTCAGCTGTATGTTCGCTCGGCAACCAACGACATGATCTCGCTCGACAACTTCGTCACCCTGAACCAGACTTCCGCGCCCGCGGTGATCTCGCACTACAACCTTTTCCGCTCGGCCGAGATTGACGGCTCGGCGGCGCCGGGGCTTAGCTCAAGCGAAGGTTTGGCCGACATGACGACGCTGGCCAAGGCAAACATGATCCAGGGCATGAGTTACAGCTGGACCGGCCTGGCGCTTGAGGAGATCGAGTCTTCCGGCAAAACCATCATCATCTTCGGCCTCGGCATCCTGGTCGTGTACCTGACCCTTTCCGCGCAGTACGAAAGCTTTGCCCTTCCCTTCATCATCCTGCTGGCCGTGCCTATGGCGGTGCTGGGCGCGCTGCTGGCGCAGTCCGTGCGCGGGCTGCCGAACGACGTCTACTGCCAGATCGGTCTGGTGATGCTGATCGGGCTTTCGGCTAAAAACTCGATTCTGATCGTGGAGTTTGCCGAGCAGCTGCGGCGGCAGGGCCGCTCCATCACCGAAGCAGCGATCGAGGCGGCTGAGCTTCGCCTCCGTCCTATCTTGATGACCTCGTTCGCCTTTATTCTCGGGGTCATGCCGCTTGTTTTTGCGCACGGCGCGGGCGAAAACGGCCGCCACTCCGTCGGCACCAGCATTGTGGGCGGCATGCTGCTGTCCACCGTGCTGAACCTGTTCTTTATTCCCGTGCTGTACGCGCTGCTGCAAACCCTGCTCGGCGCGGGCGGCCGTGGCACCACGCCCCATGTTACGGGCACCTCTGTTCATCAGCCCGTAGTCACTGTCGAGCCGCTGGACGAGCCGGTGCTGCAGCGCCAGCGCAATCCCGCATCCCAACCGGGATGATTCCAGGCAGGTGTGCGCTGGTGCTCGGTGGCGGGGGACCCCTTGGCTTCGCCTGGGAAACAGGTGTGCTGCAGGGCTGGGCGGATAGCCGGCCCAGCCCGGCCGGCAGCAACAAGCCGGACACAAGCGGTCCGCTCGCTCCCTTTCTTGCGGGGCGGATCATCGGCACCTCGGCAGGCGCCATTGTGGCCGCTCACCTGGCCGTGCACGGCTCGCTCGATGCACTGCTCACGGACAGCGAAATCCCCGAGGCAGCGCGCGGGGTCGGCATGGTTGGGTTTTTCCTGGCCTACCTGAAGGCCAAGCTGCTTTCGCGCGGGCTCGACGGCTTTCGGCGCTCCATGGGCAAAAGCGCGCGTGCAGCCGCCCTGCCGGGCGAGGCGGCGTGGATCGGGGCGATCGAGGAGGCCATCGGTCCTGCCGCCGCGTGGCCACAGCACTGCGACCTCCACATCACGGCCATCGATGCCGAAACAGGCGAGTTCCACGACTGGACCGGGACCTCGGCGGTGCCGCTCGCCGCGGCTGTGGCCGCCAGCTGTTCGGCCCCCTGCATCTTTCCCTTGGTGCATCTCCAGGGGCGCGGGTACATGGATGGCGGAATTGGCTCGCCAACCAACGCGGCCCTTGCCGCGGGGTGCGGGCGGGTGGTGGTGCTGGACCCGCTGGGGCGCATGATGGGCAACGCGGCCCCGCTCGAGCTGGAACGCCGCGCGCTGGAAGCAGGCGGCAGCAGCACGCTCGCGTTCGCTCCCGACCAGGCGGTTGCCAACGCGATCGGCCACCACTTCCTGGACCTTTCGCGCTGCCCACGGGTGCGGGCACTGGGCCGGGAACAGGGCCGCGCCTCCGCTGCGGCCGTGTGGCGCTTCGTTGCCGGAGGCGGCGGCGATGCGCTCCATCCGGAAAGCGAGTCGCTCCCCGTCGGGGTGTAGCACCTCTGCGCTCCGAAGCACCCGGCGTCGCCCTTGGCTTGTGACCGGGCTCGCGGCCAAGCCTGTGCCCGGGCTCCCATCCCGGGTGCTGCCCGGCAAACACCCCGGAGCAGTGCGGCAAGCTCGAGTCTCCGCTCGCAATCACGCCATCAAAGGACTGTAGGATTTCTGAAGTTTGCGCGAGGCTCCGCACCGAGCCGGGTTTTCCGCGCGCGAAAAGAGGCGGGACGTGGCGAAGTGGTTGGACTGCATCGGGGAAGGGAGCCTGTTCGCCCTGCGCGTACTTGCCTCTCTTTTCCGGCCTCCCTTCGAGATCAAGATGCTCATGATGCAGTTGCGCGAGATCGGCGCCCAGTCGCTTCTGCTGGTCATCGCCTCCGGGCTGGCCCTCGGCACCGTCATGACGTTTCATACCCGGAGCACGCTGGTCTCCTTTGGCGCGACGGCAATGATCCCCAGCGTGCAGGCCGATGCATTCTTTGTCGAGCTGGGTCCGCTGGTCGCGGGCCTGCTTCTGGCCGGGCGCGTTGGCTCGGGCATCGGCGCGGTGCTGGCCAACATGCGGGCTACCGAACAGATCGACGCCATCGAGTCGCTGTCGATTGACTCCTTTAACTTCCTGGTCATGCCGCGAGTGCTGGCGTGCGTCATCGCGCTGCCGGTACTTACTCTGTTCATTGATTTCGCGGGCCTGCTTGGCGGCTACCTGAGCGAGTACTTTTCCTCGCGCGAGCCCTTTGACCTGTATATCGAGAGCGCGTTTACAGGCCTGGGTTGGGCCAACTTCATCCCGCCCACCTTGAAAACAGCAGTTTTCGGCTTCATCATCGGCACCGTTTCCTCGTTTATCGGCTACAACACCAACGAAGGCGCGAACGGCGTCGGGCGGGCGGCGACCAACAGCGTCGTGATCTCCTCCTTGCTCATCATTTTGGCCGACGTTATCCTGATTCGCTGCATCTTCTTCCTGTTTCCCGAAAGTGCCATATGAGTGACACCGGCTCCGCACCACCGACCGACCAGAACGCTGTAGTCCGGTTCGAAGGCGTTTCCAAGCGGTTTGGACAGAAGCAGGTCCTCGACGATGTTTCGTTCTCCGTCCCGGCCGGGCAGGCCCTGTGCATTCTGGGCCGCAGCGGCATGGGCAAGAGCGTCACCCTGAAGCTGGCGATTGCGCTGCTGAAGCCGGACGCCGGCAAGATCTGGATTGAAGGCGAGGAGATCGACCGGCTGCGCGGAGCGCAGCTTTCGGAGGTCCGGCGCAAGATGGGCTTCCTCTTCCAGGATGCCGCCCTGTTCGATTCGCTCACCCTTTACGAGAACCTGGCCCTGCCGATGCAACGGCTTACCAACAAGCCCTGGGACGAGGTGAACCGTGCGGTCGACCGGGTGCTGGGCCAGGTCGGCCTTGAACACGACAAGGAAAAGATGCCGGTCGAGCTTTCGGGCGGCATGCGCAAACGCGCCGGGATGGCACGGGCGCTGGTGCTCGAACCCAAGATTCTGCTCGCCGATGAACCAAGCAGCGGGCTTGACCGCATCTCCGCCGCGGAAATCGACGAGTTGCTGCTGAACGAGAAACGGGAGCGCCGTACCACGCTGATCGTGGTCACGCACGACGTCCACGGCGCGCGCCGGGTCGGCGATCAGTTCGCGGTCCTGGAGGACGGCCATCTGGTTGCGTATGGATCGGCCGACGACCTCGAGCACAGCCACAACGACACCGCGCGGAAGCTGATCTCGGAGCAAGGGCAATGAACACAAGAAACATCGTGGTTGCACTGTTTGTCATCGGTGGCGTGGCGCTGTTCACCATCGGCTTGTACCTGATCGGCAGCCAGCAGCAGGCCTTTGACAAGCACGTGGAGTTTTACACCGAGTTCACCAACCTGGGCGGCCTGATCAAGGGCGCCAGGGTGCAGGTAGCCGGCATGGACGCCGGGCAGGTCGTCGGGATCGGCATCCCCGCTTCGCCGTCCTCGCGCTTTCGGGTCAAGATCCAGATCCGTGAGCAGCTGCACGGGCTGGTACGCACCGACTCCCTGGCCAGCATCCAGACCGAGGGCGTGGTCGGCAACATCTATCTCGAGGTGAAGCAGGGCAGCACCGGGGCGCCCGAGGCAGCACGCCTTGCGACCCTGCCGAGCAAGGAACCCTTTGATCTAAGCGCCATGCTCGAAAAGGGCAACGGGCTGGTGACCGATGCAGATACGGCCATCAAGGACGCGGACTCGACCATCAAGAGTGTCGGCGGCCGGCTGAACGGCGCGCTCGATGGGGTCACCGGCACGGTTGCAAACGTGAACGATCTGGTGGTCGGCGTCAAGCAGGGCCGCGGCACGGTTGGCCTGCTTATGCGCGATCAGCAGATGGCCGCGCAGGTACGCGGTGCGGTGGCAAACGCCAAGCAGGCCACCGGCGACCTGGCCCACGCGTCGAACCAGGTGGACGGGATGATCTCGGATCTCCGCTCGCGCAATCTCCCGCAGCAGGTTGACGACACGATGCGGAGTGTCCGGAGCGCCTCGGCGCAGCTCGACGCAAGCTCCGGGCAGATCCACCAGATGATCACCGAAGTGACGCTTCCCGACGATCAGGGCGTTGACGCGGGTACCAACATCCGGCAGTCGCTTTCAAACCTGAACTCGACCACCGGCAATATGGCCGACGACACCGAAGCCCTGAAGCACGAGTTCTTCTTCAAGGGCTTCTTTAAGCACCGCGGCTACTACGATCTCAGTCACCTCGAGGCCGACCAGTACCTGACAAACAAGGCCTTTACCAGTCCCGCAAACGACCGCCTGTGGATCTCCGCTTCGGAGCTTTTCGAGACCGAGCCGGACGGGAGCGAAGTGCTGTCGATGCGCGGCAAGCAGGCGCTCGACGATGCCGCGACCAAAAATGGGGGCTCAGCCCTGGGTGACCCGATGGTCTTCGAGGGATACTCGGGCGGCCCCAATGTCGCCGATCAGGCGATGCTCTCGCGCCGCCGCGCCATGCTTACCAGCCACTACGTCGAAAACCACTTCCAGCTCGACCCGGCCCGCATCGGATTTGTGGCCTTGAACAGTGCTCCCCCTGCCGGCACCGGCAAGGGAAGCTGGGACGGGATCTGCCTGGTGCTGCTCAAGGGAAAAGCGAAGAAGTAAGCGCCGGCGCCGCGCTACGCGGAACGCGCCCCGCGGTCCTGCGCCTCGGCGGCGATGGCGCGCAGCGCCGGCAGCACTTCGCCAAGCCGCGCGGCCGGGGCCGGAGGCGTGCCCAGCGCGAAGTAGAGCGTGCGGTACAGCGCAAACAGCCGGTCGTAGATGGCATGCGCCTGTGCCTGCGGCTGGTAGGTGCGAAAGGGCAGGCAAAGCTTTGCCTGCGCGGCTTCAATTGAAGGGAACGCACCGGCCGCGGCCAGCGCGAAGATACCCGAGCCGAGCGACGTCGGGACCCCGTCAGGGACCAGCACCGGCTTGCCCAGCACATTGGCGTACACCTGGTTCAGGGCGCTGTTGTTCTGCGGGATGCCACCCGCGTTGATGACGCGCTCGACCGGGACGCCGTGCTCGGCCATGCGCTCGAGGATGATGCGGGTGTGGAAGGCCGTGCCTTCAATGGCGGCGAACAGCTCGTCCTGCGCGGTGTGAATCAGGTTCCAGCCCAGCGTGACCCCGCCGAGTTCGGCGTTGACGAGCACGGTCCGGTCGCCGTTATCCCAGCTTAGACGCAGGAGGCCGGTCTGCCCGGCGCGGTACCGCTCAAGCCCCTGCGCAAGCTGCTTGACGGTGGTGCCGGCGCGGCGCGCAATCGCCTCAAAGATGTCGCCGGTCGCGGAAAGCCCGGCTTCTACGCCGGTAAACGCAGGGTGGACGCTGCCGGGCACGACCCCGCACACCCCCGGCACGAGCGTCGCCTTCCGCTCCATCGCGATGATGCAGGTGGAGGTGCCGACGACGTTGACGACGTCGCCCTCGCGGCAGCCGGCGCCGATCGCGTCCCAGTGCGCGTCAAAAGCGCCGACCGGGATCGGGATCCCGGCCCGGAGCCCCATGCGTTCGGCCCAGGCAGGCGCGAGCGTGCCGGCAATCTGGTCCGAGGTCGCGTACACCCCCTCGAAGCGATCGCGGATGCCATGGAGCGCCGGGTCGAGTTTCGAGAAAAACGCCTGCGAAGGCAGCCCGCCCCACTTCGGGTTCCAAAGCCACTTGTGCCCCATCGCGCAAACGCTGCGCCGGGCCTGGCGCGGATCGGTGATGCCGGCCAGGGTAGCCGCCACCATGTCGCAGTGTTCAAAAGCGGTCGCGAACTCGTCCCAGCGTCCGGGATTGTGGCGCAGCCAGTGCAGCAGCTTCGCGAAGCCCCACTCGTGCGAGTAC
This sequence comes from uncultured Acidipila sp., assembly GCA_937859835.1. Lineage (GTDB taxonomy): Bacteria > Acidobacteriota > Terriglobia > Terriglobales > Acidobacteriaceae > EB88. The sequence goes on along the minus strand of CALMAN010000068.1, from coordinate 10,049 downwards.
ACGCCTCCGCACCACTCGATGGCTTCGAGCTTCTCCTCGTGCGCCAGCGCGGTAATCTGCTGGGCTTCGAGTTTGGCGCGGTGGTCGCACCAAAGGTAGTACTCATCGAGCGGCTGCATCTGGTGTCCGACCATGACCACGCTCGAGCCCGTGGTATCGAGCGCAATGGCGGCGATCTCCTCGCCCGGCACCCCGGTCTCGGCCAGAACCTGCCGGGTGGCAAGAACCAGCGCCCCCATCTGGTCTTCGTGCGCTTGCGTGGCGTAGTCCGGGTCTTCGCGCCTGCGATGCAGCGGGTACTCGGCCGAGGCGGTGCCGAGCCGGCCGCGCTCCGAGTTGAGCAGCGTCACGCGCACGCTCAGGGTTCCAAAGTCGACGCCGGCTACCGTGGTGCTCTTCATACGCTTGCCTGGCCGCGCGTCGCGATTCTGCGGACGGGGAAGAACCGAAGCGGCGCCCACAGGACCGCGGAGGCCGCCCAAAACCCTCTGTGCCACGGCTCCGGCGCCCGCAGGACGCGAGAAAAGCAACCCAGGACCGCGACGGTCCTCATGCATGGAGAGACAAGCCGCGGGCAACGCGTCGGCACTTCCCTGGTTGCGGCGACGAGTTTGGCAGATGCGCCCCCAACCGGCAGGAGGCCGGCGCACGCGCGGGTGTGGATCGCCATCACTTACTCCGCCGCGTGCCAGTGCATCTGCCAGCCCAGGTACTTGGTGGCTGCTTCGTAGACCGGCGCGGCGGTGGTCGAAAAGTTCCCGGCAACATGGTGCTCAAAGCCCTGCTCGCAGATATAGCGCAACAGCTTCTGCATCCTCGGAATCCGCACCACGCCCGCGCCGCCAAAGGTTTCGAGCGGATCACTGGTAAACTCGCCCTCGCCCACGTAGCCGCGCATCTCGCCCGACCGGTCGTGCGTGGAAAAGCGCAGAAAGCTCATCGCACCTGCCTTGACGCGCCCCACGCAGGTGCCAAAGGTGTTCTCCTTGCCGACGGTCCCGGCAATGATGGCCTGGAAGTCCATGACCACCGACTCGAAAAAGTGCTTCGGCAGGTTGGAGCAGTGAAAGCACACGGCCTTGTCGTCGTCGTCGCCGTAGTTGTTGTTCCAGTCGAGCAGCGCGCTGGGGGTTTCGCTCGCGAGCGCGAGCCCGTACATGCTCAGCACGCCGGCCACATCGGTCTCGCAGGCGGAAGAAAACAGGTTCTCGCTCATCATGCTCATGACCGTGCACGGCACCACGCCGAAGAACTCCTCCATCGCGGTCCAGCACTGGATGGCTGAAATGGTGCAGTAGGTTTCCTTCATCCAGCCGTCAATGACGGCGCCGAGTTTCGCCATCTTCATCAAGGCTTCTGCCGGGATGCCCGCGGTCGGCACATAAGCCTGGATGGCCGCGAGCTTCGCCTGCGCCGCGTCGTCGGAATCGTTCATGCGGTGGATCCGGCCGATCACCTCCGACAGGTCGAGCGTTTCCACGGAAATCCCGTGCCGCTCCAGGATCTTTTCCGAGTAGCGGACCGTGTTGAATGCAGCCGGGCGCGCGCCGAGCGCGCCGATGCGCAGGTTGCGGAAGCCGTTGACCACCCGGCAGGTGGCGGCAAACTCCGCCAGGTCGCGCGCAAACTCCTCCGACTGCGGCGCAACGGTGTGCTTCCTGGTCAGCGAGTACGGAATGCCGTACTGCTGGAGGTTGTTGCAGGCCGACATCTTGCCGCAAAAGCTGTCGCGCCGGTGTTCGATCTTCATGATGTCGCGGCGGTCGGGCGTAGCCTGCACCAGCACCGGCACGCGAAGGCCGCTGAGCCGCAGCGCATCCACAATGGCGCGCTCCTCGCCGAAGTTGGGCAGCGTCACGATCACCCCATCGATCGTGTCGGCGCTTGCCTTGAACAACTGCGCGCAGTGCCGGGCGTCGTCCGGGGTTTGCACGGCGCCGTGCTGGGTCTGCTCGGGCGACAGCACCACCACGCCGTAGCCCAGCTTCCCGAGCACTGCCATCATGTCTTCGCGGCCTTCCTTGGCGAGATGGTGCGGAAAAAACCCCCGCGAACCGACGATGACCCCAAAGGTAAGCTGCTGCTTCATTCCGTCCTCCAACAGGTGGGCGTGGCTGCGCACGTTTCCACTTCACTCCGCCCCGGCCACGCCAGTCGAACGCCGGCTCCGCCGGACCGGCAACCCCGCGCCCGGGCACGCAAAGGGAGCAGAACGCGGCCTGGAAATCGTTTTCTCTCCGGCCGTGACTATCGGGCATCCCCCCTGCCCCTGTCAACTTCCCCGGGCTTCTGCCCACCTCGCCGGTCCCGTTGACAGCCATCGGGAAACCCGGTACTGGTCAGGCATGGCAACCCCTGTCAGGCCATCGGTGGACATCCACGTTGTGGCGCGGAAAGCCGGCGTGTCCACCGCCACTGTGTCGCGCGTCATGAATCACGTCAGCACGGTCGACGCCCGGCTGGCGGCCCGGGTCAACAAGGCCGCGGCCGAGCTTTGCTACACGCCCAACACCCAGGCCCGCGCCCTGGTGCTCGGCAAGAGCGGCCTCCTCGGCCTGATCGTGTCCGAGATCACCAACCCCTTCTTTCCCGAGCTGATCCAGAGCTTTGAACTCGCGGCGGTCGAGCGCGGCTACGAGATCCTCCTCGGCTCCACAAACTATGCCCCGGCGCGCATGGCGCAGTGCGTGCGCCGCATGGTCGAGCGCAAGGTCGAGGGCGTGGCCGTGATGACCTTCGGCATGGACGAGGACCTGCTCCAGGAGCTTTCCGGGCGAGCGATCCCGCTGGTCTCGGTCGGCTCGACGCAGACCATCGATGCTGCTGTTTCGATCGAGGTGAACTACCGGCAGGGCATCGAGGAAGCCGTGCAGCACCTGGCCGGGATGGGGCACCGGGCGATCGCCTTGATCAGCGGCCCGTTGCACCTGCGCGGGGCCGAGCTGCGCCGCGTGGCTTTTGTCGAAGCCATGGCGGCGATCGGCCTCAGCCCGTCCGGGTCGCACCTGGTCGAGGGCGACCACACCATGGAAGGCGGCCTCCGGGCGGCACGGCAGCTTTTCGGCAGCACCCCCGTGCCTACAGCGATCCTCTGCTCCAACGACATGACCGCCATCGGGGTGCTCCACGCAGCGTCGGCTTGCGGCCTCGGCGTTCCCGAAGATCTTTCGGTCATCGGCTTCGACGACATTCACATGGCTCGCTTCACGGTTCCGCCGTTGACAAGCGTGCGCATGGCGCCTGCGGACCTGGCCAGGGCTGCGCTCGACGCGCTGCCGCTCCGGCCGCTGCGCACCGCTTCCGGTCCGGTCGAGACCGGAACCGTGATCCCGACCCACCTGGTTGTGCGGCAAACCACCGGCTCGCCGCGCCGCCGCGGCGGCAGGGCGAGCGGAACGTGGCTGCGAGGCAAGCGGATGGGGCGCGCTGAAGCAGCCGTCAGCTGTGGCCCAGAAAAACCAGGGTGACGCCGAGCGCCACCAGCGTCACGCCCAGCCAGCGCGCCGCGCTTACCCGCTCATGCAGAAAGGCAGCGCTGCCAAACGCGCCGGCGACGTAGCTGAGCGCGGTGACCGGAACGACGAAGCTGACGTTGTAGCGCGAAAGCGCGCCCAGCAGGGCAAAGAAGCCTGTAGCCATCATGGCCACCCCGGCCCACATCCAGGGCACGCGCACAGCGCGCAGCAGGACCCGGGCGACCTGTGCGGGACGGAAGCCCGGCGCCTCGCCAACCGCCTTCATGGCGCGCGAAACGCAAAGCTCGCCGCCTGTGCCCGCCACCACAATCAGCGTAAACAGGAGCAGGTCACGCAAGCGGCGTGCGCTCCGTTGTTTTGTGGCCGGTGCGCCCCACCACAAACACTCCGAGGCAGATCACGGCAATGCCGGCCCAGCGCAGCGGCGTCACCTGCTCGCCCAGCAGCAGGGCGCTGAGCAGCGCCACCACCCCGTAGGCAAGCGACGACGCGGGCTGCACATAGCTGTAGTCGGCCCAGGAGAGCGCGAGCATGTAGGCGACAAAGAACGCGATCAGCGAAGCAATGCCAAGCCAGATAAACGGCGAAACAAACACTGCCTGGGCCGTTGCCAGCAGGGCCGGGGGCGGCCACAGCGCTGGATGGAGGTGCCGCATGCCCTTCCCAAGCAGAACATTGCCAAGCGGGCCGGCGACGATCATTGCTGCGATGGCGACGGAGGTTTGGAGACGGCGGAGCCGTTGCGCCATCACCCGGCGTGGCTCCGGTCGCCACTGCTGGCCCGGCTGCTGGCCCGGCTCTCGGCTTGGCGTCCGGCCCGGCTGCTGGCCCGGCTGCTGGCGTGCCTTGCAGCTTGGCTCTTTGTAGCTAAGTACATCGCTGCATTCTATATGGCCTCTGCCGCCCGGTCCCTGCGCTCGCCTGGGCTGTGCCGGCCGGCATGGAGCGCAGGGAGCAAGCTGCTATTCTCACGATGGTTGGGTGCGCACCCGGAAGGGGCTCCGTTTCACTCGCCGTCTCGCCCGCAAAAGCACCGGCCCCACGGTTTGAAACCAGGGAACCGGCCTGCGCGTCGATGGGTGCATCCCAACAGGAACTTCCTCCATTCCCGAAAGAGGCGTCATCGTTTGTGCGGCATCGTTGGATTTACGGCGAAGAACTGGCGCCCGGATGCGGGGCGCATCGCAGCAGCGGTGGACACTCTGCTGCATCGCGGGCCGGATCAGCAGGGCGTGTTTCGCTCCCACGGCTGCCATCTCGGCGCCACCCGCCTGAAGATCATCGACCTTGCCGGAGGCACTCAGCCGATCTTCTCTGAAGACCGCGACGCGGTGATTGTGTTTAACGGCGAAATCTACAACCACCGCGAGCTGCGGAGCGAACTCGAGTCCCTGGGCCGCGAGTTCAAAACGCAATGCGACACAGAAACCGTGCTGCAGGCGTTTCTTGAGTGGGATACTGCGTGCTTTGAGCGCTTGCGGGGTATGTTTGCCGTCGCCATCTGGTGCAACGCCGACCAGCGGCTCCTGTTGGCCCGCGACCGGCTCGGCATCAAGCCGCTGTACATTGCCGAGCGCGATGGCGACCTCCTTTTCGCGTCCGAGCTGAAGGGCATCCTGGTGCACCCGGAGCTCGAGCGCCGGATCAGCCTCCGGGGGCTGGATTGCTACCTGTCCTTGAACTACGTGCCCTGCCCGTGGACGCTGGTCGAGGGGGTGGAAAAGCTGCCGCCCGCCCACTGGCTGGAGTGGCAAAACGGCAGGATGCGCAAGCAGGCCTACTGGCGTATCCCGCCGAGCAGGCCCACCGCCATGGCGATGCCGGAAGCGACGCGTGCCCTGGACGAGCTCCTCGCCCGCTCTGTCCGCGAACACCTGATGTCCGACGTGCCGGTGGGCGTGTGGCTTTCCGGCGGCGTCGACTCGTCGACCATGCTCCACTACGCTGCCGAAGCCTCCCCCAAGCCACTGCGCACGTTTTCGATCGCGTTTGCGGGTCACAGCTTTGATGAGTCGCCGTACATCCGCAAGGTCGTCGAGCACTACGGCACCGAACATGAACAGCTGGACCTGAACCCGGCGCAGGACCTCCCGAATGCGATGGAGGAGATCAGCTACTACTCGGACGAGCCCAGCGCCGACTCCGGGGCCCTGCCCGTCTGGTACCTGTCCAAGCTGACCAGGCAGCACTGCACGGTGGCCTTCAGCGGCGAAGGCGCCGACGAAATCTTTGGGGGCTACCTGACCTACCGTGCCGATGCGATCAGCAGGCGGGTGCGGCAGCTGCCGACCGGCGCCCTGCTGCGCGCGCTGCGCTTGTGGCCGGTTTCGGGCGAAAAGATCAGCCTCGAGTACAAGCTCAAGCGCCTGCTGGAAGGCAGCCGCATGGCGCCGGAACGGGCGCACGTGTACTGGAACGGCACTTTTTCGGATGCGGAAAAAGCCGGGCTGCTGCGGGCAGCGTTGCCGCCATCGCTGCCCGGGGTGCTGGCCAGGCTCCGCGCGAGCCTGCCCGGCGACGGCCTGGCGCCGTTTTTGGAGTTCGACCAGGCGTACTACCTGCCGGACGACATCCTGGTGAAGTCGGACCGGATGAGCATGGCGCACTCGGTCGAGGTGCGTCCACCGTTTCTGGATCATCGCATTGTTGAGTTTGCCGCAACCTTGCCGGCCGCGTTCAAGGTGCACGGCAGCCGGCAAAAAGTGCTCCTGAAGGAGCTGATGCGCACCAAGCTGCCGCCGGAGGTGACCCGCCGCCCCAAGGTGGGCTTCGACATCCCGGCCCACGCCTGGTTTCGCGGACCCTTGCGCGGGCTGCTGCTCGACACGCTGGCAGAAGCAGAAAATGAGCACGGCGAGCTGTTCCGCTTCGATGTTCTCCGCGCCTGGGCGGAGCGGCACCTGAACCGGTCGGTCAACATCGGGTATCACTTGTGGGGGCTGGTGATGCTGTTTCTCTGGATGAAGCAGTGGAAGATCCAGTCAGCCCCTGCCGGGGCAAGGAAGCCCTTGTTTGCCGTAGAGATTTAGCGCCGCGGAGGCAAAAGCCTGCTTTTCGGGGCGCCCCGCTCGCATGCAGGCGCCGGGACCGGGCGAGGACTTCCCGCCCCGGCCCTGCAACCAAAGCCTGCGAGTGTACGTCGATACATGCACCTGGTCCGTAAATTCCGGAGGAAACATGAAAGTCGCTGTTCTTGGTGGGGATGGGTATTGTGGCTGGGCTACCGCTTTGCATCTTGCGGCGAGGGGCCACTCGGTCGCCATCATCGACAACTTCGTCCGCCGGCAGCTGGACTTTGAACTCGGGGCGCAAACGCTGACGCCGATCCGGACCCTTTCCGAGCGTTTAAACGTTTGGCAGCAGCTGACCGGGCAGACCATCGAACTGTTTGTCGGCGATATCACGGATTACGACTTTCTTTCCTCCACCATCAAGTCGTTTGAGCCGGAAGCCGTCGTGCACTTTGCCGAGCAGCGCTCCGCGCCCTACTCGATGATCGATTACAAGCACGCGGTCTACACCCAGACCAACAATGTCGTCGGCACGCTCAACCTGCTTTTCGCCATCCGCGAACTGCAGCCCGACTGCCACATTGTGAAGCTGGGCACCATGGGCGAGTACGGCACGCCCAACATCGACATCGAAGAAGGCTTTATCACCATCGAGCACAACGGCCGCACCGACACGCTGCCGTTCCCCAAGCAGCCCGGCTCGTTCTATCACCTGTCCAAGGTGCACGACTCGCACAACATCATGTTTACCTGCAAGATCTGGGGCCTGCGCGCGACCGACCTGAACCAGGGCGTGGTTTACGGCACGGTCACCGATGAAGTTTCGATGGACGAAGCGCTGATCAACCGCTTTGACTATGACGAGGTGTTCGGCACCGTGCTGAACCGCTTCTGCGCGCAGGCGGCCATCGGCATGCCCCTGACCGTGTACGGGCGCGGCGGGCAGACGCGCGGCTTTCTCGACATTCGCGACACGGTTCGCTGCATCGAGCTGGCCTGCCTCCATCCCGCCAAGGCGGGCGAGTTCCGCGTCTTCAACCAGTTCACCGAGCAGTTTTCCGTGCTTGAGCTGGCGGAGACCGTCAAGTCGGTGGCCGGCGAGATGGGCTTAAAGGTCGAGATCGATCACCTGCCCGATCCCCGGGTCGAGGCCGAGTCGCACTACTTCAACGCGAAGCACTCCAAGCTGCGGGAGCTGGGCCTTGAACCGCATACGCTGTCCGGCTCGCTGGTGGACTCGCTGATCAACATTGCCCTGCGCTACCGCGATCGCATTGACCCTTCCCTGTTTGCGCCGCGGGTCAACTGGCGGCAGGCGCGCAACGAGCGGAACATACGCGCCGTCACCAAGGAGCAGGTGCTGATCAAGGCAGCGGTCTAAGGCTGCCTTTCAGAGCAACCCAGGCGCAAACAGGCGCAGGACGGAAGCGGTCCCTAGGGCACCACATCGGCCTGCGCTTTGCCTCCGGGCCCCTTAGGCGACGCAGGAACCAGTTCGTCGTGGCGAAGCAAGTAGTCCTGCCCTCGCCAGCGAATCGTCCGCCGTGTAAAGCTCACGAGCCAGATAAGCGTCGCCAGCGCATCCCACGCGGGGATCAGCGCCAGCTTGCTCCACACCCCGGCTTGTTCGAGCCCCCATGCGCCGACCAGCAGCGTCATGGCCGCGCGCAGCAGCAGGTAGGCGGCGCCGTAGCCAAGCAGAACCGCGGGCGTCGGCAGCAGCAGCATCGCGAGCAGCGCCCACGGCAGTCCCAGGGTGAACAGCAGCCCGGCGTGTCCCCAGGGCCGCAGGTGGCGCATCACGGTCATCCACCGCAGCCGCTTCATGAAAAGCTCTCCGAAGGAGCCGTAGTCCGGCACCGTGGCAATGCGGTACGGCAGAAGCGCGACGCGGTGGCCGCGCTCGGCAATGGAGCGGCCGACCAGCAGGTCATCCGCGGGCCGGTTTTCAATCGATGCGTAGCCGCCGAACTCCGCCAGCCGGGCGCGGGTCGTGGCGATGGTGGGCCCCAGGGCGAACTTGACGCCGTCCAGCTGCTTGGCTACCAGGATGCCCGGGTAAAAGTCGGAAAGCATGCCCATGTCCTGGAGCCGCTGCACGGTGCCGGTGCACGCGGTAGGCACGTAAAAGCAGGTCGCCGCCCCCGCGGCGCCGCCGGCAAGCGGGGCAAGCAGCGCCCGCAGGTAATCCGGGCCGACACGCACGTCGCTGTCGCTGATGACCAGGTGCTCATAGGCAGCTTCCTCGACCATCCGCGCCAGCTTGGCGACCTTGTCGTTGGTCGCCTGCCGGCCAGAGCCGATCAGGATGCGGATCCGGCACTCGGGAAAGTCGCGCACCAGCCGCTGCAGCACCGGCAGCACGGGGTCGCTGGTGTCGCCCACACAGAAGAGCACTTCGTACTCAGGGTAGTCCTGCCGGCAAAAGCTGGCGAAGTTTTCATACGCGTCCGGGTCTAGGCCACGCACCGGCTTCAGGTTGCTTACTGGAGGCGTGAAGCTGCTTCGGGCCGGCCCGGCCTTTGCGCGCGCGGCGGCGAAAAAGCGCCAGGAGCTCCAAAGTGCAAGCGCGTAATAGATGAACGGGAAGGTCGCGATCCCGAGCAAACAATCTCGAACAACGGTACTTGTCATGCGTGGGACGCACCTGCATCTGCGGACGGGAGCAAAACTCCGATTTTAGCCTACCGGGTGGAGACGCGATCGGGCTGCCGCGGGACGCAGGCTAGCCATCCCACCCGCCGATTGGCTATGCTTTCCGAGCCCCGGCACTGCACCCACACTGTTTCTGGAGAGCCGCCCACCCCATGCCACTTCGCCTCGCCGCCGTTCTTTTGCTCGCCGTCTCCGCTGCAAGCGCCCCAGCCCAAGCGCCGGCCACGCTGTCCATCAACGACGGCACGGCCAAGGCGCAGAGCAGCCCCATGCTGTATGGGCTCATGACCGAAGAGATCAACTACTCCTACGACGGAGGCTTGTATGGGGAACTGGTGCGGAATCGCGTGGTCGGCGGGGGCTTTGCGGGCCTCGGCCACTGGGCGCTGGTGCAGAACGGTACCGCCGAGGCCACCATGGCGTTTGACCGGAGCACCGGCCCCAGCACGGCCATTCCCAGCTCCATGAAGCTCGAAGTCAAGGCGGCCGGGCCGGACAGCCGCGCCGGGGTCGAGAACGAAGGCTACTGGGGCATTCCCCTGCGGCCGGACACGCGCTACACGGCGTCGTTCTACGCAAAGGCGAGCCGCCCGGACAGAACTGTTACGGTCACCCTGCTCGATGACGACACCGGCCGGGCGCTCGTCAGCGAGCAGGTCGCGGGCGTCGGCACAGACTGGAAGCAGTACAGCCTGACGCTCCTGACGCCCCGCGGCCTTGCGGCCTCGCCGCGCCGGCACCTCCTGCTCTCGGTCACCGAGCCCGGCAGCTACTGGTTCAACCTGGTGTCACTGTTTCCGCCGACCTACCGCGATCGCAAGGGCGGCAACCGCATCGACCTGATGGACAAGCTCGCGGCCATGCACCCGGCTTTTCTGCGCCTGCCGGGGGGCAACTACCTAGAAGG
>CALMAN010000067.1 GCA_937859835.1 uncultured Acidipila sp. | reverse complement strand
GCCGGCCCGCTATACTGGCACCGTGCCGAGCCCAATCATCACCACCATTCAAAGCCATATCCTCGATCAGCAGCACCAGTCCGGCGAGGCTTCCGGCACCTTTTCCTGGATGCTTTCCGGCATCACGCTCGCGACCAAGATGATCGCCGCCGAGATCCGCAAGGCTGGTCTCACCGACGTGTACGGGGCGGCCGGCGCGACCAATGTGCAGGGCGAGGCGCAGCAAAAGCTTGACGTGTTTGCCAACGAGGCCATGCTGCACTGCCTGGGGCTGCGCGACTCGGTGGCCGCGCTCATCTCGGAAGAAAACGACGAGCCCGTTTCCTTTGACCGCTCCGGCGAAAAGGGCAAGTACATCATCGTCTTCGATCCGCTCGATGGGTCGTCCAACATCGACGTCAATGTGAACGTGGGCACGATCTTCTCGATCTTTCGCCGGCCTGCCGGTACCCGGCTTGAAGATGCGCTGCTGCAGCCAGGCTTGCAGCAGGTGGCGGCCGGCTACGTCGTGTACGGCCCCTCCACCGTGTTCGTGTACACCACCGGCAACGGCGTGTATGGTTTTACGCTTGACCCGGCAATCGGCGCGTACGTGCTGTCGTTCGACAGGATGAGGATGCCGGAACAGGGCACCTACTACTCGGTGAACGAGGCCAACTACGACTCGTTCCCCCCGCGGTATCAGCAGTACCTGACCGAGCTGCGCACCGGCGCCCTTGGCGGCACGCACTATTCTTCGCGCTACATCGGTTCGCTGGTCGCCGACTTTCATCGCACCCTGCTCAAAGGCGGCATTTTTCTTTACCCGCCCACCGACAAGCAGCCCAGGGGCAAGCTGCGCCTGTTGTACGAGGCCAACCCGCTGGCCTGGATTGCGGAGCAGGCCGGGGGGCGCGCCATTACCGGCGGGGGACGGGTCCTCGAAATCCAGCCCGCCACCATCCATGAGCGCACCTCGCTGATCGTGGGCAGCCGCGTCGAAGTGGATCGGCTCGAAGCGATGCTGGCGGGCTGACCGGGCCTCCAGCCGTGCCGAGGGCGGCGGCGGCAAAGCTGCGCGTACCCCGGCAGAGCCGGACAGAAAAGGGGCGCGCCGCGCGGCAAAGCCCGGCTCCCTGCGCGCACATCCGGCGGGGGGCTTCCTGCCATCCCACGGAAGCAGTGAGCTCCCTGACGCGCCGCCGCTTCCACGCCATGCTCGCAACCATGATCGGAACTACGCTCGCGACCACGGAAGCCGCACCTGCGCTCGCGACCACGGAAGCCGCACCTGCGCTCGCGACCACGGAAGCCGCACCTGC
>CALMAN010000066.1 GCA_937859835.1 uncultured Acidipila sp. | reverse complement strand
CAAAGCAAGGCTGACTCCGCAGCGGGTGCCGCTGAATCCAAGGGGAGATGCCCGAGCTTCCCGAGGTAGAAACCGTCGCCAATGGCGTGCACGCCCGTATTGCCGGCGAGCAGATCACAGCAGCCTGGTTCAGCACCAAGCCGGAGCCGTTCAAAGTAGAACCGGTTCGCCTGCTCGAAGCCCTGCCTGGGCGGGTGATCGACCGGGTGCGGCGCGTAGGCAAACACATCGTCGTCGATCTCGTGGACGGCAACGGGGAGCTCGAAGCCGAGTGGATCGTGCACCTTGGCATGACCGGCCGCTTGCTCGTCTCCGCAGCCGAAGTGCCGGTGCCGGCTCACACCCATGCGCGCCTCACGCTATCCTCCGGCCGCGAGCTGCGGTTTGTGGATGCGCGCCGTTTCGGCCGGCTCGACCTCCGGCCACTCCAATCGGCGGAAAAGTTCACCGGTCCGGGCGCTGAGCCGCTTGAGATTGATGCCGAAGCGTTTGCCGCGTTGTTCCGGGGCCGCAAGCTCCCGATCAAGACGGCTTTACTCAACCAGTCCCTGCTTCACGGGGTCGGCAATATCTACGCCGACGAAAGTCTGCACCGGGCAGGGATCCGGCCCACGCTCCAGGCGGGAAAGGTATCGCGTCCGCGGCTGCGCCGGCTGCACGCGGCGCTCCAGGAGGTCCTCCGCAGCGCAATCGCGCTGGGAGGGTCCTCGGTTTCGGACTACGTGGACGCAGACGGAGTGCGGGGCTTCTTTCAGCTCGAGCACCGGGTGTATGGACGCGCGGGCCTGCCCTGCCCCAGCTGCGGAACGCCCGTGCGCCGCACCGTGGTGGGCGGCCGGGGCACTCACAGTTGCCGCACGTGTCAACGATAAGCTACGGAAATCTGGACTCCGGAGCTGGCAGGTCTATGAGATTCGGGAGAAAACGCCTTGCTGTCGCGCCTGATCTCACTCATTCCAGGGCTGTTATGAACGGCATAAAGAATGCTTATACGGTACATGTCGCCAGGAACTGCCATGATGCGACGGCTCCCGTCCGGTTGTGTGAAGTTCTCCCGCTAGAGGAGAAGTCACCGGGAGCGACCATTGATTCAAGGAGGCCAGTGACTGGCCAAAGGAAAGGCTGCCGGGTTATCCCGGCGGCCTTTTTCTATCCGGAAGTAACGGGTCCCGCTCCCAAATTGGCTCCGCAGGTCGTACGCAGTCGGGCGCAATCGTCCCCGTTGCTTGCGGACGAGAAATCTTCGGGGTACTATGAGCCTTGAGCTTCGCTACGCAGCCGATGCCCAGGCGCTCGCTGTGTGATCAACGAAGTTCGCGCATACACACAAGAAGCTTGGCTCGCTTGCCGGCTCCCTGACTCCAGGCCTTTTGGGAACGACGCTCACACCATGCAGGAAGCGGCGTGTGGACCGCGCCGGCTCCGGAGACTGCCTTTCCGGAGCCTGAAGCTCGATCCTGATCCTGAGCGCGCCAGTCCGACTGTGGAGTTACCAAGCAGCTGGAGCTTTTCCGGCCATCCGTGGGCCCCACGATCCACGGGAGGCAGCGGTCGAATGCAAGCGAAGACGAAGTCCTCTGGCCGGCTCTTTTCTTCGGAGTGCCCAGGGTACGCACGAGGGACGTGCACGAATGACAACAGAAAATACGGACCCAATCTCCAACTACGGAGATGATGGGCATAGCGCCAGCAGGGAAGCTGCCTCGGCGCCATCCACATCGGAAAACCCTGGCGTTTCAACGTCCGGCGCGCCCGGCACCAACAACGGGCGAAGACGTCGCCGTCGGCGCAAGGGGAAAGGGCCCGCAGTCTCTCCGGGTGCGCTCCCGGCAAGCCCTCAGCCGGCCGCGGACAACGGCGAAAGCGCTCCCGCAGCAGCCGCTGCTCCGCCCCCGGCTGCTGCTCCTCAGCCGCAGGCCGGCCCCGGGCAGGGAGCCAAGCGGAAAAACGGCCGCAAGCGCAGCAGTGGCCCGCCGCCCCAGCCGAGTAACACCAATAGCCAGAACCGCCCCCGGCAGGGAAGACAAAACGGCGGCGGCGGTTGGAAGAGTCGAAGCAGTGAAGGGCCCGATGGCAACCGCGAGGGTGCCCGGGGCGGTTTCGGCACCGAGCCGTTCCAGGAGGGCAATGGGGCTGGGCGGCGTAAGGGGAAGTTTGGGCGCCGCGGTCCCACCAGTTTCGTCGGTCCCATGGATCACTCCTATCGCGCGGTCAACGGCAACGTAGCCGACTCTTCGCCGTCCACACTGGATTTTCGTCACAGCAATGCCAACGGCAACACCAATGGCCGGAATGAGTCTCCCGAGCTTGAGCCGGCGGCCGCCGTGCGTGCCGATGCCCCGACCCGGATCATCTGCTTCATCGAAGATCTGTTCGTGGTCGCGAAACTGCAGGAAACAGCACGCAAGCTGGGCGTCAAGGTACAGTTTGCAAAGGCGGTAAAGGAAACGCTGGCCGCCATCACGGATGCGCCCGAAGCCGAACGCCCGTCGCTCATCGTGTTCGACCTCAACAACGGCAAGCCGCTCACCGCGATCCCTAAGCTCAAGTCCAAGCTAAAGCGCGGCACGTCCATCATCGGCTTTCTGCAGCACATCCAAGGCGACCTGAAGATGAAGGCGATCGAGGCGGGCTGTGACTCGGTCATGCCGCGCTCGGCGTTTTCGCAAAATCTTCCCAACCTGCTTCGCCGTCACGGGCTGGCTGAAGAAGAAGAGATGGTCGGAGCCTAGCCGCACCCCCTGCGTGGCTCGAAAGGTGAACGCCGGAAGCCACCCAGACCGCGCTGCCCCGCGAGCGCTGGTGGCTGGACGCGCAGGCACAGCTCTTGTTATTGTCACCCTTTCCCTGATCTTCGCCGCCTTGTTTGTGGTCGAGGATCTCCACTTGGTAGCCCGCCCGGTCACCTCGCGCCGGATCCTTACCCAACTCGGGTACACGGAGATCACCATCACCGGCGTTCACCCGCTCGCATGCGCGAGTGGCGAACCGTTCCGGACCGGCTTCGGAGCAAGAAGCCCTGGAGGTTCGCTCGTTCGCGGTACGGTGTGCCAGGGCTGGTTCAAGGGCGCGACGGTACGGTTGCGCTGACGGGGGCTTACCCTGGAGGCCAGCCCATCGCGCGGCCGCCCAGCACATGGATGTGCAAGTGCTGCACCGTTTGGCCCCCTTGCTCGCCCGCGTTGATCACGGTCCGGAAACCCTCGGAAAGCCCTTCCTTGGCGGCTAGATCGGCAGCGATCGCGAGCATGTGACCCAGCAGTGGGGAATGCTTGCGCGCCGTATGGGCAAGCGACTCGACGTGCTCCCGCGGAATCACAAGAAAGTGCACCGGCGCCTGCGGCGTGATGTCGCGAAACGCAATAACCTGCTCATCCTGGTAGAGCGAGTGAATTGAAGCCTCTCCCGAGACAATCTTGCAGAAAATACAATCCATAGCGTCAGGATACCGTTGCCGGGCCAGGCCGGTGTTCGCTCGCGCTGCGTCGAGCCGCTCGCGAACAGCGAGTCAGTCGGCCACCATCTCCTCGCCCGGCAGGATAGGCCGGGTTCGCGGGAGCGCTCCGCGGGCCGCCGCCAGGCCCATCAGCGAAAGGGACCCGAGAAAGATCGCGAGCTTGCCGATGCCGGTCGCCCGCGTCTGTTTTTGCGTCTTCCACAGGGCCAGCAGCAATGTTTGGGCGACGGTGACGGCCCATACTGAACCGTAGAAGTAGCGCCGCTCGGTCCCTTCCCCCCGGGTGGAAAGCCCCACGCGCGGCAGTTTGCCGGCCGCCCCAAGCAGAAGTACCGTGCCGCAGACCGGCAGATACGCGTAGCGATAGATCTGCTTCATGTACCAGCGCCCAGTGAGGGCGGCGATCAGGAGCCCGGTTCCGTTCAGCAGCGCAAAGCTGGCGGCAGCGTTCCACGCAAAGGTGTAGCACACGCGACGGTAAAGCGGGTTCGGCTTGTCTTCGTCAAAGCGCAGGATGTACGGGCGCGGCTCCACGCCAGGGAGCTGCCCGCGCAGCCCGGCCAGCCCCGTTGCGGCCAGCACCGCCTCTAGCCAAAGCAGATTGCCCGGTCCGAACCCGTCTGCGAAAAGCGTAAACGTCAAGGGTCCAGGCGCGAGAAAAAACACCCCGATCCATATCGGCCAGTGTGCCAGCCGATACAGGCGCGTGTTCCGCGCGCGGATCGTGCGCGCTTCGGCGTACTCCACTCTTCCGGTGTATCGCATGTCCGTGAGTCTTCCAGAGCCGGGAGGGAGCGTCAATGCGGCAGCCTGCGCGCCGATCCTTGACGATGTTTGAACGACTACGGGGGCGAAAGGCGCACAAGCAAAACCCTTGGCCAAGTACACTAGAGTGCGATGGCAACCACCGCCTCCCATCTCGAGCCGCAGCCGGGCCTGGTCCAGATTGATCTGCTCCCGCGGCGGCCCGCGCCGAAGCCGGAGTGGCTCAAGGCGCGCGCGCCCTCGGGCGACAACTATCACGATCTCAAAAAGCTCGCGCGTTCGCTCCATCTCCACACCGTGTGCGAGTCCGCGCACTGCCCCAACATTGGCGAGTGCTGGTCGCACCGCACCGCGACTTTTATGATGCTGGGCAACCTGTGCACCCGCCGCTGCGGCTTTTGCGCGGTGCCCAAGGGGCGTCCCGAGCCGATCGACCGCGACGAGCCGCGCCGGGTCGCCGAAGCTGTTGCGCAGCTGGGCCTCAAGTTCGCCGTCATCACAAGCGTCAACCGCGACGATGATGTGCTGGGCGGCGCGCGGATGTTCGCCGAGGTTATCGAACGCATCCGGGAGCAGGGGACCGGCTGCCAGGTAGAGGTGTTGATCCCCGACTTCCAAGGGAGTGAAGCCGCCATCCGCACCGTGGTCGAGGCCCGCCCCGAGATCCTCAACCACAACACCGAGTCGGTGCCGCGACTGTACCGGGCCGTACGCTCCGGCGCTCGCTACGAACGCACGCTGCGGCTGCTGGCCTTTGCCAGGGAGCTCGCGCCCGCCATGGTCACCAAGTCGGGCGTCATGGTCGGGCTCGGTGAGGAAACCCACGAGCTGCTTCAGGTTTTTCGCGATCTTGCCCAGGCAGGCGTGAACGTTTTGACGGTTGGGCAGTACCTCCGCCCTTCGCGCGATCACCTGCCGATGACCCGCTACTACACGCCCGACGAGTTTGCCTCGCTGAAGCAGGAAGCGCTCGCCATGGGCTTTCGTCATGTAGAAAGCGGTCCCCTGGTGCGCTCCAGTTACCACGCGCATGAGCAAGCCGGCGCCGCGCAGCTCTGATTCGGCCCGACTCGCCCGAGAGCGCAGCAGGAGGTTCGGCAGCAGGATGGACGAGCCCCTGAGCCGGGCAGGTTCATCTAAACGCCCAGGGAGAGCAGACCATGGCGAACACAGTGTTGCTGCACAAAACAGGCGGCCCGGAAAACCTGAAGATCGAGGACGCAGCGACCCGCGCACCCGAAGCAGGCGAAGTGAAGCTGCGGGTAGAAGCCGTAGGGCTGAATCGCGCCGAGTTGATGTACATGGGCGGCCACTACTTTGAAAAGCCCGCGCTGCCTTCACGCATCGGCTACGAGGTTGCAGGGGTGGTCGAGGCTGTTGGCCCCGGCGGCGATGCCGGCCTCCTCGGCAAGCGCGTCGCCACGGATCCGGGCTATTCCATGAACAAGTTCGGCGTGCTGGGCGAGGAAGCGGTAGTCCCGGCGTCGTCGCTTGGCGAGTTCCCGGCCAAGCTTTCTTCAGTCGAAGGCGCAGCCGTCTGGATGCAGTACCTGACCGCGTATGGAGCCCTGGTGCTGCACGGCAAAGTCACCCAGGGTGACTTTGTGCTGATCACCGCAGCTTCGAGCAGCGTGGGTCTGGCTGCCATTCAGATCGTGAAGGCCGAGGGCGCTACTGCCATTGCGGCGACGCGCCGCAGCAACAAGCGCGATGCGCTGCTGGCCGAGGGCGCCGACTATGTGATTGCAACCGAGGAAGAAGACCTGGGCGCTCGCGTGGAGGAGATCACAGGCGGCAAGTTGGCGCGGATCATCTTCGACCCGGTTGCGGGCAGCTTTGTTGAGAAACTGGCCGAAGCCGCGGCACGCGGCGGCACCATCTTTGAGTACGGCGCGCTTTCCATGGAGCCGACGCCGTTCCCCCTGATGCAGGCCATGAGCAAGGGCCTGCGTATGCAGGCCTACACGCTGCTTGAGTTCACCAACGACCCCGAGGCAGTGAAAGAAGCGAAGCGGTACGTGGTCGAACGGCTCGAGGACGGCCGCTTCCATCCAAAGATTGCCAAGACCTTTCCGCTCGCTCGGGTGGTCGAGGCCTACCAGTATCTGGCCTCCAACCAGCAGATCGGCAAGGTGGTCATCACCGTTCCCTGAGCGGGCGTGGTTCCGTTCTGGCTGCGTCGCCGCGCGCTATTGAGCGAGGGCGGCGGGTACAATTAGCCCTGTCAGCTTTCCATAGAATCCCCTTCGGAACACAGGACGTACAGCCATGCCTCCTTCTACCCTGGGCACCACACCCGCACTCAAAGACACGCATCAGCAGATCAAGACCCGCCTTGAAAAGTCGGTCACCGACTTCCAGCACAGCTTGCAGTCCCTCCGTACGGGCCGCGCCAGCGTCCAAATGCTGGATAGCGTTCGCGTGGATTACTACGGCACGCCTTCCCCCTTGAGCGCGGTTGCGCAGCTTACCTCGCCGGACGCGAACTCGCTGGTCATCCAGCCCTGGGACGCCAGCATGATCGGTGAGATCGAGAAGGCTCTCCGCACCTCCGAGCACGGCTTTAATCCGCAGAACGATGGAAAGCTGGTGCGGGTTCCCGTGCCGCCCATGACCGAGGAGCGGCGCCGCGACGTGGTGAAGCAACTGAACAAGATCCTGGAAGACCACAAGACCGGCGCGCGCAACTCACGCCGCGATGCCAATGAGCAGGTCAAGGCGGCCAGCAAGGACAAGAAGATCTCGGCCGACGAGGAAAAGCGCGCGCTGGATGAGATTCAGAAGATGACGGACGAAGAGATCAAGAGGCTGGACGAGCTGAGCAAGAAAAAGGAAGCCGAAATCATGCATGTCTGAGGGTGCCGCCCGGAAAAGCGCCAGAACCGGGCCAGACTCCGGGCCAGACCCGGGCCAGACCCGGGGAGTTGCGAAGAAGAGAAAAGGGCCGCCATTGCTGGCGGCCCTTTTGCTGCGAAGAGTGAAGCTATGCCGCGGAACGCGTTTCCCCAGGCTGGCTGCGCTTAGTTGCCTGTGTGCGCGGGTGCGGCGCTCGTCGCACCCGTGTAGCGAACCTGCCAGATCGATCCGGAACCATCATCGGTCACAAACAGAGACCCGTCGTTGGCGACCGTTACGCCGACAGGCCGGCCCCAGACCTTACCCTCCGGCGTAACAAATCCGGTGAGGAAGTCTTCGAATTCGCCGGTTGCCTTGCCGTTCTGCACCGGCGCCAGGATGACCTCGTAGCCGGCCCGATGCGACTTGTTCCACGAACCGTGCTCGGCTGCAAAGATGTCGCCCTTGTACTGCTGAGGGAACGCAGCACCGTCGTAGAACGTCATCTCAAGCGAAGCAAAGTGCGGTTGCAGCAGAACATCCGGCGTGATGACCTTTGCCTGCAGTTCGGGGTGTTTGCCTTCGAGGCGCGGGTCCTGCTTGCCCCCGCTCGGGCCGTTCATGTAGTAGTAGGGCCAGCCGTAGAAGCCGCCCTCTTGGATATGGGTGATGTAGTCGGGAACCAGGTTGTCTCCCAGCATGTCGCGCTCGTTGGTCGAGCACCACAGTTGGCCGGTGCCGGGCTGGATCGCTTCGCCGACGCAGTTGCGAATGCCGGAGGCGTACACCTTCAGGAACTTGCCGTCCGGGGTGAACTCAAGCACATCGGCGCGGTGCTCCTCAGCCGGGTGGGTGTCCGGGTCGTCGATGTTTGAGTGCGAGCCGACGGAAACGTACATCAGCTTGCCGTCAGGAGAAAAAGCAATGTCGCGCGTCCAGTGGCCGCCACCGCGCAGCTTGCCGCCGCCGGGCAGGTCCGTGAGGTGCTCGGGCGCTCCGCTGGCAACCATGTCGCCGTTCTTGTACGCGAAGCGCACCACCGAGTCCGTGTTTCCCACGTAGACATACTTCGGATTCGGCCCTGCAGGGTAGAAGCGGATCCCGAAAGGCTGGCTCAGATTGTCAGCAAAGGTCGCAACCTGCTTCGGCTTGCCATCGGGCCCGACGCCGCGAAAGACCATGATCTTGTTGCTGTAGGAAAGCGCCACAAACAGGTCGCCATTGGGCGCGGTGCGGATCAGGCGAGGCTGGTTCAGCCCCGTCGTGAACTGGGTCACCGTGAAGCCTGCGGGCGCTTGCGGCCACGCGTTGTCGGGCCTCGGCACCAGTTCAGAGCCGGCGTCCACGCCCGGGGTCGCATAGGGCTGCGGCAGATCAGCGACAGTGATGTGGTGTACTTCCCCAGGCTGTTGCTTGGAGAAATCGGTAAACGCGGACTGCCCGGTCAGAACTGGTCCTGCAGTTTGTGCCTCAACGGCAGCGGCTCCCGCGAGCAGGCCGGCCAGGGCGAGTGTGGAAGCGGCGACGGTCTTACGCATTCAATATCCTCCACCTCATATGATGAACGGACCAGAGCACGCGATCGCTCGCGGCTTCCCTTTACCGCGGAGTCACGCCTTTCCCCTCGAAAGCATCCCTCCAGACGGCTCCTTCCCCTGCGGCGACACTTACCGGGGAAGCGCCTCTCCCACCTCGGGCGAGCGCGCGCTTTCGTTCCCGCTCGCGTCCACGGCGGAAACCGAGTACAGGTAGCGAACGCCCTTGCGCACGGACCGGTCGCTCCAGTCTGGAGCCGCAAGGGAAGCTGGCCCGCTGACGCGGGGAGGAAGCTCGGCCGTACCCGCCGGCCGGCGATACACAAAATAGCCCGCTGTATCTGGGTCCGCGTCCGGGGTCCAGCTCAGGTCGATGGTGCCGCTGTCCCCATTCGCGACCGCGGCCAGGTCTGCCGGAACCGCTGGTGGAAACACGTCCCTTGCGTTAACCACGCGGGTTTCCGCCGGGCTGCCGCTGATTTCCAGCACACGGCCATCCATGTTGACCTGGTCGACCAGCTGCACCGTGTACCGGTAGCTGCGGTTCAACAGCGCATCCGCGTCGACAGCAGGCTTCCAGGCCGCTCCCTGCTCGCGCGCGGGCAGCTCCAGCACCTGCGAGGCCGGCTGGGGCACACCGGTGTCGGTTCCCCCCTTGTCGGGCCTGGCGCTTTCGCCGGCCGCGAGCACACGCGTACGCTCCAAACGCACCAGCAGTTTGCCGCCCAGGGGCAGCGGTCCAGCTGCCGCGCTCCAGGCGACCGCGATCCCGTTCGGCGTGGTTGCGGCCTCCGCGGAGTGAACCGCGGGCGGCGCCCAGCCGCCGGCCACGTAGGCCGGGTTCGATGGCCCGGCATCCCGGCGGGCGCCGTTGAGCAAACGAAGCTCATAGCGGATCAGCACCGGCGGGCCCTGCCCAAACGCGGCCGGCAGCGTGTCGGTCCACTGCTCCGGCGCACCGGCCAGCAGCAGGCGCTCTCCCTGCGCCTGGCAGGCTCCAGAACCGATCGCGCGGCAAAGCACCACGTGCTGATCGCCCTTGAGGAGCAGCCGGTCGAGGGTGCGCGCCGGCATGGTCCAGTGCAGCTCGACAGTGTTCGCGGTGCGCTGGGCCGACAGGTCTGCGACCCTTTGTGGAAGCATGAGGGACGGCGGGAGGGGCGAGCCAGGGTTGCCGCACCCGCACACGCCCCCAAGACCCAGGAGAGCGAGGAGGAGAAAGCGGCGGGGAGCAGTCATTTCAAGAGAAGCCTAGCAGAGCCCTCCCTAGGCGGGCCCGGGTACGGCCAGCATCTTCCCGAGCGCGCCGCCGATGGTGGCGTCGCCGAATTGGAAGCCGCTCGCACAAAGTCTCGCGGGCGTAACCCGGCAGCTGCTCAGCAGGCTTTCCTCCGCCATCTGGCCGAAGGCCAGGCGCAGGGCGAACGCGGGAGCAGGCAGAAAGGCAGGGCGCCGCAGCGCCGCGCCCAGGGCCCGCGTCAACTCGGCATTGCGCACAGGCTCTGGCGCTACCACGTTGACGGCTCCGGTCAGCTCCGGGTGATCGAGGAGGTGAAACACAGCGGCAAGCAGATCCCCGAGAGTGATCCAGCTCATCCACTGCCGCCCACCGCCAAGGCGGCCGCCCAGGCCGGCGCGAAACAGCGGCAGCATCTTTTTGAGCGCGCCGCCGTAGGGGGTCAGGACGACGCCGAAGCGCAGATGCGCCACGCGGATGCCGGCTGCCGTGGCCGGGGCGGTCGCGCCTTCCCAGGCTTCGCACACCTCCGCGAGAAAACCCGCCCCATGGCCCGACGCTTCGGTGATCACCTCGTCGCCGCGTGAGCCGTAGTAGCCGATCGCTGAGGCAGACAGCAGCACGCGGGGCGGCTGCTGCAGGCGCGCCAGGCTAAGCGCCAGCGCTCCGGTCGGCAAAGTGCGGCTGTCCAGGATGGTCTTCTTGTAGGCCGGCGTCCAGCGCCGGTCCGCCACGTTTGCGCCCGCCAGATGCACCACCGCGTCGAAACCCTCAAGCTGGTCCAGATCTGCAAACGGGTGCGCTGCTCCCGGCTCCCACAGGATTGTGTCCGGACTGGCTGGGGCCTGCCCCGACTTGCCGGGCCGTATGGGGCGCTGTACCGGGACGGTTTCGACGCCGCGCGCACGCGCGGCGGCGCGCAACGCATGGCCAATCATGCCATTGGCGCCGGTGATCAAAAGTCGCCGGGTTCGCTTGCCTGGGGGGGATGGAGTGGCTCCTGCCTGTTGCGTCGGGGTGTCCTGCATCGTTGGCTTCCTTGGAAGAGCTCTGCGTCCGTAAGTGGCAAGCGCTTAAAACTGTGCAAGTGAGAAAGCAAAGCGTATAAAGCTTTACAACAATTGTGATGCGGGGACCGACGCGTGAAAAGGGAAACCGGCGCGGAGGCGGGCGCAAAGAACCGCGCTTTGTTCGGTGGCGAACAGAAGGGGAAACAAAGAAATATAATGTTCAAAATAGTAGCCTTTCGCATCTGATAATAAGTGAAGCAGGTTGCGCGTGGGTCTGGGAGGCCCTCGAGGAGATGACAGACAAGAAGCCGAAAGCCGAAGAGCAGGAACTCTCAGCAGCGTCAGCAACCATGGAGATTGGAGTTACTGAAGAAAAAGGCGCGATCGATGGCGCAAGCGCCGAAGCCTTTATCGCTGAAAAGCACATCGGGGAACGGATCAAGCGGTTGCGTCTGAAACGCTCCATGGGCCTGGTCGAGTTGGGGCGGCAGACCGGGCTGTCAGCAAGCTTTCTTTCGCAGCTCGAGACCGGACGCGTGGTTCCAACCCTTCGCAATCTTGCCCGGGTATCCATTGTTTTCGGCAAAGACCTGGCGTATTTCTTTGAGCCCGAGCCGCAGCCGATGTTCCGGATTCATCGCAAAAAGGAACGGACGCGTATGCCGCAGAGTGGCGTGGATGATCCGACCTATTACTTCGAGAGTCTCGGGTACATGGTTCCTGACCGCCAGCTCGACCCCTACATCGCCGAATTCCTCCCCCTGCGCAAGGGGAGCGATGTGAAGGCGCATGTGCACCCGGGCTCCGAGTTTCTGTATGTGCTGTCCGGCGAGCTTGAAATCCGGCACGCGGACAAGGTGCATGTGCTTGAAGCGGGAGACGGCGTTTACTTCGACGCGAATACCCCACACGCGTACCGTTGTAACGGGGAAACACCGGCACAGGTAATCATCGTCACCATGCATCAACAGCAAGCGCAGACAACGACCAATACGCTGCGGCCTTTGAACGTGGCCCGGCAGGGAAGCGCGAGAGAAGCAGGAACGACCGCGGCGGGCAAGAATGGCGTTGCTGCGGGCGCAGGCGTCCAGGCACCGCGGCCGAATGGTAGCAGCGCATCGCTGTAGCTTCGCCTCACGTAACTCAAAAGTAACGGCGGCAGCGGAGGATTTCCCGCTGCCTTTTCCTTTTTCGTTCCGGCTGTCCATCCCGGATGCGTAGGTGGATACACTAACGTTCATAGATTGCAAAAGTGTGGAGCCAGCTTGTCAACTTTTTGGTGCGCCTTTCTTCTCCTTTTCCCCTCCCTGCCCCTGTCCAAACAGAACCCACCCGCGTCGGCTTCCGCAAAGCCGTGGACAGTGCACGAGATCTACCCTCC
>CALMAN010000065.1:1713-4403 GCA_937859835.1 uncultured Acidipila sp. | reverse complement strand
CTGTTCAACTACGACTTCCGCCGCACCGAGCAGTGCATCATCCCGTACGCCACGCAGGAAGGGGAAATCTCCTTTTGCGCCTACAACACCGGCGTGGGCTGGCGCAACATCATCGAGAAGATGCACATGACCTCCACGCTCACCAGGTGGTACGAAGAGCATGGCCGTCACGAGATCTTCGCGGGCGGCAAAAAGGTCGGCATGGGCGACGCCCAGCACACGCTCGCGCTCAACCAGCAGCACGTCGACTCGGCCGCGAACGACACCTTCGAAAAGTCGGGCATCGCCAAGAACTCGCGCGAGGAAAAGCTCCGCGCCCGTGACGCGAAGCTCAAGCAGGACGCCGAAAACGCCCGCATGGCCAAGCTTTACCGCGAGCAGGTCCTCGGCGAAAAGCCGGCCGAACCGGGCCGGGTCTCGATCGGCTCCATCGCCCCCGCCCCCAAACCAGCCCCCGCACCAGAAACCGCGCGCACCGAAGAACCCGTCATGGGCGACTAGCGAATGGCGGCTCCGCCGCATACCCGAAGGCCACCCGCAAGGGTGGCCTTTGTTGTCGTTAGCAATCCATCTCCTGTCTGCTTACTAACTGGCTCACTCAATCCCCCTACGGGCTCGGGGTGAGCTTGATAGCAGCCGAAAGGGGAGCGATACGAGAACCCCCAATGCGCAGAGATAACGTCGGTTCATCATGCTTGACCCGTGCTGGGTACCGCTGTAAACGGCTGAATCCGAGCTCTTGAAGTGCTGAGGGCTATGCACGCGAGTGAACGTTCTATGCCGGTGTGCCAAGCCTCCGCGCTGCTCCCGATTGACCGGCTGGACAAGCACTGTCACGGATGCGGAGTCAAAGCTCCTGCCAGACCTGACCGTTGGCGCAGTAGGAAGAACCCATCCTTCCAGCTTCCGTGTTCATCCTGTCTCGGCGACGAAAGCGTCGTGGCTTACCCGTGCGCCTATCCGTTGAGCGGCTTCCAGCATGCCTGGGAACCCACTCTCTCGCCCCCACAGCTGAAGAAGCGGGGCCTCGCTTCCAGGCACACTGCCGAGCAGCCGCAACTCCGGGCAGGCTACCGCCCCACCGGTTCCAGCACCGTATCGCACAGCAGCTCTGCATAGCTCCCGCGCATCCAGCTGTGCCCGCAAAAGACGTGCGTCTTCCCGTAGCCATGCGCTTCAAAAAAGTGCACAACCCCAAACCCGTCCCCCAGCACCACCGCCGGATCAGACAGCGTGTTGACGCGCCAGTCGCGCGTGATCTCCCCATCCGGGCCGCCTTCAAACCCGCCGACGATGATAAAGCGCGGCCGGGCGTCCAGGACCTGCCACACCGTGCTGCGGTTGCGCTGCCGCGTGCTCCAGTCCCAGTAGCGGTGCGGCGGTTGGTTCAGGTACAGGTTGCTCGCGAAGTAGAGCAGCGGATCGATGCTGTAGTAGTAGTAGCCGGCCAGCTCCTTCCGCCCGGCTGCCGCGCCCACCCCCTGCCCCTGCAGGTACCCCGCTGTCATCCGCCCGGGTCCGTACGGCAGCCGGCGCTCCTGCGCCAGCGCATGGAGCGTCCACAGCACCTGACCGAGGCAGACCAGCGCAAACAGCACAGCCGTCCCGCGCGCCAGCCACAGCCCCGGTCCGCGCAGGCTCGCCTGCGGCCAGGTCAGCCAGGCTGAAACGACAAACGCAGTCAGCACCATGCCCGCGTGCCTGGGCGCAAGCTACACGGTGCCAAACACCGCGACCACAACCCCGTAGGGCAGCAGCCCCGCCCAGCCCAGCGACCGGGCGCCCTCGCCGGGCATCCACGCCTGCGCCACCACGCACCCTACCAGCAACAGCGCCAGGGCCGGTGAACTCGACAGGGGGTACGTGACCACCCCCAGGACCCTCGCCAGCTTGTTCCACAACCGCGCTTCGCCGTGGCGAATGTTGACCCGTACCGGCGCGGGCGTGAGTCCGGCCATGGGCAGCCCCGCGATGGCCGGTGGCGGCGGCGCCCCCTTCAGGCCCAGCGCCTGCTTGGCCTTGGCTACCGAACGCTGGATGTTGTTGCCGGCGTCGAAGTCGACGTCGCGGGCCGGCGTCATGGCCGTCACAGCTGCCGCCCAAAAGCCCACGAGCAGCAGCACCGCCGGGGCGCGTTGCGCGAGCCGGCCTCGCCACACCCACAAGGCTGTAAGCGCCAGCCCGCCCGAAGCGACGGCCCCGTGGAGCGATACGTTGGCCATCAGCCCCAGCAGCAGGGCCAAGAGCAGCGGCCGCGGGCGGCGCGCGCAGAGCAGCGCCGCCGCGGCAAAAGCCAGCGCCGCAAACAGGCAGTAGGAGCGCGCGACCACCCCGTCTTGATACAGCAGAAAAAAGGTAAACGGCAGCAGGTAGCGTACGGCTCGGGGAAACGGCGCATAGCCGAGCAGCAGCAGCATGCCCACGCCCTGTGCGCCCGCCGCGACCCAGCGCATGCCCCAGTAGGAGATCCCCCCTTGCTGCAGCAGCTTCAGCAGGGCGTGCCACAGGCCGCCCGTTCCCTCATAGTGGAGGCTGGTGCCGAACAGCATCTTCCAGCTCGCGCCGCCAGCCAGCAGCCAGGCCTGCATCTCGTCGGCCCATGGCCAGTGCTGCCGCACCGCACCGGCCACCACGGCGCACCAGGCTAGCAGCAGAACCATCTCCGCCCAGCCCCAGCGCGGCGTTTGTTC
>CALMAN010000065.1:0-1703 GCA_937859835.1 uncultured Acidipila sp. | reverse complement strand
AAAGTGCAGCACAGCCTCTGCACCTGGTCGTTTGCTGGCGAGTTCAGCGGCTTCGTTCAGGTCCACACGCTCCAGGCGGCACGGAGAGTCCTGCTCTCACCCTGGCTCGCAGCCTTGGGCCGAGTGTCCCAACACAGCACAGCCTTTGCTCAAAGATGCGCAGGAGGCCCCAGGAGGCCGCCCACGGCGCACAGACGCAAACGGGCGCCGCTCGCGAGGCGAAGCGGCACCCGTTCATAATCGGGTTTGAACACGGGCTGCTGCTGCCCGGCCGCGGAGCGGAAGAACGACCGGGCCAGCAGAGCCCTTTCGGGGCCGGACCTTGAAGCTACCCGGCGTTGACGCTGACCGGCTGCTGCAGTGGATCCCGTGCCGGCTCGGCCGCGATCTTGACGTCTTCCGGGGTCGTGGTTTCGTTCACCGCGCTGGCGTTGCCGTACGTCTCCTCCGGGATCCGGAACAGGATGCGGCGCACCACTTCCACTCCTTGCATAAACGCGTGGTCCTGGTTTGAAATCTCATACCGCCAGGTGCCGAACCGTCCCCGGCTGTACACGCCCGCCTCTTCCAGGTGCGGCTGGATCTGGCTGAGCAGCGCATCGCGGCCCAGAAACGGGACCGGATAGCCATGCTCCACCGTGTACTCCCATCGCGAAACCAGTTCAAGTCCTGGCTGGTCGACCAGACCCATCCGGTACAGGCTTTCCCTGACTGCGGCGCGGAGCTCGTCCGGGGACCGCGCTGGTTCGGAAGCAGGCTCGCTCACCTCGCACAGCATGGAAAAGCAGCCTTCGGGTCCATTGCCCTTGCTTACCGTCATGGGCAGGTTCAGCCGCCAAAACGGCACATCGGCATCCGTTACCTGGCAGGAGTGCAGGCCCGCGTAGCGCGCCGGCAGCTGCCCGCGCACGCCAAAGCCAAACAGCCGCGACCGCGCCTTGACCAGCCCCGCTGCCTTCGCGGTCAGCTCCGGTCGATCGGTCACCGAGCGGAGCAGCGTGTCCAGCGGCATGGTCGAAATCAGCTGATCCCAGCGCACCTGCTCCCCGGTGCTCAGGGTTGCAGTCTTGTTTTCGAACGAAATCTGGACGACCTTTGTGCCGAGCAGCATCTTCTCTGCCGGGATCGCCCGAGCCACTGCCGACCAGATCGCGCCCGACCCGCCTTCGGCCGGGTAGGTCACCTTGGTTTCCGGGGTCCAGCCCGGGTCATCTTCCCGCAGCAAAAGGTTGCGCACCATCCGCGGCAGGTCCATGTCTGCCACATTGCGCACCTTTGAGCCCGACCGGTGCCGCACCCAAACGTCGGTCAACTGCTCGGGCGCATGCGCCCACTGCTTCCGGTTCAGCGGCCCCATCAGGATGCTGGTGATGTACCGGCCAAAGTGCCGTTGGAGGTAGCTCCCCAGGTCGCCGTTTTCTGCTTCGGGAGCCGCGCCTTCTTCCTCGACCGGGGTGTGCATCCGGTGCAGCGCCACGCTGCACAGCGCGCGCACCAGCTTGCGCAAGGGCAGCCGCTGCAGGTTGCGCTGCGCCGGGTAGGGCAGAAAGCGCCCTTCCGTTTGCACCCCGCGCATAGGCACCGACGAAGCCCAGCGAATCGGCAGGGCCTTCAGCATCGCGCCAAAGCGCTCATAATGCTTGTGCGGAAACAGCACATGGCCGCCAAAGTCAAAGGTGAATCCTTCCGGCGTCGTCCGGGAA
>CALMAN010000064.1:6205-12096 GCA_937859835.1 uncultured Acidipila sp. | reverse complement strand
CATCCACTTTTCGCGTGTCGGCACGGGGCGCATCCTGGCCGTGCTGGTCACGACCTCGGGCGTGGTGCTCAACCGCGTTCTCGCCCTTGCGCGGGAAATGGAGCCGGTCGAGCTGGACGCGAGCGCGCGCTACCTGAACGAGAACTTCCGCGGCTGGTCGGTCGACCGCATCCGCACCGAGCTCCTCACCCGCATGGCCGAAGAGCAAAGCGCCTACGACCGTCTCCTGCGTTCGGTCGAAGAGCTGTGCACGGGCGGCGCGCTCCAGCACACCGGGGCCGAGAACACCATCTTCATCGGGGGCGTCGGCAACCTGCTGGGCAGCGAGATGGATCGCGCCATGCTGCGCCAGATGCTCGCGGCGCTTGAAGAAAAGCAGCGGGTGGTAGCACTGCTGCGCGCCTACGTCGATGCCCGCCAGCAGACCGTCCGGGTGGTG
This sequence comes from uncultured Acidipila sp., assembly GCA_937859835.1. Taxonomy (GTDB): domain Bacteria; phylum Acidobacteriota; class Terriglobia; order Terriglobales; family Acidobacteriaceae; genus EB88. Next base: position 11,657 of record CALMAN010000064.1, on the reverse strand, counting down.
GTAGGGCTTGAAAGCGAGCTGCCTGACCTGCCGGAGATGAGCAACTTCGTGCTCATCGGGGCACCGGCGCGGCTCGGGCAGGACCACTCCGGCACCCTGGCCGTGATCGCCCCGACGCGGGTCGAGTACGGCAAGACGATGGAGGCGGTCGCTTTTCTTGCCCAGCTTTCCGACCGCATCCTGCAGGTGCCGCCCTCCTAGGCGGAAGATGCGCAGCAGCCAAGCCGGCAATCATGGGAAAATAGGGTGATGCGCCCCACTCTGCAAAGCCGGATCCGAGACGGGATTGAGCGGCTGCGGGGCAATGCGGAGCCTGAAGCCGAGGACAAAACAATGAGCCAGACCCGACCAGAAACATCAGAAGAACTGCTGGAAGCCATTCAGAATACGGATCCCGTCAGCGACCCTGCCGATGATCTCACCACCGGGGTCGAAGGGACCGAACGCACAGCCGGACCGATCCGTCCGGGCGAACAGGCCGACCACGAGGCCGAGCAGCTGCGCGGGGAGCGCGACGCGCTGCTCGACCGGCTGGCACGGCTGCAGGCGGAGTTTGAAAATGCCCGCCGCCGCGCCGATCGCGAGCGGAGCGAGTTTCGCGAGTACGCGACCGGCAGCGCCGTTGAGCAGTTTCTCCCCGTGCTCGACAACTTCCAGCTCGCCCTTAAGGCCAATGGAACGGCCGAACAGCTGCGCACCGGGGTCGAGCTGATCGCCAAGCAGATGGAAGAAGCCCTGCGCTCGCTCAACGTCGTTCCTGTGGAAACCGCTGGCGTCCCTTTTGATCCGCGCCTCCATGAGGCGCTTGGCAATGTGGAGTCCGCCGAGCTGCCGGACGGGCAGGTTTTCGACGAAGTGCGGCGTGGCTATCGTCTTCGGGAGCGGCTGCTGCGGCCGGCTCTTGTGCGCATCGTGAGCAATCCGCAGCAGAAGAGGGCATAACCCGTTCCGACCGTGGCCAAACTCGACTACTACGCAGTTCTCGCTGTTTCTCGCACCGCCTCTGACAGCGAGCTCAAGGCGGCGTACCGCAAGCTCGCGATGCAGTACCATCCGGATCGCAACCCCGGCGACGCAGCCGCGGAAGAAAAGTTCAAGGAGTGCTCGGAAGCCTACCAGGTCCTGAGCGACCCGGATAAGCGCGCGGCCTACGATCGCTACGGACACGCCGGCGTGAGCGGCGCGGGGGCCGCGGGCAATCCGTTTGCCAACGCGCAGGACCTCGGCGACATCTTTGGCGACATCTTCGGCGAAATGTTTGCCGGCGGCTCCGGGCGCGGGGGGCGTGCCTCGCGCGCGCAGCGTGGGCGCGACCTGCGCTACGACCAGACCATTGACTTCGCGGAAGCGGTCTTCGGCAAGGAGATCGAGGTTTCGGTCAAGCGCATGGAACTCTGCGAAAGCTGCGATGGGGTCGGCACCCGGTCGAACAAGGGTCCGGCGGTGTGCAAGCAGTGTGGAGGGCGCGGGCAGGTCCGTTTCCAGCAGGGCTTCTTTTCGGTCGCGCGTACCTGCACGGTGTGCAACGGGACTGGCCAGGTCATCACCGACCCGTGCCCGACCTGCCACGGCGATGGCCGCACCGAAAAGACGCACACGGTCCGCGTGAGCATCCCGGCCGGCGTGGAAGAAGGAACTCGCATCCGCTACCAGGGTGGCGGCGATGCGGGGCGCTTTGGCGGCCCCTCCGGGGACCTGTACATTGTTCTCACCGTCAAGCCCCACCCGTTTTTTGAGCGCGACGGCAACGACCTGCACTGCGTCATCCCGATTTCGTTTACACAGGCGGCCCTGGGAGACGAGATCACCATTCCTACCCTGGAAGCCGACACCAAGCTGAAAGTGCCGGAAGGGACGCAAAGCGGCAAGGAGTTTCGGCTGCGCGGCAAGGGCGTTCCGTACCTGAACGAGCACGGCCGCGGCGACCTGATCGCGGAGGTCGCGGTACAAACGCCCAGAAAGCTGACGCGCGAGCAGCGGGAATGGCTGCGGCAGCTGGGGGACAGCATGGTCACCGAAAACGCGCCCACTTCGCGCTCGCTTCTGACCAAGCTGAAGGAAATGCTCTCGTAGCTCCGGGGAAAACGACGGAAGCCGGCCGGGAACCGGCGCCTTCAGTGAGCGCGGCGCCGGCTTCTCGCCCCTCGACTAGCCGAGCGACGCAGCGGCGATCGCCGTCGCTGCGATCGCCGCGGTTTCGGCGCGCAGGATTCTCGGTCCCAGGCTTACGGCCTGCCACCCGTTCCCGAGGAAAAGCGCGTCTTCCTCCTCGGTCCAGCCGCCTTCCGGCCCCACGGCCAGCGCCACCGAGTCCCCGTCCCGCGCAGACCGCAGCGCGTCGAACAACTGGACGGTACGCTCGTTTTCCGCGCACTGAAGTCTGGTCGCCGCCAGGATCAGGGGCACCGCTTCCCCGAGGCTGCGCGCGTCCTCGAGGACCGGGAGATCCGCGCGCCGCGACTGCTTGGCAGCCTCATGGGCAAGGCGCCGCCATCGCTCCCCCCGCGCGGCCGCAGCCTGCGCCAGGTGCTTTTCCGTCCGCCGCGCAAGCACCGGGACGATCCGCTCCACACCCAGCTCGGTTGCCTTTTCCACTGCCCATTCAAAGCGATCGAACTTAAACACAGCCAGCACCAGCGTCAGGGCCAGGGCACGCTCGGCGGGCACTTCGCTTTCGAGCTGAAACTCGACCCGGTCTTCGGCGACCGAGGAAACCCGCGCGAGCCACACCTCGGAGCCGGCCAGCACCTCGTACCGCATCCCGGGCGCTGCCCGTAGAACCCGGGCCAGGTGCCGGGCTTGCGTGCCGACCAGCGCCGCGCGCCCGGAACCCCACTCATCCGCGATCCATCGCCTGCGCGCCATGGGGATCTGCCGCTCAGCACTCGATGATGTTCAAGGCAAGCCCGGCAAGCGAGGTTTCCTTGTAGCGCGACTGCATGTCAAGCCCGGTGAGGTACATGGTGCGGATCACCTGATCGAGGGACACCTTGTGCCCGTCGCCCTCGTGCATGGAGATGCGGCAGGCCTGCACTGCCTTGTTCGCGCCCATGGCGTTGCGCTCGATGCAGGGGATCTGCACCAGCCCGCCGATCGGATCGCAGGTCATGCCGAGGTTGTGTTCCATGGCGATTTCGGCCGCGTGCTCGACCTGGTTGTTGGTGCCGCCGAGCGCCGCCGCCAGGCCGCCGGCAGCCATGGAGCAGGCCACGCCCACTTCGCCCTGGCAGCCTACCTCCGCGCCCGAGATCGATGCGTTCTCCTTGTAGAGCACGCCAATGGCCGCGGCGGTCAGGAAGTAGCGCAGCAGGCCCGCATCGTCGGCGTCCGCTGCTGCGTCGAGATAGAAACGAGCTACGGCCGGCACCACCCCCGCGGCCCCATTGGTTGGGGCGGTCACCACGCGGCCGCCCGCTGCGTTCTCTTCGTTTACGGCCATGGCAAACACGGTGAGCCAGTCAAGCGGCGCAAGCGGGTCGGCGGCGCGCGCCCGCAGCTTTGCTGCCAGCCGTGGCGCGCGCCGGCGCACATTCAACCCTCCGGGCAGCGTCCCTTCGGTCACCATGCCCCGTTCCATGCACGCGCGCATGGCTGCCCAGGTCGCGAGCACGCCAGCCCGCACGGCTTCCGGGCTGCGCAGAGCACACTCGTTGCGAAACATCAGCTCGGCGATCGTGATCTCCGCCGTGTCCGCCATGGCGAGCAGCTCCGCGGCGCTCGCGAACGGGAAGGGCAGGGGTGTTGTGGTCCCGGAAGGCGCCGCCTGGTCGCCGGGCTCGCGCAGGTCCTCTCCGTCGGGCACGATGAATCCGCCGCCGATCGAGAAGTACGTGCGCGTCAGCAGCAGGAGGCCGCTGCCATCCCGCGCGGCAAAGCGCATCCCGTTTGGGTGTTCGGTGCGGGCGCCCGGCGGCAGCATGGTATTGCGATGAAACAGGAGATCGGCGTCGACCTGGAAAGGCACCGCGTGCGTCCCGAGCAGATCGAGCGTGCCGCTGGCCTGGACGTCGGCAAGCCAGCTGTCCACGGTGTCCGGATCGACCGTTGCCGCTTCCTCGCCCAGCAGGCCAAGCAGAACGGCTCGATCGGTTCCATGCCCCTTGCCGGTAAGTGCGAGCGAACCGTACAGTTCGGCCGCAACCTGCCGGGTCCGGTCGAGCAGCGACCGGTCGGCCAGCTCCTGCACAAAAGTGCGGGCCGCGCGCATGGGCCCCATGGTGTGCGAGCTGGATGGGCCGATGCCAAGCTTGAACAGATCAAAGAAGCTGGTCTTCACGCTTCTTTGATTCTAGAGCGTCCACGGGACTCCCGCGCGGTTACCAAGGGCAGCCCTCAGGCCGGCAACTCCGACGCAGAAGGGTATTGGTGCTGCTCGCGCCCAACTGCGCCGTCATACTTGACGGTGCTCTTGAACAGCTCATAGCGGCCATCGTGGAACTGCTGCCCGTGCTCGCGCAGGGCGGTCATCTGCTGCTCACCCAGCGGCTTGAAGTCGCGCAGGATCTCGAGGTTCTGGTCAAGGATTGCCATCGAGTCCATCCCTGCAATCGTGGTGGAAACGCCGGGTACGCTCATCGCGTAGGAAAGGGCTTCGGTCGGCGTCAGCGCCCCATGCACAATCGGCTCGCCGGAGCCGCCCATGCTTTTCATCGAGAGCACGCCCATGCCTTTGGCCAGGGCGACCGGCAGCACCTGCTTTTCAAACGAGCGGTAGCTGGGGTCGAAGGCATTGATGGGCATCTGCACGGTGTCGAACGGGAAGCCGCGGTTCAGCATGTCGAGGTGAATGGATGGATTCTTGTGGCCGGTAAAGCCGACGAAGCGCACTTTGCCCTGCTGCTTGGCCTTGCTCAGCGCTTCGAGCACCCCGTCCTCCGCGTACACCAGCTCGGGGTCGTTGTAGTAGATCACCTCGTGGACCTGCCACACATCCAGATGATCGGTTTGGAGCCGCGTTAGCGACTCTTCCAGCATGCGCATGGCGACCTTTTGGTCGCGGCCATGGGTGCAGACTTTGGTCATCACGATGGCCTGGTCACGCTTGCCTTTGAGCGCGATGCCCGCCCGTTCCTCGCTCATGCCCTCGTGGTACTCCCAAGCGTTGTCGAAGAAGTTGATGCCATGGTCGAGCGCCTTGGCTACCATGTTGTTCACCTCTTCCTGGCCGGAAGCTGTTCCAAGGTGGAAGCCCCCCATGCCCAGGATCGACACCTGGAGCCCGGTGCTGCCCAGGGTTCGCCGGGGCACCGTGAAACCCGGGGAAGCCGAATACTGCCCGGGCGGGTTCGGCACGATGGGGTTGGGCAGGGAGGATGCGGGGACGTGGCCGGTGCTGCGGGCATAGGTCGCCTGCGCCTCGGCTGTTGCTTCGGTGGCCGCCGGCATGGCGGCGGCGGCACCGGTCAGCGCGGCCGTTTGCAGAAAGCGCCGGCGCGACAGGTCGTTCAAAGCC
>CALMAN010000064.1:0-6195 GCA_937859835.1 uncultured Acidipila sp. | reverse complement strand
TTCTTGTTCAGGAAAGGTCATCGTGTCTCTCAACTGGTTGGGGAAGGGGCTAAACGCCCGGCGAGTTCGTGACCTGGGGATAGGGCCGGCCGGTGTTCTGCGTGGCATAGATCATCTGCTTGACCTCAACCTGCTCGGTGTCGAGAGGGAAGGCATGGGCCATCCGGGCTTCCGGATTGTCAAACTTGATCGACGTCTTGTACACCTCGAAGCGCCCGTCGCCCGCGTACTGTTTGGCGCGGTCCCGCAATGCCTGCATCTCGTTCTCGCTCAGGGGGGTAAAGTTCTGCGCCACCTGGAGATTCTGCTCCAGGATCTTTAAGTCCGCGACGCCGGTGATGGTGGTGGCTACCGGCAGCGACATGGAATAACGCAGCAGTTCGGGGGCGGTAAAAACGCCCTTCTGCACCGGCTCACCGTGCCCGCCGATCGGCTTCATGGCCAGCGGCGCAATGCCTTTCTGGTTGAGCACGGGCAGCACCTTCTGTTCAAACGAGAAAAAGTGGGCGTCAAACGGGTTCAGCGGCATCTGCACGGCGTCGAATGGGAAGCCGGTTTCGAGGAACGACAGGTGGATGTCCGGATCCTTGTGGCCCGTGAAGCCGACAAAGCGCACCTTGCCTTCCTTTTTGGCCCGGGCCAGCGCTTCGGCTGCCCCGCCGGGGCGGATAAACAGCTCGGCATCGTTGTCAAAGCCGACCCCGTGAATCTGCCACAGGTCCAGGTGGTCGGTTTGCAGCCGGCGCAGGCTTTGGTCAAGCATCTGCGTCGCAAGCGAAGCATCCCGGCCGTGGGTACACACCTTGGTCATCAGGAAGGCCTGGTCACGCCGGCCTTTGAGGCCCTTCCCTAGCCAGTCTTCCGACTTGCCGCGGTTGTATTCCCAGCAGCAATCAAAGAAGTTCACGCCCCCGTCGAGGGCCCGGTGCACGATCTCGACCGCGATCTGCTCGCTTTCAGCAGCGCCCAGGTGATGGCCGCCAAGGCCAAGGGCGGAAATCTGCACATCTGTTCTGCCGAAGCGTTTGCGAGGGATCGTACCGGTGCCTGCCATGTATCTCGGAAAGATGCGGAGGCTGGGCCGGGCGTTATCCGCACCCGGGCTCCGGGCCGGCATCCTCGTGCGCGGCGTGGAAGCCGCCCGGGCAGGCGCCTGCCGCGCCCGCTTCGGACACTTGCCCGGACACCTGCCCGGACACTTGCCCGGACACCTGCCCGGACTCTCGTCCCGAAAAGACTCCAAGGTCACGTCGCCCGGCTTTTCTCTGCCCATCCGCGCCGTCCCCGGTGCTAGGCTCAAGCTCGCAAACCCCCAAACCTATGCTTGCCAAAGCCCTGAGCGCCGCCGTGTACGGCATTGACGCGAACCTGATCGACGTGGAAGTGGACTTTTCCGGCGTCAAGCTGATGGAAGACCGCTTCTACATGGTTGGGCTGCCAGACTCGGCTGTGCGCGAGTCGCGCGAGCGCGTGCGGGCAGCGATCAAGAACTCCGGCTTCCAGATTCCGCCCACCTCCATCACCATCAATCTTGCCCCGGCCGACCTCAAAAAGGAGGGCTCGGGCTTTGATCTTGCGATCGCCATCGGCATTCTCCATGCCTCGGGCGCCATGCAGATCAAGGCGCTGGGCGAGATTCTGCTGATCGGCGAGCTGGGCCTGGACGGCATGCTGCGGCCCGTACCCGGGATGCTGCCCATCGCGATCCTGGCCCGCGAGCGCGGCATCCGGACCCTGATCGTGCCCCAGGCCAATGCACGCGAAGCCGCCGTGGTCGACGGGGTGGACGTGTACCCGGCCGAATCGCTCAACTGCGTGCGCCGGCTCCTCAACGAGCACGCGGCGGGCGGCATCCAGTCCGCCCCTTTTCGCGTGGAAGCGCGCTCGCTGCTCTCCGAAGAGCAGCAGTTCCACGTCGACTTCGCGGACGTGCGCGGCCAGGGCGGCTCCAAGCGGGCGCTTGAGGTCGCGGCCGCGGGCGGACATAACATCCTGATGATCGGACCTCCGGGCTCGGGCAAAACCATGCTGGCCAAGCGCCTGCCGACGATCCTGGCGCCGCTGTCGCTTGGGGAAGCACTGGAAACAACAAAGATTCACTCGGTGGCGTCGGTGCTTGAAGAAGGTGCGGGCCTTGTGACGGAGCGGCCCTTTCGCGCGCCGCACCACACCATCTCGGACGCGGGGCTGATCGGCGGGGGAGCGGTGCCGCGGCCGGGCGAGGTGTCGCTGTCGCACAACGGGGTGCTCTTTCTCGATGAGCTGCCGGAGTTTCCCCGCAACGTGCTCGAGGTCATGCGCCAGCCGCTCGAGGACGGCGCCGTTGTGATCGCGCGCGCCGCGATGTCGCTTACCTTTCCGGCGCGCTTTATGCTGGCGGCTGCCATGAACCCCTGCCCCTGCGGCTATTTCAACGACAAGTCGCGCGAGTGCCACTGCACGCCCCCGCTGATCCAGCGCTACGTGGCCAAGGTGAGCGGGCCCCTGCTCGATCGCATCGACATCCATATCGAAGTGCCGGCGGTGCAGTACCGTGAGCTGCGCTCGACGGCTTCGGCCGAAAGCTCGGCATCGATTCGCGGCCGGGTGCTCGCGGCCCGGGAGCGCCAGCGGGCTCGCTTCGCGGGAGCCAAGGAAAAGATCTACGCGAATGCCCAAATGGGCACGCGCCAGATCCGCACGTTTTGCGAGCTGGGCGCCGACGCCGAGCGCCTGCTGGAGCGGGCCATGCAACAGCAGGGGCTGACCGCCCGCGCCCACGACCGCATCCTCAAGGTGGCCCGTACCGTGGCGGACCTGGAAGGCTCGGACGCGGTTGCGCTGCCCCACATCGCGGAAGCCATCCAGTACCGCACGCTCGATCGCTCCTACTGGAGCTAGCAACCCGCTTTCCCGGAGCCGACGGCGCCCGCGAGAACTCACGGTGCTGCACAACGCCCCGGGTAGAACCCAGTTCGTCCCGGGCTTCCCCGGCGGAAAACGGGGAGCGCTAGGGCCCGGCGAGCTCCCGCTCCAGGCTCGCGATCACATCCCCGAGCAGCGCCGCCGGCACTTCGGCCTGCGCCAGCTCGGCCGTGCCCCCGCCGCGCAAACCGTAGGGGGCAAGCACGCCCCGAAGCAGCACGTCGCAGGCCCGGGACGTCCGTCCGGCCCCGGCTGCCAGGTTGGAGGCGATCAGGACCGTTGCCGGCTCGCTCCCGGTCGCGGCCAGAACGGCAGCCGTGTGGGGGACTGCTTGGAGCAGCCGGGTCGCCAGCAGCTTCAGGTACTCGGGGTCGCGCTCCGCGAAGCGGCGCGACACCAGCCGCAAACCGCCCTGGAAGGGTTCTTCGACGGCAAGCTGCACGGCATGGCTGGAGGCGATCTCTTCCCGGAGGCGCAGGCGCTCCTTGGCCAGGGCGCGCGCTTCGCCCTGCAGCCGCGCAAGCGCCGCGGTCACCTCGGCGCGCCCGACCGACAGCAGGGCGGACGCGTTGCCGAGCTCGCGCCAGTCCCCGCGCGCGGCGCGCACGGCACGCAGGCCGCACACAAAGTGGAGACGAAGCCCGTTTTTGACGCGCTCGGTGCCCCGCAGCAGCACGCTGCCGATCTCGCCCAGGGCCGCAACGTGAGTGCCGCCGCATGCATTCAGGTCGATCCCCGGGATTTCTACCAGGCGCATGTCGCCCGCGCGCGCCGGCAGCTTGCGCAGGGAGCCTGCGGCCAACAGCGCCTGCGCCTGCTCGCGCGACACCACGCGCACCGAGACCGCCAGGTTTCGCGCGATGGCCCGGTTTACGTCCTCCTCCGCCTCGGTCAGCACGGCATCCAGCCGGTCGGCCAGGGGCGCTCGTGCGTCCCCGGGCTCGGCTTCGAGGTCGATGGTGGTGTCCTGCTGGCCCAGGTGGAACGACACCGTACGCAGGCCGAACTTCGTTGCCAGCAGCGCCGACAGGAGGTGCTGCCCCGAATGCTGCTGGGTGTGATCCCGGCGGCGCTCCTCATCGAGGGTGCACTCGACCGGCGTGCCGGCAAGCAGGGGCTTTCCGGTGGTGTGCCACACCTCGCCGGCCTCATCCTCCTGCACGTCCTCGACGGGCACGAGCAGCTCCGCACCGGAGCGGGAAGTAGCCTTGAGCATGCCCAGGTCGTGCGGCTGGCCTCCGCCGGTAGGGTAAAACGCCGTGCGATCCAGCGCGACCTGCCATACCTGCACGCCGTCCTTGCGAGCAAACTCCCGGATATCGGACACCTTGGCGCGGAAGTTCGCGAGTTTCGGGTCTTGGAGGTAGAGCCGTTCGGCAATCGCCATACCCGTCGAGTGTATCGAGCAGGCAAGGCCGGCGCACCTGCTCTTTTCAAGGGGGTTACGGTATCCTGCTGGGGAAGCGGGAAGGGAAGGCGCCCATGCCTGAAGCAGCACAGCCGGAAGCAGCGCGGGCAAGCACCGACCGGCCCCGCGACATTCCCCGGAACCTCCGGCCGTACTTTCTGTGTTTTCTGGTCAAGGGCGAGCGCTGGGACGACCCGGAGGGCGCGGAAACGCTGATGGGCGAACAGCTCAGCTTTCTCCGGGAGCAGTTGGAGTGGCGCCGCTACAAGCTGGCCGGCCCGGTTCCCGATGGCGGCGAAATCGTGGGCTTCTCCATCCTCGAGGCGGCCGACGCCGAAGCGGCGCAGGCGCTTGCAAACAGCGACCCCGCTGTGCGGGCCGGCCGCGTCGCCACGCGCATCCTGCCGGTAATTCTGCCGGCGTTGGACACGCTCAAGGTGGAATACCCAAAAAGCAAAGGCTAGGCGAGCCGGGCGCTCCCGCGCGGATGTATGACTGGGTCTCGCGGCCGGGAAGTCCGGAGCACACCCGGCGGGTGCGGGCTGCCACCCACTGCCCCCGGGGCGGACGAACGCAGGGGTAGCTGGCCCTCGAAGGCTAAAGGGAGCTCATGTTATGGAGGAACTCGGCATTATTCCGGGTTTTGCCTAACTTATCGACTAACAGCTCCATCGCTTCGGTGGGCGACAAGGGGTTAAGTACCTTGCGCAATACCCACACCCGGCTTAGGTCGTCCTTGGTGATCAGCAGTTCTTCCTTGCGTGTTCCCGAGCGCTGGATGTCAATGGCCGGGAAGACGCGCTTATCGATCAGCTTCCGGTCAAGAATGACTTCCATGTTACCGGTTCCCTTGAACTCTTCGAAGATCACTTCGTCCATGCGCGAACCGGTATCAACCAGCGCGGTGGCGATGATGGTGAGCGAGCCGCCTTCTTCGATGTTGCGCGCCGCACCGAAAAAGCGCTTGGGCCGTTGCAGTGCGTTCGAGTCCACGCCGCCCGAGAGCACCTTGCCCGAAGGGGGAACGATGGTGTTGTAGGCGCGCGCCAGGCGAGTGATCGAGTCAAGCAGAATGACGACATCGCGCTTGTGCTCGACCAGCCGCTTGGCCTTTTCGATGACCATCTCGGCGACCTGCACGTGCCGCGCCGCGGGCTCGTCAAAAGTAGACGAGATCACTTCGCCCTTGACGGAGCGTTGCATGTCGGTCACTTCTTCCGGCCGCTCGTCGATGAGCAGAACAATCAGCGCGACCTCCGGATGGTTGGAAGTCACGGAGTTGGCGATGGCCTGCAGCAGCATGGTTTTGCCGGTGCGCGGGGGCGCCACAATCAGGCCGCGCTGGCCTTTGCCGATCGGCGTCAGCATATCCATCACGCGGCCGGAGATTGACTCGCGCACGGTTTCCATCTTGATCCGCTCCTGTGGGTACAAGGGCGTCAAGTTATCAAACAGTATCTTGTTCCGTGTTTCTTCGGGCGACTCAAAGTTAATCGCTTCTATCTTGACCAGGGCGAAATACTTTTCGCCTTCGTGCGGAGGACGCACATTGCCGGAGATCGTGTCGCCGGTTTTTAAGTCAAACTTGCGGATCTGCGAGGGGGAAACATAGATGTCATCCGGCCCGGGGAGATAGTTGTAATCAGGCGAGCGAAGAAACCCGTAGCCGTCGGGCAGGATTTCAAGCACCCCTTCGGCGAAGATATGCCCTTCTTTTTCGCTTTGCGCTTGCAGAATCTTGAAGATCAGATCTTGCTTGCGGAGCCCGCTGGCGCCGGGGATATCGAGCGAGCGCGCGATGCGGCTCAGCTCCGTGATGTTCTTTTCTTTTAATTCCAGGATGGTCATTTTCACCTACGGGAGCATGGGGAGGGAGGGAGGCG
>CALMAN010000063.1 GCA_937859835.1 uncultured Acidipila sp. | reverse complement strand
ATGCTGATGACCCACGGATACCTCAAGGCGATCTTTGACATCTTTGACAAGCACCGGTGCGCGGTGGACATGGTGTCGACTTCCGAAGTGAGCGTGTCGCTGACCGTGGACTCGAATGAGGCGCTGCCTGCGATCGCTGCCGACCTGTCAAAGCTGGCGGACGTGAAGTACGAAGGGCGGAAAGCGCTGGTGTGCCTGGTGGGCGAAGACATACGAGGGCACTCAGGGATTGCGGCGCGGCTGTTTACAGCCATCCGCCACATCAACGTGCGGATGATCTCGCAGGGCGCGAGCGAGATCAACATGAGCTTCATGATCGACGAGGATGACGTGGATGAGGCGATCCGGTCGCTCCATGCGGAGTTTTTCGCGGAGCCGGATCCAGCGATCTTCGACGTGGAAGCGCGCGCGTAGCAGGGTTGCGGGCGCGAAGCTGAAAGCACCGCACGCCGCGCAGGCGGTTTTCGGCCGAAGTACGCCCGATGTACGGCCCGGAGATGAACGTGGCAAACTTTTTGATTCTGGGCCGAGGCAAGACCGGCAGCATGGTCGCTGCAGCAGCGCGCGAACGCGGCCACGGAGTACAGGTCCTCGGCTCGGCTGACAACCCGGGCGGTCGCGCGCTCACACGCGAGTTGCTTGGAGCGGTTGACGGAGCGATCGATTTCACGACGCCCGCCGCGGTGGTTGACAACCTGCGCGCATTGCTCCCGCTTGGCGCCCGCGTGGTGGTGGGCACCACGGGCTGGTACGCGGCACTGCCGGCGATGCAAGGGCTTGCCCAGGAGCACGGCGCATCCCTGCTGCACGGGACAAACTTCTCGCTCGGGGTGCAGGCGTTTTTTCGCGCCGCGCGCGAGCTGGCCGAAGCGCTGCCGGGCTTTGCGTTGCAGATCGAGGAAACGCACCACATCACCAAGCGCGACGCGCCGTCCGGCACCGCACTCACGCTGCAGCGCATGGTCGAAGAAGCGGCGCGAGCGAGCGCTCCGGTCATCTCGCATCGCGAGGGCGACGCGGCCGGGCTCCATGTGCTGACGCTACGCTCCCCGGACGAAACCCTTACGCTCGGGCACGAGGCCTGGTCGCGCCGCGCCTTTGCGCTCGGGGCCGTACGCGCCGCCGAGTGGCTCCTCGCACAGACTGCGCCGGGCGTGTGGGACTTTGCCGCGATCGCGCCGCGGCTGCGCGACGGTGGGAGCACGGGTGAGTCGGGGCACCGGTGAGCCAACGCGCTGCCTCTTTGAACCGCGGGAGCAAGTGGTGCGGGCCTCTGGTGCGCTCCCGGTCGAGCCGGCGGCTTTCTGACCAAACGCCCCCCAGCTACCGGTACGGCTCGGGGACCGCGGTACGCTCGCGCTCCTTGACTTTCTTGGCGGGGACGCCGGCGTAGATCCCGAAGGGTTCCAGGTCCTTGGTGGCGATCGAGCCCAGGCCCAGGATCGCGCCCTGGCCGAGGTTGACGCCGGGCGAAACGATGGCGCGCGCGCAAACCCAGGAGTACGCGCCGAGCCGCATGGGCATCGACACCAGCTGGAACCCGGGATCGTTGTAGGTGTGGGTCGCGCCGCACACGTACGCGCCCTGCGAGATGATGGCGTGCGAGCCGATGGTGAAGAGCGAGGGGTTGTACAGCTCGGCGTCATCGGCCAGCGAGACGCGGTCTTCGCAGTGGAGGTTCCAGGGCGCCCAGATGCGGCCCTTGGCATAGAAGTGGCACTTCGGCCCCAGCCTGGCTCCAAACAGCCGCAGAAGAAACGCGCGCCAGGCGTGCAGCGGGCGGGGCGAAGGCCGGTAAAGCAGCGCGTAGGTGACGCCCCAAAGCAGACGCGCCAGGCGGTTGCGGAGCGAGTAGGCCGGGCGTAGCGTCGGGTCGCTTGTGCCAGTCTGCGGCTCGAGCTTGCCCCCGGCTTGCAACGCGCTGCCGTCCGGGGTGCGGGGCGCACCGCCTGGTCCGGCTGGGGAGACGCCCATGGTGTGAGGCTCGCTTTCCCGCTCGATCACGGTTGCTTTCCTTCCCCGCTCGCCACGCGCAGCTCGCGCGTCTTCAGAATAATCAGCCACTCGTAAAAGGCTTGCAGCGTCGAGTAGATGAAGCCGGCGCGCCCGTCCAAAATGCCGCCGCGATAAAACATCAGGTAGGCCCAGCGCAGCAGGGGCCTGCCGGGAAGGCTGTAAAACACGGCTTTGCGCGCGGCGTGCTTTACGTTGAAGTCCCGCGCGAACAAAGCCTTGGTCCAGGAAACCTCGCCCGCAAAGGCGCTCGCCGCCACAATCTGCGCTTCGCCACTTGAGTACGCGTTGTGCTTGGCAACCCAGTGCGTCAGCCCTTTCGAGAAAGGGTAGTGATCGAAGTAGGCTTCCGGGAGGTCAACGATTGCGCCATTGACCTCCAGCACCTCGTTTACCTCGCGGCGAAAGCGCGCCTGGCCCAGCCGCAGCACGCGGATGTAGAAGGGCGTCGTCTGCGCATGCTTGAGCCAGCTTCCCAGGAAGTAGTCGCGCCGCCTGAGCCGAAAGGCGCCGACACCGGCCCCTGCCACGGCGGTTTCGGTCGCAAGGATGCTCGCGAGCGCCGGATTGGCGCGCTCGTCCGCGTCCAGGATCAGCAGCCAGGGATGCCGGTAGGCGACGGCCAGGCCGGCGTTGCGCTGCCCGGCGTAGCTGTCAAAGATGCGCTGGTGCACCGCGGCCCCGTGCGCCCGCGCGATCTCAACCGTCCGGTCTGTGCTGAACGAGTCAAACACGTGGACATCATCAGACCAGGTGACCGACTGGAGGCAGCCGGGCAGGTCCTGCTCCTCGTTCTTTGTGATGATCAGCACCGACAGCATGGACCCCTACACACTCCGCTGGCCGGCCGGGGCAGTTGCCCGGCCAGCCACAGTGTACCGTTGCCGAGCTTAGCGTCCGGGGACCAGGTCTCCGTGCAAGGGATCGCCGGCCAGGCCCATGTTGCCCGTGCCCGCGGCCAGCATTTCGCGCGTTTTCAGCACGATCTGCCACTCGTACATGGCCTGCAGGGTCGCGTAGATCAGCCCTGCCTTGCCGTCGAGCAAGCCCCGGCGCACAAACATCAGGTACAGCCAGCGCAGCACCGGGCGGCCCGGCAGGAGATAGAAGATCGCTTTCTGGGCGCGCCGGCGGGTATGGAAGTCGTGGTGGAACAAGGCTGTCCGCAGGCTGACGTCGCTTTCAAAGCTCCTTTCGGCAACGATGCGCGCTTCCATCGACGAGTACAGGTTGTGCTTGTCAAACCAGCGGTCGAGGCCCTTGGAAAAGGAGTAGTGATCAAAGCGGTTTTCAAGCTGCCGGGTTTCGCCCTTCACTTCCAGGAACTCGTTGATGTCGCGCGTGTAGTGCACAAAGCCCACCCGCACCAGCCGCGTGTACAGGGCCATCATCTGCGCGTGGCGGAGGTGGTGACCGAGGAAGTGGTCGTCGCGGCGGATGCGGTAGGCATGCACCTCGGGCGGCGCGGCCGTGGTGGCCTTGACCGCTTCTTCCCACACCACCGGGTTGAGCCGCTCATCCGCGTCCAGGATAAAGACCCAAGGGTGCTTAAAGGGGATGGTGTCCAGGGCGGCATTGCGCTGCGCGGCATAGGAGTCAAACTTGCGCTGGTGCACGTGCGCGCCGAGCGCGCGCGCGACCTCCTGGGTCCGGTCTGTGCTGCACGAGTCAAACACATGTACATCGTCACAGAAGCTGACCGAGGCCAGGCAGTCCGGCAGGTCGCGCTCTTCATTCTTGGTCAGGATAACTACGGAGATCATGGCAGTGTCCTCGCATCGGCGCGCTTTTGGGTTTCGGGTCGCGCTCGCTCCCCTTCTGCATCGGCAGGGCCGGCGGAGCCATGAGCCGAGTGACTCCCCGTGGCACGGAGGTGATTTCAGAACGGGAAAGGCGGTTGGAAAAGGCGTGAAAGCCGGGTATAGACTCGGGTAGATATGGAACTGGTTGGGTGCGGCACAGCGCTGGTAACCCCATTCCGCGCGGATGGGGCCCTTGACGAGCCAGCCCTGCGCGCCCTGGTCGATTGGCAGATCGGCGGCCCGGGTCAGGCGCAAGGGAGCGAGCGCAACCAGCCGCCGGGCGTCGACTGGCTGGTCGCCTGCGGCACCACGGGCGAAACCCCTACGCTCTCGCACGACGAGTGGCTTCTGGTGCTCGACACCGTGGGGTCGCATGCCGCCGGCCGGGTACCGGTGTGGGCGGGCTGCTCCAGCAACTCCACGCGCGAGGCGGTTGAGCGCGCCGTGGCGGCCACCCGCATCCCCGGCATCACCGCGGTTCTGACTGCGAACCCGTTCTATAACAAGCCCGGCCAGGCGGGGCAGTTCGCCCACTTCCAGGCAGTTGCCGAGGCAGTCGCGCCTTTTCCGGTCGTGCTCTACAACATCCCCAGCCGCACCGGGACCAATCTCGAGCCGGCCACGGTGGTCCGGCTCGCGGAAGCGTGCCGCAACATTGCCGGCATCAAGGAGTCGAGCAGCAACCTGGTGCAGATCACCGAGCTGCTGACACTGGTGCCCCGCTCCTTTTCCGTCTACGCCGGCGACGACGCGATGGCGCTGGGCGTGCTTGGCGCCGGGGGAGCCGGCCTGGTTTCCGTTGCTTCCAACGTAATTCCGCGCGAGATGAGCGCAATGATCCATGCTGCCTTGCGCAACGACTGGCCGACCGCGCGCCGGCTGAACCACACCTACTTCCCGCTGCTGCTGGCCAACTTTCTCGAGCCGAGTCCGGGTCCGGTCAAGGCGCTGCTGGCCATGATGGGGCGCATCCACGAAACCTACCGGCTGCCCATGATGCCGGTCTCGCATCCCACGCGCGAGCGGCTCCACAGCCTGGCCGGGGAGCTGGGCCTGCTTCAACCGGCCGGAGCCTCGACGGTTTAGAACCTCCTGCCCGGAAAACAAAGCGCCCGGGGACTCCGGCGGGCGAGGGGCCCGCGGGCTGCTCGAAAGATGACCGCTTCCCGCTGCCACCATCCTCCCGAGTGACTCGACCGAAAGGAAACATGCCAGCCCATGGATGAAAGGGATGAAACTCTGCGCGCCCGGATCGAAGCGGTGGTGGAGGCGGGGGAAGCCGCGGCCCAGGACCCGCTGGCCATGGAGGCCTTTCTTGCGCTGCGCCGGGCCCTGGAGGCCGGCACCGCGCGCGCCGCCGAGCCGGATCCCAGCACCCCCACGGGCTGGCGGGTGCAGCCCTGGGTCAAGCGGGGCATCCTGCTGGGTTTCCGGCTGGGCAGGCTCGAAGGCAGCGGGGATGGCGGACCAGGCGGTTTTCCGTTTGTTGACAAGAACACTTTTCCCGCGCGGAGCTGGGCTGAGGCAGACGGGGTGCGGGTGGTGCCGGGTGGCTCGGCCGTGCGCGCCGGGGCCTTTGTTGCGCCCGGCGTGGTCATCATGCCGCCTGCGTACGTAAATGTGGGAGCTTACGTCGACGCGGGGACCATGATCGATTCGCATGCCCTGGTAGGCTCCTGCGCGCAGATCGGCCGGCGCGTGCACCTAAGCGCGGCCGCACAGGTCGGCGGGGTGTTGGAGCCGGTAAACGCTTCGCCCGTCATCCTGGAGGACGACGTGCTGGCAGGCGGCAACTGCGGCGTGTACGAGGGCACCGTGGTGCGGCGCGGGGCGGTGCTGGCTGCCGGCACGATCCTTACCCGGGGCACGCCGGTCTACGACCTGGTGCACGGCACCGTGGTGCGAGCCACGCTTGACTGCCCGCTGATCATTCCCGAAAACGCCGTGGTCGTTCCCGGTGCACGCGCCGTACACAAGGGCGCGGGCTCGGCGTGGGGCCTGAGCCTGTACACGCCGGTGATTGTGAAGTACCGCGACAGCAAAACGGACCTGAGTGCCACGCTTGAGGAACTGCTTCGCTAGAGCACACGGCTGCCGGCGCCGCCGCACCCCCGGGACAGGCAGGAGGTGCGGCGCTTGCGGCCGAGAGCCGGGCTACTTACCTCTCGGCGCCTCGGCTTAGAAAAGCGTCGCGATGCTGCCGGCGATCGCCTGATGAAGAGCTTCTTCGTCGCGAACTGCCCCGGACACCGGCACATTTCCAAACAGGTGCCAGTGCTCCACCAGCGTCAGCGACTCGCCCGGGGCAACGGTGCGCCGGGGGCCGAGCAGTTCGACCTCCATGTAGCTGCCCGCGACATACACCTCGTTGTTGACGCCGTAGTCCGGGTACGCGGCCTCTTCTTCATGGGCGAAGCGCTTCACAAACAAGGAGTCATCGACCAGGTGCGCGCACCAGTCCTGCTTGTTGCGCAGCCCGAACTTTTGCGAGTCTGTCCGGGCGGGGTCGGCCCGCAGCAGCAGGTAGCGGGAGCCCAGGGTGAAGCGCGGATCCTGGAGGTCGGTAAAGGCGCACAGGGCCAAAGGCTGGGTCACGGTGACGTAGTCATCGTGGCTGCGGAAAGGAACGCGCGGCACAATCGCGGTGCCACAAGCGACGACCGAAATCGCCCAGGCCGCGATGTCGACCGGCCAAAGATTGCGGCTGGTCACGGTCTGCTCGAGCAGCACATGCGACCCGGCCGCGTCGAGCGTGATGCGGATCTGCTTTTCCATCCCGGCCTTGTCCGCCGGTTGCCGCAGCGTCAGGCCGAGTTCCCCGTCCGGCTCGTGCGCAATGGGGTCGTTGTCCGGGGCATAGGTGGCGGGAAACAGCTCAGGCCACACCCAAAGCCGATGCCCACCGTACGGCTTCCAGCTGCCCAGGGCGGTTTCGGTTGCGTTTTCGGGAAAAAGGGCGAGAAGGTTCTTGCCGTTCCTGGGTCCGTAAAAAAGAATGCGGGGTCCTACCGCAGTGGTGGCAATCAGATCGACGCTGCCGTTGGATAGCTTGATGCACCCGGGCAGCCCCATGTACGTGAGTGTTTCCATGCTCATCGGACGGAGCCCTGCTTTCGCTTGCTGCTATCGAGAGATGCGTCCGGGGGGTGCGGCGTGTGGCCGGGGACGCTCTGCGTCTACGGGAACAATCGCGTTGCCTGCCAGCCCGTGCCCGCCCGCACAAAGCGCAGCCGGTCGTGGAGTCGGTCCGGGCCGTCGCGCCAAAACTCGATGCGCTCTGCCCGGATCAGGTAGCCGCGCCAGTAGCCGGGACGGGGGATCTCCCCGGGGTGTTCGGCCTCAAAGCCCGACACGGCCTCCTCGAGTGTTTCGCGGCTCGCGAGCGGACGGCTTTGCTGCGACACGGCCGCGCCGACCTGGCTGCGGCGCGAGCGGCTGTGGAAGTACGCATCGACCTCGGCGTCCGGCAGCGGCGAGACCGGCCCGGCGACCCGCACCTGCCGCCGCAGCGACTTCCAGTGGAAGCACAGGGCGGCCTGGGGATTGGCAGCCAGTTCGCACCCTTTCTGGCTTTCGGCGTTGGTGAAAAAGCAAAAGCCGCGGGTATCGACCCGCTTGACCAGCACCATGCGCACGCTGGGCGCGCCGGCGGGCCCAGCCGTTGCCAGGGCGGCCGCGTTGGGGTCGTTTAGCTCGCTCGCTTCCGCGTCCTTGAGCCACAGCGCGAAGAGCGCAACCGGGTCGTCCGATGGAAACGGGTCCATGCTCCCTATCGTAGGCTAGTCGCCTCCGGCTCGGGGGCTAGTCGCCTCCGGCTCCGGGGCTAGTCGCCTCCGGCTCGGGGGCTAGTCGCCTCCGGCTCGGGGGCTACTCGCCCTCCGGCTCAAGGACTACCTTGCCCGCGCCGACATTGAGCTGAAGATCGCCACGGCCTTTGCCTTGCATGCTCCGGCTTACCAGGCCGTAGGAGTTCTCCCCGGACGGGCGGCGGTCCTCCATCATGCCCACGCCCACATTTGCTTCCAGAGTCGCGTAATCGCGGTCGCCCTCGAGCAGCAGGCGCGCTGTTCCCGCGCCGACATTGAGCTGCCGGTCCCCGGGCAAGCCGCCGGCGTGGAAGACCAGCGTGCCGGCGCCCAGATTGACCTGGCTGCGAAGTGCCGGCGCGCTGGGGACAAAAACGGTCACCACCGCGTGGAGCTCCTTGGGGGTGCGGAGGTTGACCACCGCGTGCCCGCCGGACACGTTGAAGTCCTGGAGGTATCTGGCCAGGGGGAGCTCAGCGCCGGACGCGGCGGCCGTGACGCGCAACCGGTCCCCTCGGGGCGCCGGCTCCACCCGGAGCTCCCCGCTGCACACGTTGACCTGGAGGTCGCCCGCGCTGGGAAAAGGGCGAGACACATCGAGCCGCGTTGTTGTGGAGGTGTCGCCCGGCTGCTGCTGGTAGGTGGATGGCTGGCCGGCCTCGCCGCAGCTGTTGTTGCCGGCTGCGGAACAGGCCGGTCCGGCCAGCACAAGCACCACGGACGCAACCACCTTGAACCCGAAACGCGCCCCAAAACGAGCCCCGAGACGAGCCCCGAGACGAGCCACTGTTTGCTTCATCACACACACACCTCTTTCCGCCTGCCGCCGCTGTGGAAACACTACGGCGGGAGGGCAGCCCCGGTTCCCTCCCTTCGCAAAAAAGCGGGGCCGAGTCCGGTAGACTCAAGCCGAGATGCTGACCCAGCCCAAAGAAGAGCCGGGCGCCCGCCTGCCCGGAGCCGAGCCGGAGATTGCCGATACGCTCGACCGTACGCCAGATCAGGCGCCCGCGAGAACAGGCAGTGCCGGCACCGCGGGCGCGCGTCCGGCGGCGACGCTGTTTATCTTTTTCACGGTCGCGCTCGACATGCTGGCGCTCGGCATGATCGCGCCCGTGCTGCCGCGCCTGGTCGAAAACCTGATGCACGGCACTCCGTCCCAGGCCTCGCAGCTGCTGGGCATCTTTGGGACGGTGTTTGCGGCGATGCAGTTTGTGTTTTCCCCCGTGATCGGCTCCTTGTCCGATCGTTGGGGACGCAGGCCTATCGTGCTGCTTTCAAACTTCGGCCTTGGCTTCGACTACCTGCTGATGGCCTGGGCGCCCACCGTCGGCTGGCTGCTGCTGGGGCGCATCGTTTCCGGGCTGACCACCTCCACCGTGCCGACTGCGCAGGCCTACATTGCCGACGTCACGCCGCCTGAAAAGCGCGCTGCTTCCTTTGGCCTGCTGGCGGCAGCCTTTGCCATGGGCTTTGTGCTGGGCCCGGCGGTGGGCGGGCTGCTGGGCGGCATCAGCCCGCGCGCGCCGTTTTGGGTGTCGGCGGGGCTCAGCCTGCTGAACGGGATGTACGGCCTGCTGGTGCTGCCGGAGTCGCTGAAGCGGGAAAACCGGAGCGCCTTTTCCTGGTGGCGCGCCAACCCGGTCGGCTCGCTGCGCATGCTAAGCCGCTCGCGCTACCTGCTTGCGCTGGCCGGGGTGTTGCTGCTGGCCTACGGCGCCCAGCAGTCGCTGATGAACGTGTACGTGCTGTACGCCGATTACCGGTTCGGCTGGTCTGACCGGATGGTGGGGATTTCCCTCGGCACGGTCGGGCTGTTCTCCGGGCTGTACGGAGGGGTCTTCGTCAAGCGCGTCGTGAAGGCGTTCGGCGAGCGCGGGTCGATCCTGCTGGGGCTCGGCATGGGCATGCTGGGCTTCGCCATGTTTGGGCTGTCAAGAACGGGCACCCTGCTCTGGCTTGGCATCCCGGTCATGAATGGGATGTCGTTTGTGTGGCCGGCATCGCAGAGCATGATGAGCGCCAGCGCGGAAGCAAACGAGCAGGGCCAGCTCCAGGGGGCTATCCACTCGCTGCGCGGCATCTCCGGGCTGATCGGCCCGGGCCTGTTTACCTTTGTGTTTGCCCGGTCCATCGGGGCGCACGCCTGGTTCCACCTGCCCGGCTCGCCGTTTTTTCTGGCGTCGGCACTGCTGGCCGGCGCCCTGCTTACCGCGCTCCTGGTGGATTTCCGTCGCCCGGCGCCCGTCTAAGCGGGCTCGCGGGCATGCGGTGGGGCATGGGCTGCCCGCGGAGGACGGCACCGAGCCGCAGCCGAAACAATGCCCACGTGGTTGGCTTGCGAAGGCTGAACCAGACCACCATGAGGACCAGCACTGCAAGATGGGAGGCTGCCAGCAGCAGCCCGGCGATCCCGAGCGCGACGTCATCCCGCTTGATCCAGACATCGGCGTGCATACGGGGTCAGACGCGGCTGGGCTGGGGCCGGACGCGGAGCGCGAACGGCTTTGTTTGTTCCCCTGAAAAGCGCCGGGCGGCTACGGGAAAGTTGGCCCGGAGTGGATCGCTGAGACGTCCCAGCAATCTGCTGAGAACCCGCCGCGAACCTGCCGGCAAGCCGGACCCGTTCGTTTTGCGCCTTTGCCTCCGGCGCCATGTGCGTGGGGCGCTGGCTTTCCCAGGCTTCTCATCGATGCGGCCAATCGGCGGCCGCGGCCAGCCTGCTAACATAAAAGATTCAGATGGCAGAAGAGAGTGTAAAGCTGATCCCCCTCGGCGGCCTGGGCGAGTTCGGTATGAACTGCATGGCCGTTCGTTACCGGGACGATATCGTGGTCATTGATGCCGGGCTCATGTTCCCTGAGTCCGAGCTCCTCGGCGTCGATATCGTGGTTCCGGATATCACCTACCTGGTTGAAAACAAAGCAATGGTGCGCGGCATCCTGCTGACGCACGGCCATGAAGACCACATCGGCGGCCTGCCGTGGATCCTGTCGGAGGTCAACGTCCCGGTGTACGGGACCGAGTTCACCCTCGCCTACGTGGAAGGCAAGCTTGAAGAGCACAAGATGCTCGACAGCACCGAGCTGATCGAGATTGCGCCCAACAACAAGTTCACCATCGGCCCGTTCACCATTGAACCGATTCGTGTCACGCATTCGCTGGTTGACTGTATCGCCATGGCCATTGAAACCCCGGTGGGCGTGCTTGTGCACACGGGCGACTTCAAGATCGATCTGTCTCCACCGGACGGAAAGGCGTTTGACCTCCACAAGTTTGCCGAGTATGGCCAAAAGGGCGTGCTCGCGCTGCTGCAGGATTCCACCAACGTCGACCGTTCGGGCTACACGCCCAGCGAGTGGGCGGTCAAGCCGCGGTTGGACGAAGTGTTTTTGCGCACCAAGAAGAAGCTTTTCTTTTCCTGCTTTTCTTCCTCCATCTACCGGATCCAGATCGCCCTGGACCTGGCGCATAAGTACGGCCGCAAGGTCGCGGTGGTGGGCCGCTCCATGATGGAGTCGAGCGAGATCGCGCAGGACCTGGGCTACCTGAACCTGCCGCCCGGCCTGACCATCCACCCCGGGCAGATCGGCGACTACTCGCCTGAAAACGTGATGGTTTTGATCTCGGGCACGCAGGGCGAGCCAATGAGCGCGCTGTCCCGCGCGGCCGTCGACAACCACAAGCACGCCCGCATTTCACCCGGCGACACGGTTCTGCTTTCGTCGCGCGTGATCCCGGGCAATGAAAAATCGATCTACCGCGTCATCGACCACCTGTACCGCCGCGAGGCCGAGGTGCTTTACGATGACGGGTCGATGGGGTAGATCCATGTTTCCGGCCACGCATCGCAGGAAGAGCCGCGGCTGCTGATCAACCTGCTGCGGCCCAAATTTTTCATTCCCGTCCATGGCGACTACCGGCACTTGAAAAAGCATGCAGAGCTCGCCAGGGCTACGGGGGTGGTGGGCGAGGCGATTTTGATCGAGGACGGGGACATCCTGGAGCTCACCCCGACCCGGGCCCGCAAGGGGGGCAAGGTGACGGCCGGCCGGGTGTGTATCGACTCCGGCTCGACCGCGGACGTTGTGGGCGACCTGGTGATGCGCGATCGCCGCAACCTGTCCGAGGACGGGATTGTTCTGCCGATCCTCACCATCAACAAGCTTTCCGGCAAGGTCGAGCGCGCCCCGGAGGTCATCACCCGCGGCTTTGTCGGGGCCGATGCCGCGATCCTCAATGACGCGCGCAACGTGATCCAGCAAACCTTGGAAACCTCAAGCGCTGAGGAAAAGGCCGACCCCGGGGTGATGAAGGAAAAGATTCGGATCGACCTGAAACGTTATATCCAGAAGCACACCAGCCGCCGGCCGCTGATCATGCCGGTCATCCTTGAGGTGTAAGGAGCCGCCCGCTTCTTGTTGCCCGGCCCATTGGGCTCCCGCAAGAAGCGGGCCGGGCAGAGCAGGGTGCAGGCGTTCGTTTGGCGTTTTCTATGCATCTTCATGACCGAGTCGCTTTTTTGTTGCCGCAAAGATGTGCCGGAAAACAGGGTATGGCTCAGGGTGGGAAAAGCTTGTTTGAACGAGGGAGAACGGGAACCATGAAGATACGCGCAGGGCTTTTGATGCTCGCCGCTTTGGTGCCAGGTGCGGCACTGGCCGCAGGCGATGACACGTCAGCAAAGCTAAACGACCGGATTGCCTCCGCAACGGCAATTCTGCACCAGCTTGCCGCGGTGCCGGACAAGGGTGTTCCGGACCGGATTGCACGCAAGGCGCGCTGCGTCCTGGTCGTGCCGGGTTTTAAAAAGGGCGCCTTTCTCGGCGGTGCGCAGTATGGGCAGGGGTTGGCGACCTGCTTTGTGAGCGGAAAAGGCTGGAGCTCGCCGGCCTTTGTGCAGATGGCCGGTGTGAGCTTTGGTTTGCAGGCCGGTGGGCAGTCGACTGACCTGGTGCTGATCGGCATGACCAAGCGCAGCGGCGACGACCTGCTCAAGGCCAAGATCAAGCTGGGCGGGGACGTTTCGGTTGCGGCCGGGCCGGTGGGCCGGGAATCGCAAGCGGACACCACGGAGATCGCCAGCGCGGAGTTCCTGAGCTATTCACGCAACAAGGGGCTTTTCGCCGGGATCGACCTTTCGGGCGATGAAGTGAACCAGAACAGCAAGGACACGCAGGCGTTCTACGGAAAAGACCTCCAGTACCAGACGATCCTGAACGGGGCCACACCCACGCCGGCAGCGGCGCAGGCGTTTGTGCGCGAAGTAACGCGCGTGTTCGGCGGCGTCGGCAAGCACCAGTCCTAGGCCACCGAAGCAGAGGTCGCTCGCGGCAGATGCTCACACACACACACGGAGAACGGGATCCTGGGCTGCCAGGCTTCCCGGTCTCTGCGCGTAGTAGAAAGGCGACGTGCCATCGTTCTCCCGAGGTCCCTCGGGACCTTCCGGATCTTCGCTTCCGGCCCTGGTTAGCGTCAAAGCTGTTTCCCTTTCCGATCTTCTCTGACCTTCTCAAATCTTCTTGGGACACCGCTGCTTGCAGCCAGCCCCGGCCCCAACGCGCCGCCGCGGAACGCGGGTCTATTTAGAAGCCGTGCGACTGCCCACCATCAGGGCCGGGCACTGCGTCTCGGTGAGCCGGAAAGGTGCGGCTCCTTGTTCGCGCTGCCTCGAACGGCGACGCATCGCCGGCACCTCAACAAGGAAATACGACCCGAGGCCGGCGGCGAACACGGCGGCAAGCACCCCGGGCACGCTTCCGTTCCACCGCATCGAGTGCCAGTTGTGGATCAGGGCTGACTGGTACAGGTAGAGGCTGTAGGAGATGGTGCCGAGAAAGGCGAGCGGTTTGGCGCCCAGGACGCGGGCGGCGACGCTTTCCGGGCTGCGGATGAGCCACACCAGGAAGGCAGTTTCGCAGAGCGCTTCCAGTGTGTAACCGCAGGTAAAGGTGTACGCAGAGCCACCCAGGATGCGGAGCAGCGGCGAAAGAAGCGCAAAGAACAACGGAGAAACCCAGGGGAAGCGGCGGACGCGGCTGTACAGCGCCTCAAAGCGCGCCGTGCCCATGCACAGGGCCGCCAAAGATCCGGCAAACAGACTGTCCATGCGGCCGGGCAGCAGCACGGCCTGCTTGTGCGCGAGCAGGGGCGAGTGGACGAGCCACATCAGGGTGCGCAGCAGCGGACTTGCACCGATCAGGAGCAGGGCGAGCCACGCGGCCCGCCGTTTCCCACCCCAGCGCAGGGCGCCCATCAGGAGCAACGGCCACAGGAGATAAAACTGCTCTTCCACGGCAAGCGACCAGAGATGGTCGGTAAGAAAAGAGCCAAAAGCAGGGTCGAGCCCGGTAAGCAGCAGCGCGGCGCTTCCCATGGCGCCCCATGGCACCGGCTGGCCGGTGCCGTGGCACAAAAGCGCTGCAACCAGGAGGTACACAAACAGGGGAGGAAGAATGCGGAGCGCGCGCCGGGTGTAGAAGCTCGGCAGGGCGATGGTTCCCGTCCGCTGCTGCTCCCGCAGCAGCAGGCTGGTGATCAAAAAGCCGCTCAGCACGAAAAACATCTGGACCCCGTCGATCACGGGCAGCGCGCGGGGAACCACGGCGAACCGCTGCACGAGATGGCACAGAATCACGGTGATGACGGCGAGTGCTCGCACCCCATCCAGGCTCTGCACACGTTGGGCTACACCGTTCACACGGGGTAAGATCGGCAGGATTTTCCGATCCATGAACAGGGTCATGAACCGGCCCATAAACCAATTGCATGAAACCCCGTTCCGAGCAGCCGCTTCCCGAGCCGCGCTGCTTCGCGCGGCCAGCGTGGCCCAGGTGGGTTGTCGCTAGATGATCCTCCCTGGCTGTGCCCGGTGCGCTGCCATGCCCAGCAGCCAGTCGCTGACCAGCGCGCCGGCGCAGGCCGCGGCGCTGTCGATCGCGATGTCTTTCCACTCCACGGGATTGCTGTACAGCACCCGTTCGAACACTTCCAGCACCGCGCCCAGTGAAATCGTCACCAGGGCTGCCCCCAGCGCGTGCCAGCGCTGTGTGCCGAAGCGCAACAGCCCGGCCAGGAGAGAAAAGGCAAGCAGGTGGCTGGCGATGTGCCAACCGTAACTGCGGTCGACGCCGATCGCCATTTTTAGCTGGAGGGGAAGAAAGGAAATACAGATAATCAGGCAAACAAGAACGCCGATCGCAAGCGCGGTCGCTTTTCGCTGCCGAGAAACATTTGCCCTGCCCAGCGCCTCGCTTATCATGTGGTCCAGTATCGACGGCGCCACCCGGGCCCGCAAGCCGCAGCTCTTTTCTCGTGATGACCGAACGCACTGCCAAACAGGAAAGCGGGGCAGGGATGGAAACGACCAGAGTTCTTTCGCGCGACCCAGGGCTCGCGCGTGTCACGGAGGACCGTGGCCGGGGCAGCCTGCGAGCGGGCCAGGCCGAGGGTGCCTCCCTCCTGCTTGCAGGCTGCTTTCTTGCCTTGATGCTGGTGATTCTTTTCCGCTGCCCCATGCCACCCATGCAGGACTTTTGCGAGTGGATCTACCAGAGCTTCCTGGCCAAGAGCCTGCTGCTCGGCAGCCCGTTGGCCTCGGGCGTCGCGTTTAAAACCTGGCCCGTACCGAACGGGCTCGAGCAGAACGTGATGACCGGGCTGATGCTTGTGCTTTCCCCGATCGCGGCCGCCCGCACGTTTCTGGTCGGCTACCTGCTGCTGGGCACCCTGCTGCTGTACCGGATCAGCCGTCGCGCCGGAACCGGGCACCCCAACCTGCTGCTGTTCGTGCTTCTGCCGCTTCTGCTTGTCAACAGCAGCTTCTGGGCCGGGGAGGTCAACTTCCAGATCGCCCTGCTGCTCTTCCTCAGCTATGTGGTGTGCGACCCGGTAGACCGCTGCCGTCCGCTGGTGATCCTTCTGGTTTCGCTGCTGCTCTTTGTCACGCACATCCTGCCGCTTCTGTTTCTGTGTTTTTACGTTTTCTTTGAAACGTTGCCGGGGGTACTGGCCGGATGGAAGCGGCTCTTGGCGCTTGCCCCTGCCTGCGCCCTGGCGCTGTGGTGGCATGCGGCCGACCCGCGGGTGGACAAGGCTACCAGCTTTTCCCCAAACCTCCACGGCCCCGCGCAGTGGCTCGCCTACCGGGCGTATGTTTTCTCAAAGCTTGGCGTGTACCACGACTTTGTGTATGGCGGCCTTGGCGACTTTGCCCGCGACAAGCCACTGTACCTGGCCGGAGTTGCCGCGAACGGACTCGTGCTCCTGTGCCTCGGCGCGGTGCTCATCAAGTTTCTTTGGGATGCCCTGAGGACCCGCCCATTCGCGGGCGCCACCCTGCTGGCCCACCAATGCACGGTGGCCGGCCTCGTGGATCCGGCCACGCTGCTGCGCAACGCCAACGTCGGCGAGCGGCTCCTGCTGCCGGCGGTCGCGCTGGCCGTGCTTGGCAGCGGCATGGGCGCTTGGCGGCGGCCTGTGTACGCCGGCATCGGGACCGCAGCGCTGCTGCTGCTGGCGGCAACCGCGCTTGCGCCTCCCCGCTACCAGCCCGGATACCAGGAGGTTGGGCTTTCCGTGGTGAACGACCCGCACCAGCGCACGCACGTCTTTTTCTGGACGCGGCCGTACGACTTTGCGGGCCGCGTTGAATACGCCGAGCGGGCTGCTGCGCACCAGCCGCCTGGTCCCGCGCCTGCCCTGGCCTTTGGCGAGGGCATGCTGCGCATGGTGCCGGGCCCGGCCGCCGCCGGCGGCGGCAAGTAGGGTCGCTGCTTCCCTGCCGCGGAAAGATCGAACGCGCGGAAGGCTTGAAGGAAGGCGTTGAACGAAGCGTTGAACGTAGCGTTGAACGTAGGATTAGGAGCATGCAGGAACGGCTGACCACCCTTGCGGAACTCCAGGCGGCCCAGAAGCGCATCGGCCGCATCGCGGTGCGCACGCCCCTGGTGCCGTTTCCCGCTCCGGGTGTGCCCGGCGCGCTTTGGCTCAAGGACGAAGGCGCGCAGCCGATCGGCTCCTTTAAGCTGCGCGGTGCGGCCAACAAGATCTTCTCGCTCGCGCCCGAGCTGCGCCGCCGCGGCGTGATCACGTATTCAAGCGGCAACCATGCCCAGGGCGTTGCGTACGCGGCGCGGGCGGCGGCTGCGCGCGCCGTGATCGTGATGCCATCGAACGCGCCCGCGATCAAGCGCGCCGCTACGCTCGCCCTGGGCGCGGAGATCGTGACGGTCGGCGCTTCCTCGTCCGAGCGTCGCGCCCGCGCCGAGGCCCTGGCTCAGGAACACGGCTTTGTCATGATCCCGCCCTATGACGACGCGGACATCATCGCCGGGCAGGGGACCTGCGGGCTTGAAATCCTCGAGCAGCTCCCGGATGTCGACCTGGTGCTGGTGCCGGTTTCAGGCGGCGGCCTCCTGTCGGGAATCGTTGCCGCCATCAAGCACCAGCGGCCGGAGGTTTCCGTGCTCGGGGTGGAACCCGAGCTCGCCGGCGACGCACGCGAAAGCTTTCTGCTCGGCTCGCTGCGGAGCTGGCCTCCCGAGCTTACAACGCGCACGATTGCGGATGGGCTGCGCACCGAGTCGCTCGGGGAGCGGAACTGGGCGCACATCCACGCGTTTGCCGACAGCATTGTGGCCGTGTCGGAAGAGGAGATCCGGGCCGCGGTGCGCGTCCTCCATGCGTGCTGCCCGGCTCGCCCCGGTTCCGGGGAGCGCGGCCTGGTGGCCGAGCCGAGCGGCGCCGTGGCTGCCGCCGCGCTGCTGTTTCACGCGACCGAAGTGCTGCCGTACCGCAAGGCAGTCGCGGTGCTGAGCGGGCGCAATGTGGACCCTCGCTTGTTTGCCGAGCTGCTGGCTAGAACCTGCGCCTGAGCCGCGCGGGCGGTTTTCCAGCCGTTCGGTCCAGCCGCTATACTCGCGTTCGAAAAGAAAGGGAGACCCACCGGTGCCTAGACAGCTTTCCCGACGATCGTTTGGCCGCCTTGCCGCTGCTGCCGCCGCTTCTGTTCCGGCTCTTACGGAGGCTGCTGCGGCGCACGCGCAAACCGACAGCGCCGCCACCACCACGGGGGCAAGGACGTTTCCGGAGGGCTTTCTTTGGGGCTCCGCAACGGCGAGCTACCAGGTGGAAGGCGCGGTGCACGAGGACGGCCGCGGCACCTCGATCTGGGACACGTTTTCCCACACGCCCGGCAAGACCCACAACGGCGACACCGGCGACGTGGCCGACGATACGTACCACCGCTACAAGGAAGACATCGCGCTGATGAAAGACCTGGGGCTGAAAACCTGCCGGTTTTCAATCGCCTGGCCGCGCATCTTTCCGCAGGGCACGGGTACGCCCAATCCCGCGGGCATTGACCATTACCAGCGCCTGGCCGACGCGCTGCTGGAAGCGGGCATTGCCCCGTACTGCACGCTCTACCACTGGGACCTGCCGCAGGCGCTGGAGGACAAGGGCGGATGGCAGAACCGGGCCACGGCCGAGGCTTTTGCCGCCTACGCCGGCTACACGGCCGGCAAGCTTTCCGACCGCATCCAGCACTTCATGACCACCAATGAGATCAGCACGTTTACCGAGCTCGGCTACGGAAACGGCATTCACGCCCCGGGGCTGAAGCTCGAGCCGCAACCGTTTGCGCAGCTGTGCCACAACGCTGTTCTGGGCCACGGCCTTGCCGTCGAAGCTATTCGCGCGCAGGCGAAAACCGGGACGCAGGTAGGACTTGCTGAAAACATCACGGCCACCTGCCCGGCCATCGCGACGGAGGAGCACATCCGTGCCGCGCGCACCGCGATGCAGGAAGAAAACGCGCGCTACCTCAATGTCATCCTGACCGGCCGCTACACGGATGCTTATCTGAAGCGTGGGGGCGCGAACGCGCCGCGGTTTACCAGCGCGGACCTCAAGAGCATCTCCAGCCCGCTCGACTTTGTAGGCATCAATATCTACACGCCAACCTATGTCATGGCCGACCCCGGGAGCGAGCTCGGGTACAGCGAGGTGCGTTTCCCTACTTCCTACCCGCGCATGTTTTCCGACTGGCTCCACGTCGGGCCGGAAGCGCTGTACTGGGGGCCCAAGCTGGCGGCCGAGGTTTGGGGAATCAAGACGGTGTACATCACGGAGAACGGCGCTTCGTCAAACGACAGTCTCGACTCTTCGGGCCAGGTACTTGATACCGACCGCGTGATGTATCTGCGCAACTATCTGACCCAGCTGCACCGCGGTGTGAGCGAAGGAGTGCCGGTAAAGGGATACTTCTGCTGGAGCCTGCTGGATAACTACGAGTGGGCCGACGGGTATGAAAAGCGCTTCGGGCTTACGTATGTTGACTTCAAAACGGAGAAGCGGACGCCCAAGCTGAGCTCGCACTTTTACAAAGCTACGATCGCGGCAAACGCGGTTGCGTAAGGGGGCATTGGCCGGAAGCACGGGTGCGGCTTGCGACCACTTTCCCGCTTACTTCTCAGTTACTCCCGCTCAGGTTCGTTGCCTTTCTCCACCTTAGGATTGAAGACAGCAGCAGCCTTCGCAAGTTAGCTTGGCCCCACCTGTTTGATCAACAAAAGCAGAGGGTACGGCGGGCAAAACTTGGAGGGGCACATGAAGATCGCAAGGAAAGTTCTGGAATGGCTTGGATGCGTCGCCATCACGGGGGTGAGCGCCGCAGCCTTTGGACAGGGGTGCGTTGCCGCCCACAGCAACCAGCGTGTGATTGACGAGTTGATTACAACCGGAAACGACGCTTCCGTTCCTGGTTTTTCCATCCACAACCTGACCGCGGTGGTTGGCTACCGCGTGTTTAACTCAAACAAGTACTTCCAGGGCAGCGACGAAATCCAAAGGCCCACGGCGGTCCGCAACCACCAGAATATCTTTGACATTGGCCTTGAATACCGCTTAAGTCATCGCTGGAGCTTGATCGCGGACGTACCCGTGTACAACGGCACCCGCAACCAGATTTACCCGCCCGCCGGTATCTTCGAAGTAAGTGGCCTCGGCGACGTGACGCTTGGCGCGCAGGCCTGGATCTTCCGGCCGCCCACGGAAAACGGCGGCAACGTGGCCGTGAGCGCTTCGGTAAAATTGCCGACCGGCATTGACAATGCTTCGGGCGCGGCCTTGTTGAAAGGGCAGGTCATCCGGGCCACCGCCGACCAATCCTTGCAGCCCGGGGATGGCGCCTGGGGGTTCAACCTGGGGACACAAGGGTATAAGTCGATCTGGCGCCATGCTTCGGCTTATGGCCAGGCCAATTACCTGTTTAATCCGCAGAACACCAATGGGGTCGCTACCTTTCGCAGCCAGCCCGGGCAAGCCGTAATGTCTGTCACGGATCAGTACCTGTACCGCGCCGGCATCTCGCAGGGGCTGCCAAAGCTGCGCGGCGTTGCCCTGAGCCTTGGCGTCCGCGGCGAAGGCGTGCCGGTGCGGGACCTGCTGGGCGCGAGCGACGGCTTTCGCCGTCCCGGCACCATCGTCTCCATCGATCCGGGCTTACTGGTGAACTACAAGCGCGACACGCTTGCGGTGAACGGGCCATGGGCGTTGTACCGCGACCGGCCGCCCAGCGTGCCGGAACTCGAAAACCACATCACGAATGGGGACGCGTTCTTCGCGGATTACACAGTGATCGCGAGCGTTTCGCACCACTTCTAGGCGCCGGCGCGGCCTCGCAGCAGGTCGCGCCTCCACACACCGGAGGCTTGTTTTGAGCAACTTCCCATGCGCTGCCCGCCGTGTTCCGCGGGGGATGCGACCTTGTCTTTCCCTTGCCGTTCTGCTGCTTGCCGGCGCAGCCGTGGCCGGCGCGAAGGCGGTTCCCGATGTGACGCTCAAGGACTTGCGCGGCCAGCGGCACAAGCTTTCTGCGCTGCGGGGCAACATCGTCGTCCTCAGCTTTTGGGCCACCTGGTGTGGCCCCTGCCAGGAAGAGTTACCGCGGCTTTCCCAACTGAGCGCCCAATACAGCGGCAGCCCGGTCAGGTTCATCGCCGTCTCGATCGATGCGGCAAAGGACAGCGCAAAGATCGAACCGCTGCTTGCCAAGGAGGGCGTCCACCTGGAGGTGTGGACAGGTGCGGACACGGATACGATGGCGCGCGTTGGCCTGGGCAACATTGTGCCGAGCACCCTTGTTCTCGATGAGCGTGGCGAGGTGATCACGCAGATCACCGGAGAAGCCCGCGAGGAGGACATACGCAGCGGCGTCGACTGGCTTCTGGGAGGCCGCACCGGAGCGCCGCCGGCGCTGAAGCGGACGCGTTTCTAGCAGCGAGTTCCCCGGCCCTCCGGGGAACTTGCGCGCGGGCAAACGAAAGGCGCTGCCCGCATGCGCCAGATGGGCAAAGCAAGAAAGCTACCCCGTGCAGGGGAGCCGGAAGTAACTCAGGGCCCATGCCGGTTCCGGGCCACGGGCGGGAGCCGTCTTATGATGGGGGCAGCGGCCCCTCAAGGAGCACTCCCCTGCGTACGCTTTTATTCCTGACGCTTTTGCTTCCCCTGCTTGCCTTTGCCCAGAAGAACGCGCCCAGAGAGATTGACCCGCGCAACGCGCCCAAGGCGACGGTGATCCGGCCGACGGCGCTGTATATCCAGGCCGACGCGGGCTCGGACAAGATCGGCACGGTGACGCCCGGGCGGGAAATGTCGGTTCTTGAGCACTCCGGCCACTGGCTGCGCGTGTACGCGAACACGGACGACGAGACCGTGCGGGAGCAGGACAAGCCCATGCTCACCAGTCAGCCGCCTGCCCCGCCCATCTCCGGCTGGACCGAGGACGCAAACGTGATCTCGACCGAGACCCCGGAAGGGGAAGCGATTCTTTTCGGCGAGGCGATCAGTGCCGAGCAGGCCGCGAGCGACGCGCACGCCGCCGCGGGCGCGGCCACCGATGCCCGGCGGCTTTACCGCATGGCGGCCGAACTGTTTCCGCAAGGTCCGCGCGCCGCGGAAGCCGCCTGGCGCTCGGCCGATATTCTTTGGCAGGTGCAAAAGGAGGACGCCGCCACCCTGCCTTCCGCGCATGAAAAGGAAAGCTACCTGCGTCAGCTACCGGACGAAGCGGAGATGAAGCGCATCGAGCGCCAGTTCCCCGGCAGCAAGTGGGCTTCGTTTGCCGCCTACGAGCTGATCGACAACAAGCTGTGCGGCGACTGGCAGGGGTCGGAAAAATGCCCCGAAAAGGAAGCAACGTACTATCTCGACTTCGCCAGCAAGTATCCGGACTCGCCCCGTGCGCCGCAGGCGCTGTACGAAGCAGCCTGGCGCCTGGCCTGCGCGGGCGACATGTGGACCGCGGACAACGAGGAAAAGCGCGCGACCGGCGACCGCAATAACTCCGTCGATACCGCCGGGCGTCTTTTGTCCAAATATGCCGCCACGGACTATGCTGCCCGCGGAGCCGGTCTGGTATACAAGGTCCAGCATGCGATCCCGGTATATGGCAGCGACCGCCAGTGACTTCTGCCGCGCGAGCCTCTTGGCCATAAGGGTGGCGCCGGCGGCTCCGTCGCCCGGGAACGCACCCCCAGCCGGCAGCGGCCGCACCAGGACCTACCGCCAGCCCCCAAAGGACTCTCCCTTTTGAACGATTACGTCGTTTCTGTTCTGCTTGGCATCGTCGAAGGTTTGACGGAGTTTTTGCCGGTAAGCTCCACCGCGCACCTCCGCCTGGCCGAGGCGCTGATGCACGTTTCGCTCACCGACCCGTACTGGAAGATGTACACGATCGTCATCCAGCTGGGCGCCATCCTTGCGCTGGTGCTGCTTTTTCTTCGCCGCATCCTCACCTTTCTCCGTACCTTCCCGGACGGCGAGGGCAAGAACCACACCTGGTTCACGCACCCACTTACGCTGGTCATGGCCGCCTTTGTGTGCACGGCGATCCCGGCCTTTCTGCTCGAAAAAGTGATCGGCAAGCACCTGGAAAGCCTCCGCGTGATCGAGTGGTCGCTGCTGGTCGGGGGCTTCGTCATGTGGGGGGTCGACGCGTGGAGCTCGCGGCAGGACTCCCCGACAAAGGACGTGGACCAGATGGGCATGGGCCAGGCGATCTGGATCGGCCTGTGCCAGGTGCTTTCGGCGGTGTTTCCCGGCACGTCCCGCTCCATGTCCACCATTTCGGCCGGCCAGCTCGCCGGGATGACGCGCACCGCGGCGCTGGAGTTTTCCTTCCTGGTATCCATTCCGGTCATGATCGCGGCTACCGGCTACGACCTGCTGAAAACGCTGCACCCCAGCCACAAACAGCTGGCCGCGGCCGCCGCTTCGGGCGAGTCCATAGCGCCCTTGGTAATGACCGGCCACGGCTGGGTGGTGCTGCTGATCGGCTTTGCGGTCTCGTTCCTGGTGGCGCTGGCCATTGTGGAGTGGTTCCTCGGCTTTGTGCGCAGGCACGGGTTTACGGTGTTTGCGGTGTACCGCATCGCGCTCGCGCTCGTGCTCATGCTGGCCGGGGCGCGCTTTTTCACAGCCTGAGCTGCTCCCCCTTCATCTTTCTTCAAGGTTGCGGTGCTAGGC
>CALMAN010000062.1 GCA_937859835.1 uncultured Acidipila sp. | reverse complement strand
GCGTCCCGCCGGCCGCCGGTCCGGTGGCGACCGCGTTTGCGCTTCGCTACACCGACGTCACGGTGGGAACCGGCGACCCGGTCACGCCAGGCGAGCAGCTGCGGGTGCAGTACACGGGATGGCTCGCTTCGGATGGAACCAAGTTCGATTCGTCGGTGGACAGAAATGAGCCGTTCAGTTTTACCCAGGGCGCTCACCAGGTGATCCCGGGCTGGGACCAGGGCTTTGCGGGCATGCGCGTCGGGGGCAAGCGCCGGTTGTTTATCCCGTACCAGCTGGCGTACGGCGACGCGGGCAGGCCGCCGGTGATCCCGGCCAAAAGCGACCTGATCTTTGACATCGAGGTGCTCCCGCCGGAAAGCGCGGCTCCGGCGCCCGCGCCGCCGGGGGCTCCGCAGCGCTAGGGTTGAGCCGGCCAGGGCAGGAGTTCGGCTCGCCCCACCGAAGGGGAGCGAGCCGCCCGGACGCTAGCCCGGAACCGAAACCCCGGCCACCGACAGGATGACCGAGCCGCGCACGGGCTCGCCAAAGACCCGCGCCGGCTCAAAAACGCTCCACATCAGGTTGGTGGTCAGCGCCGCCCGGCTGCGCGCGTCGGCAACACCGGACAGCACCCGGAAGTCGTACACTCTCCCCTCGGAGTCCACAAACACCCGGACCACCACCGAGCCGTCCAGCGTTGCCGAAGGGCCGGAGCCCCCGGGGGCAGCCGTGTACAGGAACCGCGGAGGCAGCGCCATGCCGATCGGCTCGTCGCGCGCCGAGGCCGGTTCGGGTGCGGCAAGGGTGCCGACCAGCAGCAGCACGGTGCCAAGCAGCAGCACCGCGCTGGCAAAGCCTGCCGAGGCCTGGACGGCGAGCGGGGCCACGGTGTTGCGCCAGCGCACGCCGAGCCTCCCCAGGAGATTGCCCGCGGTGCGTGCGCTTTCCTGCGACAAGGCCACCCGCAGCCGGAGCTGCAGCGAAGGCGGCGCCTTGAGCGGCCGAAGCCGGGACAGGGTGGACACGGTTTCCCGCCAGTGCGTAAAGCTCTCGTGGCACAGGGGGCAGTGCTCCAGGTGTTCGCGCACTTCCGCCATCTCAACACCGGACAAGGCGCCGTCAAGATACGGCGAAAAACGCTCTTCGGCTTCCGTACAGAGCAGAATGCTCATAGCGTCGCTTTCCCAGATCGCCGATGGAGCGGTGCCCCATCGCGTGCTTTCTGCTGGGCCTGCATAAAAGGGGTGAGGCGTGCTTTCAAGGCCGCGCGGCCCCGCATCAGGCGCGACTTCACGGTGCCGAGCTGCACGTCCAGGATTTCGGCAACTTCCTCGTAGGCCAGCCCTTCGATGTCGCGAAGAACCACCGTGGTGCGAAACGGTTCGGGCACTTCGCGCAGCTCGGCCTCGACGCGCATCCGCAGTTCTTCCTGCGCCGCCGCGTCAAAGGGCGACAGGGTATGCCCGGCGAGGGTATCGAGCAGCGAAATCCCGTCCTCCTCGCCCGAGTCGATTTCGACATCAAGCGCCACCTCGCACTCGCAGTGCCGGCGCCACCAGCGCCGCTGGTTGGACACTTCGTGGATGGCGATGCGGTAGATCCAGGTGCGCAGGCTTGAGTCGCCCTTGAACCCGCGAATGCCCCGGAAGACCTTGATAAAGATCTCCTGGGTAAGATCCGGCGCGTCGGCTGAGTTCCGGATGGTGCGGGCCACCAGCGAGTAGATGGGCTGCTGGTACTGCGCAAGGAGCGAGCGAAACGCTTCTTCGGAGCCGGCCTTCAGCTCCCCGAGGATAGCCGCCTCCTCAGGCCGGACACTGCCGATCGCACTTGCCAGATTGCCCAACGCCACCCCTGCTTGCACTTCGATGCCCCTTCACCTTAGCAGGCAGCTGGCTCGGTTGACGACTGCCGCTGTCCTTCTTAAAGACACCGGGGCGAGA
>CALMAN010000061.1 GCA_937859835.1 uncultured Acidipila sp. | reverse complement strand
CGGCAGCACCTCAGCGAGGAACAGTTCCGGCTCTACCGCTTGATCTGGCAGCGCTTTGTTGCCTCGCAGATGACCTCGGCCCAGTGGGATCAGACCACGGTCGAGATCCACGCCCAAGGCGACCGCACCTACAACTTCCGGCTTTCGGGCTCCGTACTCAAGTTCGACGGTTTCCTCAAGGTCTACCAGGACGAAGATGAGGAGGGCGCTGAGGACGACAAGCAGAAGCTGCCCAAGCTCGCCGCCCGGCAGGCGCTGGCGCTCGCCTCGCCCGAAGCCCTCCGTACCCTGACCGAGCGCCGCCGGGCCGCAAGGCTCGCCGAAGCACGCTCCAAGCACGAGCTCCGGATCGCCGAGATCGAAGCCCGCAACGAAGAAGCAGCCAACGACGCCGAAAAGCAGGAGATCCCCGAGTTCGTCGCGCCCGATCTGGGCGAGCTCGCCGTCCGGCCTCCGGTCGAGGCGACGCAAAAGTTTACCGAGCCCCCACCGCGCTACTCCGAGGCGTCCCTCGTCAAGGTGCTTGAAGAGCGGGGCATCGGCCGCCCCTCTACCTATGCCTCCATCATCAACACCATCCAGGAGCGTGAGTACGTCCAGAAGATGGGCTCCAAGCGCACCGGAGGCTTTGTGCCGACCGAGATCGGCACCGTGGTCACCGACCTGCTGATCAAGAACTTCCCGTACATCTTCGACACCCAGTACACCGCCCGGCTTGAAACCGAGCTCGACGACATCGAGGACGGCAAGGAGCGCTGGACCGCGCTGCTCAAGGGCTTCTACGGGCACTTCAAGCAGGAGCTTGGCGAAGCCTCCGAGCATATGGAAGATCTCAAGCGCATGGAAATCCCCACGGACCAGACCTGCGACAACTGCGGGTCGCCCCTGGTCATGAAGTGGGGCAAGTTCGGCTCCTTCTACGCCTGCAGCGCCTACAACAAAAAGGACAAAAGCTCCTGCACCTTTACCAAGGAAAACTTCCAGGCCAAGCCGAACCTCCACGTAGACGGCGAAGCCGAGGAAAAAGAAGAAGAATACTGCGAAGCCTGTGGGCGGGTCATGGTGCTGCGCAACGGCCCGTTTGGCCCATATATGGCCTGCCCCGGCTACAACGACGACCCGCCCTGCAAGACGGTGCGCCGGCTCACCCAGGCCCAGCAGCAGAAGCCGCCCGTGCCGCTTGAGGAACACTGCCCCCGGTGCTCGGCCCAGCTGGTGCTGCGCAACGGCACCTATGGCGAGTTCGTTTCCTGCTCGGCTTATCCGAAGTGCAAATACATCAAGCAGGACACCATCGGCATGAGCTGCCCGCAGTGCAGGGATGGCGAGCTGGTGCAAAAGAAGTCTCGCTTCGGCACCATGTTCTACTCCTGCACGAACTACCCGAAGTGCGACTTCACCGCCAATCACAAGCCCATTCCGCAGACCTGCCCGGAGTGCGGCAGCCCCTACCTGATGGAAAAGGTGCTGAAGTCGGGCGTTTACCTGGTGTGCCCGAACAACCGCAAAAGCGCCGCGGCGGACGGGGGCAAGAAGCCGCCTCGGAAAAAGAAGGGCGAGCAGGAAGCTGCGGTCGCCTGCAGCTTCACCGAGCGCATCGGCGAAGCCGACGGAAGTTCCCCCGCCGCGCCGCCCCCGCTCGTTCCCGTCTTCGGGAAAGCGGCCGGGAAGCAGCCACTTGCAAAAACAGTGCGGAAGCCCGTCTCGAAGCCAATCTCAAAGCCAGTCTCGAAGCCAACCCCGAAAGGCGCCCCGCTCGCAGGGAGAACCAAAGGGAAACGCGAAACCATCTCCGCTTAGCCCCGCTCCAGCCCTGGAGTTCGCGGCCGCATCTGCTAAGTTGGAAGAGAAGGTGAGGAACCATGGCACGTGCAACTTGGAATGGCAAGGTGATCGCCGAAAGTGATCAAACCGAAGCGGTTGAAGGAAACGTCTACTTCCCGGAAAGCGCCCTGAAGCGGGAATACTTCCGCCCCAGCACGACAACCTCCACCTGCCCGTGGAAGGGTCAGGCCCGCTACTACTCCCTGCTGATCGACGGGCAGGAAAACCAGGACGCCGCATGGTACTACCCCGATCCCAAGCCGGCGGCGCATAACATCAAGAACCATGTCGCCTTTTGGCGCGGCGTGGACGTCGAAAAGTAGCCCCCGGGGCGAAAGCGCTGCCCGCGGCATAAGTCTTCACGTTTCTGCAAAGCCGCAAGACAACCGGGCAACTGCTGCTTCACCTGACGCAGGGCGGTGTGCAGAAAAAGAGAGTGATCGAGAAGACCAAGGTGCTGCTCGAAGAGTGAGCGCTATACTGTGAGGGCAAAAGGTAGGCCGGACGGGTGTTGTGGCCCGTCCGGGCAGTGGGCACTACCTGTTGAGCAGCACCCCGAGTAGAACTACCAAGGCACCCACGAATCTCCAGTCGACGGAGATTCAGATCACCACCGAGAGCCAGCGAGCCGGTTCTCATGGCACGACGCATCACCTCCAGTGCCGGACAGCCCGAAGGCCGCGACCAACGGCTTTCGGGTTTCCTATTCGACCCCGATACCGCCGCAACCCACTGGAAGCAAACTGCACCCGTGAGTCGACCAGCCGGGATCGCTCTTGCTAGTCATTGTGCGGAGCGGGCAAGTCGGAATTCGCACGGGATGGCTCCGTCCTTGCATCGAGCATGGCAGCGTTGTTCCAGGCCGCCCTGCAGCCAGAGCAGCCATCGCTCGTCAACGCTGAAGCCAATTTCCAAGTACCGGCGTGCAGTGCTTGACGCGCCACGCACGCGCCAACCCGAACCCACCCGATCATCCGGCCGGCCCAGAAAGGTAGCGGACGATTACGCCGCCGGACACCACTAATACGCCTGCACCTGCTCGATGGGCAGCCGCACCTGGAAGCAGGTTTCCCCCGGCGTACTTTGCACCTGGATCCCGCCCCGGTGCTTGCTCACAATCCGCTGTGCGGTGTCGAGGCCCAGCCCGAGGCCCTGGCCGGGCGCGCGCGTCGTAAAGAAAGGCTCAAAGATGCGGTCCCGCAGCTCCGGCGGGATACCCTGGCCGTTGTCCCAGATTTCCGTCAACAGGAGCGCGCCACTTACCGTCGCCGTGATGGTAATGCGGCCGTCGCGCCCACCCCTGGCCTCGATCGCGTCGATGGCATTCTCCAGCAGTGCCATCCAGACCTGGTTCAGCTCCGAGCCGTAAGCCGAAATGGTGGGCAGATCGGGATCAAAACGCCGTTCAACCGCGATGCCGTTCAGCCGCGATCCCAGCATCGCCAGGGTGCTTTCAATCGCCTGCGGGATGCTGATCTCCTGGATGGGCGCCTGGTCCATGTAGGAGTAGTCCTTGATCGCCGCGATCAGGTCAAAGATGCGCGCGGTCGCGTCGATCATCGCTTCCGTCATCTGTTCGGCGCGCAGCGACGACGCAAACTGGCGCAGCACCGCATCCAGCCCACGTCCGTTCAGCACTGCCTCCAGGCGGTCCAGGTCCGCCGCGCTTACGCCGCGTTCACTCAGCTCCGGGGTCGAGCGCCAGCTGCTCTGGTCCAGTCCGTGCTCCTGGAACCACTGCGCCAGCCGGTCTTCCCGTTCGGCAATGTCCAGCGCCTGGTTGGAAGCCTTGCGCCCGCGCATCTCGTTTTGCCAGGCATGCACCGCCTGCAGCTCTGTTTCCGCGAGGCAGATGGCGCCGAGGGCATACTTTTGCTGGCCATAGGTGCGCAGCTCCTGCAGCAGTCCGGCCGCCGCGCGCTGCGCCGCCGACGCCGGGTTGTTGAGCTCGTGCGCCAAATTGCCCGCCAGCTTCCCGAGCGCCGCCAGCTTTTCCGCCTGCTGCTCCATCCGCGTCATCTCGCGTACACGGTCCAGCAGGGTGCTGACGCAACGCTGCGCCATCGACGGGATCGCCTCCAGCATGGCCGGGAACTGCGACTGGTCAATCACCAGCGCCCACACTTCGCCCGCGGCAGAGCCCATTCCCCCGTAGGTCTTCATGCGCGAAAACGGGAGCAGGCCGGTAATCTGGCCGGCCTTGCCGATAAACAGCGGGATCGACCCGCCGTACTCCCGCCGCACATGGATTTCGCCGCTCAGCACGATGCCCATCGACGTAGCCGCCTGGCCCTCGTGAAACAGCAAGTCACCGTTGGCTGCGGTGCGCTGCTCACCATGGTCGGCCAGCCAGCCGTATTCCTCAGCGGTTAAACCGCTCAAAATCGCCAGCTTGCGCATGGCGCTGATCGCTTCTTCCCGCGAAGCGGGTTGCGCGGGAAGCTTGCCAAGCGACATCTCGGGGGTTGCCGTCGCGACAGTCATGACTGTTTGCCCATCCTACTCTCCGTCCGGTGCTCTGGGGCCGCGCGCTCGGATTAATTGCTGTGGGGCTGCTTCATCTCGCGCTGGCGCGTCGGCATGGAGTCGATAAGGCTGTTCAGCCGATCCACGGGAACCGGCTGCGCACTTTCGAGCTTCGCTCCACCATCCTCGCCCAGCAGCACCACCCGGAACTCCCGCCCGGCGACCCGGAAGCGCTTGCGCAGCGCCGCGTCTTCCTCCTCCGGCAGCGTGGCCGAAGGCGCATCAAGCGGCGGCACGTAGCCAGCCCCGTCGCCGGGTGCCGGGGGCGGCAGCAGGGGTACAAACAGCATGTTGCGGTCCATCACGTCATCCGCCGCGCTGTCCAGCATCGCCTTCTGCTGCCGAAAGCGCGGGTCGGCCGCGGCAGGGCTGAACACCAGCACCGGCCGGTAGCAGCCATGCATGGCGGCGACCGTTTGCGGCCGCACCGGGCAGCCGGGGTGTGCTTGCCCCCATGCCGGCCCGGCCGCCGGCCAGCCCAGGAGCCAGACCAGGAGCCAGACCAGGAGCCAGCCCAGCAGCCCGAACGCCGGCCCGCTCCCAAGCAGCAGCGCGCAGCGGCTGACCCGGCGGCCCGCCGGGTTCACGGCTTTCCGGCCGGTTCGGGGGTTCCTTCCCGGACCACCACCGGGTCCAGAAACGGCATCGCCGCGCGCAGCACGGCGCCCACCTGCTCAATCGGGTGCTCCGCTTCGCCCTTGCGGATCGCGTCAAAGGTCCGGTTGCCCCCTTCGTTCTCGGCGATGAACCGCTTGGCAAAGGTCCCGTCCTGGATATCCGCGAGAATACGCTTCATCTCCTCGCGCACCGCCGGCGTCACCACGCGCTTGCCCGACTGGTAGTCGCCCCACTCGGCCGTGTTTGAGATGGAGTGGCGCATGTACGCGAGGCCTCCCCGGTACATCAGGTCCACGATCAGCTTCAGCTCGTGGAGGCACTCGAAATAGGCGATCTCCGGCTGGTAGCCGGCGTCGACCAGCGTTTCAAAGCCCGCCTTGACCAGCTCCGCCGTCCCCCCGCACAGCACCGCCTGCTCGCCGA
Source organism: uncultured Acidipila sp. (assembly GCA_937859835.1). Classification (GTDB taxonomy): domain Bacteria; phylum Acidobacteriota; class Terriglobia; order Terriglobales; family Acidobacteriaceae; genus EB88. The sequence goes on along the minus strand of CALMAN010000061.1, from coordinate 472 downwards.
ACAGGTCGGTTTCGGTTTCTTCCTTGAAGGTCGTTTCAATCACGCCCGCCCGGGTGCAGCCAATGCCCTTCGCGTACGAGAGCGCCAGCGCATGCGCCTCGCCGGTCGCGTCCTGCTCAATGGCGATAAGCCCCGGGGTGCCGCCGCCCTCGCGAAACACCTCGCGCACCCGGTGCCCCGGAGCCTTGGGCGCGACCAGAAACACATCCACATCACCCGGCGGCGTAATGGTTCCGAACCGGATATTGAAGCCGTGCGCAAACACGAGCGCGTTGCCGGCCTCGAGATTGGCTTTCACGCTTTCGGCGTAGATCGCGCGCTGCAGCTCGTCGGGCGCGAGCATCATGACCACGTCGGCCCACCCGGCGGCATCGGCTACGGAGCTGACCTGGAGCCCCGCCTTGCGCGCCTTGTCCTCAGACTTCGAGCCCGCCCGCAGCCCGACCCGCACCTCCACGCCCGAGTCCTGGAG
>CALMAN010000060.1 GCA_937859835.1 uncultured Acidipila sp. | reverse complement strand
ACCCCGGCGTGCCCCCGAGCCCGTATCGGAGCGCAAGCGCGACGAGCGCCGCCAGCCCGTGGCGGTTCTGCCAGGGGAATCGCTTTCGAAGTACGGTGCTGCGCCCGCCGCACCCTCCGCACCCAGCGTGAAAGCTGCGGCGGCTCCGTCGCGCCCGGCCGGCACCATCCTGCCCAGGCCGAAAACCGAGGTCGCGATCCTTGCCGGCTGGGATGGCGGCGCGGTGCTCCCGGGCGAGTCCCTGTCCCGCTACAAGCGCGAAAAAGGGAGCGCCGAGCCGGTTCCCGCCTCCTTCCCGGCGGAAGCGCTCGGCCAGCCTGAGACAGTGCCAGCGCCGGCAGTGGGTGTCGGCCAGCCAACGCCCGAAGTGCACGCCGAGCAGCCGCTTGAGGCAACGCCGGAAGCGCTGTTTCCGGAGATGCGCGCCGAGGGAGCCGGGGAAGCTGTCCAGCCCGCGCCCGAAAGCACCGGGGACGCTGCCGCGCTCGCGAATGCGAGCGTCGAGGACGGTGCCGCACTCGCGAATGCGAGCGCGGACGATTCTGATGAGGCCATCGAGGTGGCAATCGGGGCGGCCATCAGCTCCCAGGACCCGCTTCCCGGCGAAACGGTGGCCGAAGCCCTGCCCGGCGCCACGGGCGCAGAGGAGGCGCTGACCGCCGCCGAACCGATCGATGCGGGGCAGCAAACAGAACGGGCCATCGAAGAGTCTGCGGACTACGAGCCGCTTGCGGGCGAAGCGTCGGTGCGCTTTGCGCCCCCGGGTACAAGCGAACTACGCATCGGGCAGTGGTTTACCGGCGGCGAAAGTGCAAGGGCGCTGCCGGACGAGCAGGACCAGCCGCGCGCGACCGCCGTCGAGCCGGAACGGAGCAGCGAGGCCCTGCCCGAGCTGGACGGAGCAGCAGGCGGAGCAACAAGCGTAGCGAAAGACCAGGGCAGCGCGCACGGTGCGGTTGTTGCGCCCGAGGTTGAGCCCGGGCGTTCCACCCTCGATGCCGGCGCGGAGATGACCGGGCAGTGGCAAGAGCCGGCAGCAGCCTACCGGGAAGAGCCGTCCATTCTTGCGCCGCTCGCGGAAGAGTCAGAACGCGCGCTGGAAGCCTCGATCAGCCTCCACGGCGTCGGCATGGGGGAAAGCAACGACGGCTTTGCGGACCTTGTGGATCAGCTGCAGGGCTTTTCCCCGGGCTCGGGACTGCTCGAAGAAGAGGTCATCGACGAAGACGAATACGACTTCGAGCTGATCGGCGCCCACCCGGACGAGCACGACCTGGAGGACCTGGAAGAAGAAATTCTTGATGGCGAAAGTGATGGCGAGAGTGGAAACGGCTACGCCATCACCGGCATGGACGCATCCCTGCAGGCAGGGGAGCCGGAAGAGGACGAAGACGAAGATGAGGAGGAAACGCCGCCTTCGCCTTCCTACAGTCCCGCGGCCAGCCCGTTTTTCGAGCAGGTGCACGATGAGGAGGACGCCGCCGAACCGCTGGCGGCCGGAGAGCCGGAGCGCCGCGAGCGGCCGGGCGATGACCGGGGCAGGCGCGGTGGGCGCAATGGGCGTCGCCGGGGAACCAACGGCGGCGGGGGCGGCGGCGCTCGCCGCCAGTCGGCCCAGGTGCAGGATCTGCCGATCATCTCGGATCTTTTGAAGCAGGGCCAGGAAATCCTGGTGCAGATCGCCAAGGAGCCCATCGCGAAAAAGGGTGCGCGCATCACGTCGCACATTGCCTTGCCCGGGCGCTTCCTGGTCTTTATGCCCACCGTCAGCCACGTGGGTGTGTCGCGCAAGATCGACTCCGACGAGGAGCGGCAGCGCTTGAAGCGCATCCTGATCAGCGAAAAGGCTGACAACTCGGGCGGCTTCATCGTGCGCACCGCGGCCGAGGGCGCGAGCGAAGAAGAGCTCCGCGCCGACCTGCGCTTCCTGATCAGCCTGTGGGCCGAGATCAAGCAGCGCGCCGACACCGCCAAGGCGCCGGCGCTGCTATACCATGACCTGAACCTGGTCGAGCGCATCCTTCGCGACCAGGTGTCCAGCAACTTTTCAGCCATCTGGGTCGACACCGAGCAGGAATACGAGCGCATCGTGCGATTCCTCAACCGCTTTCAGCCTTCTCTGGTCCGGCGCGTCAAACTCTACACCAAGGAAACGCCGCTCTTCGAGCATTTCGGGGTCCAGGAGGAGATCTCCAAGGCGCTCAAATCAAAGGTGTGGCTCAAGTCGGGCGGCTCGATCGTCATCAATCAAACCGAGGCGCTGGTGGCCATCGACATCAACACCGGCAAGTATGTCGGGAAAACGGCCCGGCTTGAAGACACCATCGTGAAAACCAATCTCGATGCCATCCCCGAAATCGTGCGGCAGATTCGCCTGCGCGATCTGGGGGGAATCATCGTGATCGACTTCATCGACATGGATGAGCGCAAGAACCGGAACCGCGTACTCCAGGCGCTTGAAGAAGCGATGAAGGTCGATCGCGCCCCTTCCAAGGTGCTGCAGTTCAATGATTTCGGCCTGGTCGCGATTACGCGCAAGCGGGTCAAGCAGTCGCTCGAGCGCACCCTCAGTGTGCAGTGCGAAACCTGCGCGGGCACCGGTATGGTCAAGAGCCCCATCACCGTGTGCAACGAGATCTTTATCGAGCTGCGCAAGATGCAGTCGCACCTGGAAGGCAAGGACGTGATGCTGCGGGTGCACCCGGAGGTTGTGAAGCAGCTGAAGGGCGGCAGTGGCCGGTGGATCAACGAGTACGAGGAGATGGTCGGCAAGACCATCATCATCAAGAGCGATCCCAGTCTGCATCCGGAGCAGTTCGACATCCACTAAGTTGCTTGGCGAACAAAGCGGCAGCAAGCAAGGGCATAAGCAGAAAGGGCCGGCGACTTAGCCGGCCCTTTCTGCCTGTGCGCGCATGGAAAACAAATGGTGTAAGTAACCGCATCCATTCAGGGGGACCCGGGTTCCAATCAGTGTGCCGTATTTCGATGGGAGCGATTCACTTTCCCACGCGGCCAACTTTCAGTTCAGCAGGTGAGGAAACAGGAATGGCATCCGTATCAAAACCAGCGTGCTTCCTTAAGAAGTATTTGGCCGTCACATCCACCGCCATTGCATTGGCTGCGCTGCCCTCGTGTCTTCTTGCGCAGACTGCTGCGCCTGCCCTGGTGCCGACGGCGTACTCTTCGTCGCACAGCGATGCAAATACGTTTGCCGGTGAGGATCTCGATGGCAGCTCGCTTGCATCGGCTCCCGACGGCTCCATCAAGACGATTGCTCCCCAGTACGGCGGCGGGTATGGCGGCGGCCGCTACCATCGCTACAGCGATACCAGTGGCTTCAGCCATTTCGCCTTCGAGGCGGGGGGCGGCTTTACCGCGCCGATCGGCAATGTAACCAGCGGTGGGTTCACTTCGATCATCGGCGATGGATTCAACTACCCTTCTGAAACCTACGGTGGCAATTACCTGATTGGCGGGGGCTGGAACTTCACAAAGCGCTTTGGCGTGCTGGGCGAGTTTGCCTTCGACACGAACAAGATACCCGGGCGCACCCTGTCTGCCTTTTATAACGAGATTGACCCGCAGGTCGGGCTTTCCTCGAGCGGCATCGCAAACATCGGCGGCAATGTTCATACCTACAGTGTTACTGCCGAACCTACCTACTACTATTACAACGGCGATAAGCATAGCTTTGCCGGATATGTCATTGGTGGTGGCGGCTGGTATCACAAGAGCACGAACTTTACCGCGCCTGTCGAAGAAGAGGGTTACTTCGGCGGAGTCTTCGTCACCAATCAGACTTTTACCAGCTACAGCGACAATGCGCTGGGCGGCAACCTGGGCACCGGTGTCTCCGTCAAGCCGTTTGGGCAGTATTCAAGTGCCAAGCTCTTCCTTGAAGCGCGCTACGTTTTTGTCAATACGCCACGAGAAACGGCAGCAGACGCGGCAGCGGGCAATCTCCATACTGGAACCGAGGAGCTGATTCCGGTCACGATCGGCATCCGCTTCTAAGTTCCCGCAAGCACACGCACAGCGAAAAGGCGAGCCGGCCGGCTCGCCTTTTCCGCTTCAGATGCCCACCGGGAACGGTTTCGGCGAGGACTCGTCAAGGTTTACGCCCCCGCGCCGCCAGCGCTCCAGGCGGCCCTGCAGCAGAGATAGTAGCCCGGTATACCAGTATCCCAGCACAAAGAGCAGCAGAAACGGCACGGTAAAGAAGTTCTCGTTTGCCACGGCATACCAGACGGTAAGCGCAAAGTAGCAGCCGATCAGCAACTCCAGCCAGGGCACAATGCCGAGCCGCTTCCGGTACTTGATCGCCGCCTGCGACTTTTCTCCGCGCCGTTCTACCCGGTACTTCGGCGTCCGCTTGAAGGAGCTTTGGATCCCAAACAGCGCTTCCAGCACGGCCACCGAGTTCGTCAGGGTAAGTCCAATGCCGAGCGACACGAGAAAAGGCAGGTAAAGCAGCGTGCGGTGCCAGGCGCCGGGGCGTAACTCCTTTTGGGAAACCAGATAGAACGAAGATACAGAAAAGGTAGAAAGCATCATGAGTGGAAAGTCAATGAAGAGCATCTGCATCCAGCCCTGGTAGAAGCGGATCACCATGGCCGGCAGCAGCAACACAGACAGGACAATCATCAGCGGGTAACTGATATTCGCGGTCAGGTGATAGATGGCTTCGATCTTGGTATGCAGCGGGACCTTTGACCGGAGAACAGCCGGAAGGATTTTCTTGGCGGTCTGGATCAGGCCTTTGGCCCAGCGCGCCTGCTGCGTTTTGAAGGCGGTCATCTCAATTGGCAGCTCGGCCGGGCAAACCACATCCTGCAGATACCTGAACTGCCAGCCCTTCAACTGAGCCCGATAACTCAGGTCGGTATCTTCGGTCAGGGTGTCATGCTGCCAGCCCCCGGCCTGCTCGATCGCCGTCCGTCGCCACATCCCGGCGGTTCCGTTGAAGTTAAAAAAGACGCCCGCGCGGGAGCGGCCACCATGCTCCAGCACAAAGTGACCGTCCAGCTGGATGGCTTCCACCTCGGTCAGGAAACTGTAGTCCCGGTTCAGATGCGTCCAGCGCGTCTGCACCATGCCGACCTCCGGCTCGGCAAAATGGTGGACGACCTGCATCAGCCATGCGCGCGGGGGCACAAAGTCCGCGTCAAAGATGGCCACCAGCTCGCCCCGCGCGGTACCGAGTCCGTAGTCCAAGGCACCGGCTTTGTAGCCGTAGCGGTTGGTGCGATGGATGTACTCAATGGGGTGCCCGGCGGCGCGGTAGCGCGCAACAATCTCAGCCGCGATCTCCTGGGTTTCGTCTGTGGAGTCGTCAAGGAGCTGGATGTCCAGCTTTTCGCGCGGGTAGTCCAGGTTGCAGCAGGCCTCGATCAATCGGTCGATCACGTACTGCTCATTGAAGATTGGCAGCTGCACGGTGATGCGCGGCAGCTCCCTAAAGCGCGTGGCCGGCGCGCCAGTCGCCTTGCCGCGATGCTTGTAGTACAGCCACACCAGCTGGTACCGGTGCACCCCGTACAGCGCCAGCACAAACATGATGACGAAGTAGGGCGCAAGCAGCGCCGCGTCGAACCAGTTCCACTCATACAAATGCTGAAAGGTGGGGTCCGCGTAGTGCGCATGGAAGTAGTGACTGAAGCCGCGCGAAACCAGCAGCAAAAGCGCCGGAAGGCAGTGGTCGATAGCAGGTGTCAGTGGCAAAACCCTCCCCGCCGACAGGCGACACGCTGATTGTAGTCAAAGCGGAGCGTCCTGTTCGCCGGCGCGAGACCAGCAGGGGCGGGAAGCGCCCCTGCCGGCATGGCCCTGCTTCTGCCCTGCCGCGAAGCGTTACTGGAGGAACATGGTGCGGTACAGCGTGTCCCGCTGCACCGGCTTGAAGCCGGCATCGCGGATGACGCGCCGCAGCTCTTCTTCCGTGGTGCAGTTCGCCGTGCCGGCCGCGCGCACCACGTTCTCCTCCAGCATGACCGAGCCCACGTCGTTGCCCCCAAACCGCAGGCCCATCTGCAACACCTTCAAACCCTGCGTAACCCAGCTGGACTGGACATTCTCGATGTTGGACAGGTACAGCCGCGAGATCGCCAGGACCTTCAGGTAATCGACCGCTGTCGCCTCTTCCCAGCCCCGGCCGCCGAGCGCGGTGTTGTTGGGCTGAAAGCTCCAGGGAATAAAGGCGGTAAAGCCGCCGGTCTCTTCCTGCAGCCGGCGCACCGCCTCGAAGTGGTTTACACGCTGCTCCAGCGTTTCCCCCACGCCGAACATCATGGTTGCGGTCGTCCGCATCCCCAGCTCGTGCGCGGTGCGGTGTACGGCGACCCAGTCTTCGGTCCGGCACTTGAGCCGTGCAATGCGGTGCCGCACCTCGTCGTCCAGGATTTCAGCGCCCCCGCCCGGGATCGAGTCGAGCCCGGCGTCGCGCAGGCGCTCGATGGTCTCGCGCAGCGACAGGTCGGAATACTCGGCGACGGCCAGGATTTCGGAGGCGGAAAAGCAGTGGAGCCAGATGGCCGGGAAGCGCTGCTTGATGCCCGAGAGTAAGCGCTCAAACCAATCGATCTTCAGGTCGGGATGGATGCCGCCCTGCATCAGCACGCCGGTACCGCCCATCTCCAGCGTTTCGGCGATCTTGTTGTAGATCGCGTCGAACTCGAGGATGTAGCCTTCGCTCGCCAGCTTCCCTTTGAGCGGCCGGTAGAAGGCGCAAAAGGTGCAGTACTCGGTGCAGAAGTTGGTGTAGTTGATGTTGCGATCGATGATGTAGCTGACCACCCCGTCCGGGTGCAGCCTGCGTCGCACGGCGTCGGCGTCCATGCCGAGGCCCAGCAGATCGTCGGAGTGGAAGTAGTCCAGTGCCTCTTCGCGCGTGATCGCCATGGTTCCAGTGTATCTGCCCCGCCCCTCGCGCGGCGATGGCTACGCCGCGCCCGTTGCGCGCGGCGAAAGGCTACGGCTCGCCGGGGCTCGCATCGCCACCCCGGTCGAGCCGTTCAGGCGTAAGCGACACGAGGTGGGCATGCACGATAAAGCGCAGGGGGGCGGCGCCGATGTAGTGAAAGGGGTAGCAGGTAACCAGAACCAGCTCCGGGGTGTTGACGGTGGCCAGCACACGGACCTCCTCCGGATGGACGATCTCGGTTGTGTCGACGACGTAGCGGTAAAGCGCAAACCCCCGCGACACCTCGACCTCCATCCGGGGCCTGATCTTGGCAAGCGGCCGCAGATAGGTGTCGCGATGCCCGGCCAGGCCGACCGTGCCCAGGCCGCCGGGGAGCGCGGTACCCGGGATGTGCCCCACCCCCTGCAGCAGACTGCTCGTATCGTCGTCTTCGAGGATGGGCACAAACAGGCCCAGCGCCGGGATGCGGAGCAGGCCTACGGTAGCTCCCGGGGTCTGCGCAGGGTTTGTGTCGCGACGGACCGCGGCGAGCACCTGCTGTGTGCCCGGGTGGGCCGCACGGTAGGCCCAGCCGCTTGCGGCTGCGCAGGCCAGCCCCGCAGCCCAGCAAGCGTATTCCAGGAGTTTGACCCGTCTCCGCATCCGCCGGTTACCGGGTACCGCTCAAGCGCGCGAACCGGAGGCCGAGTGCGCCCGTAAACGAGGCCAGCCCCACGAGCCAGACCCAGGGCAGGTACCCGGCGGTGTGGGGCAGCTTCCCTACCGCGGGCTTGTGAGCCACGCTGGCCACCTGCTGCAGCCGCTCGGCCTTGATGCCGGTCGCGTCGTTCGGGCCCACGTGCGTCGGAGACAGAAGCCAGAGCGTGATCAGGTGCATTTCATCGCCCGTCAGCTGTGCCCGCGTCGACATACCTTCCGACTCCGGATCGACAGCCGGCACCTGGGCGTTGTTGGCCTTTGCCACGGCCACCGCGTCATCCTTCGGGTAGGTGAACTCAAGCGCCGTGGGCAGGGAAGCGAAGCGCCAACCCCGCAGATAGACTGTTCCGTTTACCGGTGCGGACCACCGGATGGCTCCCTGCGTGTCCTGGGGAAGCGATGGGCTGGGTATGCCGATAAACAGGCCTTGGTCCTTGCCGCTTGCCTGCACGCGCAGGATGTAGCGGTCCGACAGGTGATCCACGACCCGGATGGCGTACGTGCCCGGGGCCAGGGTCCGGCCTGGGACGGCCGTCGGCTCGGAAATCTTAAAGGTGGCTGAGGGTCTTTGCGGGTCGGCAGCCAGCAGGGTAGAGGTGGCGGCAGCGAAAGCAAGCAAACAGGGCATGACTCTTGCGAACATGGCGTTCTCCTTGATGCAGTGATGCGATCACGCAGGCAAGCGGGTAACAGTGACTCAGTCTGCGACGCCACCACCATATCGTTTCAGCGGCATGAATGGATGGGCCAGGGAGGGGCTTGCGAGAGACTAAGGATCACGGACGCTTTCACGGAAGCTGAAAAGGGGGGAGGTTGTTACTCAAGCGCGAAAACGCGCGTGACCCCCGTGCTACAAACAACGTGACTTCCAGCCCTCAGGTAACACGCCGGTCTACCCAGGCGTACCCGCCAGGTGCCCGGCAACGCTACCATGGTGCAGACCATGATCAAGCGTCATCTCCCCACCCTGCGCCGGCCAGGCTTGCGGGCGCACAGGGGCGTCCTCGGCATATGCCCCTTGTTCCTTTCTGCCGCCTGGGCGCTTCCCCCCGCCGCAGCGGCCAACCACGACAGGCTCACCTTTACGAACGGGGATGTGTTGACCGGCAAGCTCGATCGCGAGGTGGCGGGCACTGTCTTTTTCCAGTCGGACGAACTGGGTGAGATCAGCGTTCCCTGGAGCAAGATCCGGACGCTTGAAACTGCAGGGGCGTACGTGGTGCTCGAAGACAAACCCGGCGTGCACGCCCGGCATGCCGCTGCCGAGGCCCGGCTTGGGCGCTTGGCCGTCGCCGGAAGCGCCATCGAGCTTTCCGCGGGTGGCCGCAGGCAGGCGATCCCCGTCGCGAACGCGCAGTACATCCTCGACAGGCAGACGTTTAACCGGCAGCTAAGGGAAAACCCCGACCCTTTTCAGGGCTGGAATGGAAGCGCCACGGCGGGCGTGACCCTGGTTGAGGGAACAGAAAACCAGCGTACCTACACCAGTGCCATCGCCCTCACGCGCTCCGTGCCCACGGTGAGCTGGCTGACGACGCGCAATCGCATGCAAGCCGACTTTTCCAGTTCCTACGGCAAGATCACACAGCCGGCCTACGTCGGGGCGGCCGGCCTGGTTCCCGCCACCTTTACGAAAAGCTCGATCCTCCATGCGGATGCGGAGCGCGACCAGTACCTGACCAACCGCTTCTACGCAGTGGTCCAAACCGCGTGGGACCATAACTACTCCCAGGGTTTGGACCTCCAGCAGGTGTACGGCGCCGGCTTCGGCGTGTCTGCCCTGAAGCGGGCGACCCAACAGTTCGAGCTCAAGGGAACCCTGCAGTACGAGCGGCAAAGCTTCATCGCATCGGCGTCCGGCACCAACCAGGAACTGGTCGGATCCACCTTCTCGGCCTCCTACCTGTTGAAGCTGCCGCGCAGCATCGTCTTCAACCAGACCCTTGCCTACGTGCCCGCTTACAACACGCCGCGCGACTACTCGGCGAGCGAAACAGACACCGTTACCTTTCCCTTCTACAAGAGTGTGGCTTTTACCCTGGGCACCATCGACAGCTACCTCAACGACCCGCCTTCGGCCGAGCCGCCCAACAGCCGGAACTCATTCCAGTTCACCACCGGGATCACCTACACCGTGAAATCCAGGTACTAGGCGATCTCCGGGTAGAAGAGGTGCGAGAACGTAACTCGGGGGCTGGGTGACTTGTTCGCGGCGCGCGCGGCTCACCCCCGCAAGTTAGCCAGCGCGCCGCCCGCGGCCCCTACTCGGCCGGCAGGGGCTCAACCGGGATGGGCGTGTCGCCGGCCGGAGCTTCGGCCGGCGCGGCTGCCGCTGTGGTCGCTCCAGGGAGCGGCCGCTTCAGCACATCCAGTACATCGGCCGGGAGCGGCTTATCTGCGCCGGCAAGCAGCAAGGAAACCTGCCACATCTCGGTTTCGTTCAGCACGCGCGCGTAGCTCGGCATCCCGGACAGGCGTATCCCGTTTTTGACCTTCCAGTAGGTTTCGCCGGGCGGGTCGTCGCTCACGCCCACCACCCCGTGCCCGTGCGGAGCCCACAGCTGCGGCGATCGAGGAAACATGTGCGCTCCGTAGGAGGAAGCCCGGCCGTAGCCTCCGTGGCAGCTTTCGCACTGCGCGCGGTACACCTCGGCGCCCAGCAGCAGGTTGGCCGGGCTCGGGTCCATCCCGGCATGCGGCGGCATCTCGCGGTCGATGCGCGCATGGAGCGGCACCGAAACAATTTCGCGCTCAAAGGGCAGGGGTGGATCGGTCACGGCGACTGGCGGGTGCCCGAAACGGAACCAGCACCATCCGGCAGCCGGAAGAAAGAGGAGGCCGAGCAGCAAGCCTAGAAAAAAGGAACGCATAGATTTCGCTTTTGCTCCTCCTCGTATGTACCGCAAGCAGACTGCGGGAGCAAGGGTACGGGCGGAGTTTCGCCGGGGCAACAATGGTTTAATAGAGGGGCTAGCTCGCCGGCACGCCCGTGCCGCTCCGGAGGCATCAAGCTTGTTTCAGTACCGCTCGTCTTTTCGCGCTGCCGCGCTGATCCTCGCCGCAGCGCTTGTTTCGCCCGCCCTCCTTGCTCAATCAAGTGCTCCTCCGGCAGCGACGCAGGACAGTTCCGGGACAGCCGGCCAGCTGGACCAGGCGCCTGCGCAAAAGTCCCCGAGCGACCGGGCGCAGGTCCTGCGCGACGCCCAGGCCCGTGTCAACGCGCGCCGCCGCATCCGCGAGCAGCAGATCGAGCAGGATACCTACTCGCACAAGTACGAGCTGTACGCCGGGGGCGGCTATCTCCGCTTTCGGCCCGGCCACAACCTCCAGCACAACACCGAAGCTGCCTGGAACGCGGGCATCACCGAGTGGGTGCGGCCCAAGATCGGCGTCACCGGCGACTTTCGCGGGTATTACGGCACGGCCATCACCGACAATTTTGAGTTCGGCGTTTTTAAACCAGCCATCAGCGAGTACACCTTTATGGCCGGGCCGCAGTACCGCTTCTACCAAAGCCAGCACTGGGAGTGGAATGCGCAGCTGCTGGCCGGGATCTCGCACGGAAACTTCAGCACCGGGCTTGGCTCGCTTACCGGCGCCCCGGTGGGCCTGTACCCGGATGGGAACAAGTTAGCCGTGAGTGTCGGCGCCGCGGTGAACTACAACCTCGGTCCCTCGCTGGCCGTGCGCCTCATGCCGAACTACCTGCTCAACAACTTTGGCGGCGACTTCCAGCAGAACCTTGGATTTACCGTCGGCCTTCTTTACCGATGGGGCCGGCAGTAACGGCCAGCTGGAAATCTAGTTGAACATACGGGAGATCCCGTAGGCCATCGCCAGCAAAGCTGCCCCGATCATCACCACGCGCCGGCCATAGCCGGCAAAGCGCTTTAGCGCGGCCTTGCTTCCTGGTGGGCCGGTGAGCGCAGGGGTGCGGTCCGCAACAATATCGCGCAGCAGAAAACCTGTAAGGACGAGAAACAAGCCGGCCAGAGCGCACACCCAGTGCGACAGGTTTGATGATGCTTGCATAGCGCGCCCGCTGCCTGCTCCGTTCCCGCCGCTTACGCCTGTGGACGGCTGTCGCGTTCCCGGGCCGCGTCCAAAGGAAGCTGCGGCTCGGTCATGCGCCGGGGATCAAGAATGGCAGCGATCTCCTCTTCGCTCAGCAGCTTGCGCTTGCGAGCCAGGGCAATGATGGTTTCACCGGTTGCCACAGACTCTTTCACGATCTCTGCCGCTTGGGCGTAACCAATATACGGGTTCAGAGCTGTGGCAAGCGAGACCGTTTTCTCGCTGTACTCCTGGCAGCGGGAAACGTTGGCCGTGATGCCCGCAATGCACCGGGTGTCGAACTGGTGTAACGCATTGGCCAGAATGGAGATGCTGCCCAGTGTGTTGTAGGCCATGGTCGGCATCATCACGTTCAGCTCCAGCTGCCCGGCCTGCACGGCCAGCGCGGTTGCTGTGTCATTTCCGACCACCTGGAAGCCCACCATCGCTACCAGCTCGGGCAGAACGGGATTGATCTTGCCCGGCATGATGGAGGAGCCGGGCTGGAGACTGGGCAGGAAGATCTCGGCAAAGCCCGTGTTGGGGCCGGAAGCCAGCAGCCGGATGTCGTTGGAAATGCGAATGACCTCGAGCGCCAGGGAGCGCAGCGCGGCGCTGACGTCGCCCATGCCGGCGTTGGACTGCATGGCCCAGCGCAGATCGGCCGCCGGCGTCAGCGCCTGGCCGCTTAGCCGGGCGAGCGCGGCGACTGCCTGGGCGCGGTACTCAGGGTGCGTGTTGATGCCGGTGCCGACCGCCGAACCGCCCAGGCCCAGATCGCGCAGCGAATCTGCTGCCACGGCAAGGAAGCCCCGGCCCTTGTGGATGGCCAGCCCGTAGGCCGCGAACTCCTGCCCCAGCCGGATAGGCACGGCGTCCTGCATGTGCGTGCGGCCCGACTTCATGATCCCGTCAAACTCGGCCGCCTTGTGGGCGAAGCTCCCGGCCAGCGCATCGAGCACCGGGTAAAGCGTTTCGAGCGCCAGCAGCGTAGCCACGCGCATGCCGGTCGGGAACACATCGTTGGTCGACTGGCCGTAGTTCACGTGGTCGTTGGGGTGCACCCGCGTGTACTCGCCGGGCGCGCCGCCCAGGATCTGGTTCGCGCGGTTCGCGATCACCTCGTTGGTGTTCATGTGAAAGCTCACCCCGGCGCCGGCCTGGAACACGTCCACGACAAACTCGTCGTTCCAGCGGCCGTCCGCAACTTCCCGGGCGGCGGTCAGGATCGCGTCCGCACGCTCGGGATCCAGGAGGCCCAGCTCGCGGTTTGCTTCCGCGGCGGCAGCCTTGACCAGGCCAAAGGCACGAATCAGCTCCCCGTGCGCACGCAGCCCGCTGATCGGGTAGTTCTCGACTGCCCGCGCGGTTTGCGCGCCATACAACCGCTCTGCCGGCACTTCAACAAAGCCCAGCGAATCCTTTTCCTTCCGGGTGGCAGCCATGGCATGATTCTAGAGCCGGCCGGGCGCCCGGTGTCACATCGGGAACGCGTTGCGACGGCATCGAGACCCGGGGCCGCCGTTCTTTCGCCCCAGCCGCGCAGGCGGTCTATCCTAAAGATATGAGTGTTCAGGAGCATTTCGACGTGCTGGTGATCGGGGCCGGCCCCACCGGCCTTGCGTGCGCGCTTGAAGCCAAGCGCTTGGGGCTTCGCGCGGTACTGATCGACAAGGGCTGCCTGTGCAACTCGATCTACCACTACCCCGCGCACATGACCTTTTTCACCACGCCCGAGCTCCTTGAGATCGGCGAGGTCCCGTTTCCGAGTCAGAACCAGAAGCCCAATCGCAACGAGGCGCTTGAGTACTACCGCAAGGTCGCGGAGCGTTTCGCGCTCGACGTACGGCAGTACCTCCATGTGGACTCGGTCGAAGGCAGCGACGGCGACTTCTCGGTCCATACGACAGATCGCTTCGGCCGCCAGGCTTCGCTCCAGGCACGCAAGCTGATCGTCGCCACCGGCTACTACGACCTGCCGAATTACCTCCATGTACCGGGGGAAGAGCTGAGCAAGGTCATGCACTACTATGACGACCCCCACCCCTACTTCGGCATGGACGTGCTGGTGGTCGGCGGCAAGAACTCGGCCGCCATTGCAGCACTCGACCTGTGGCGGCACGGGGTGCGCGTGACGCTGGTGCATCGCGGCCCGGAGATGCACCAGCATGTGAAGTACTGGATCCTCCCGGACTTCAACAATCGCGTCAAGAATGGCGAAATCACGGCCTGGTTCAACTCCGAGGTGGTCAGCATCGCTCCGGACTCGGTCACGCTGCGCACCCCGGAAGGCGAGCGGGTGCTCGAGAACCAGTTTGTGTTCGCGCTGACCGGCTACCATCCCGATTTCTCGTTTCTGCGCTCGCTGGGCGTGGAGCTGGAAGGTCCGGACCAGATGCCGGTCTGTGACCCGGAAACGCGCGAAAGCAACGTCGCCGGCATTTACCTGGCCGGGGTCATCGTCGCGGGTGCGCGCACCAACGAGGTCTTCATTGAGAACGGCCGGTTCCACGGCAAGGAGATCGCCACGGACCTGGCGCGCAAGCTGGAAGCCGAGACGCGGCTGCTCGAACCTGTCGCACTGTAAGCCTTCTCCGAGGCCTCGTCGCCGTGGACCGGAGCCTGCGCGGCCCCAAACGAGCCTGCCCGGCCCCGAACGGCAAAGCTCGACGGGAACCCCTGGGCCGCACCGGGCGAGTGACGCGCCCTAGCTGATGACCCGGCGCAAAAAGCTGCGCAGGCCAAAGCCGCCCAGAAGTGCAAAGGAAAGCAGCAGCCCGGCGAGGATCGCCAACGTGGGCATGTGCGGCATGCCCGGGGTCAGCGCGGTACGCAGCCCTTCGCTCATGTACACGATGGGGTTGACGAGGACCGCCACCTGCAGCCAGCGCACATGGCTCAGCAGCGCCCACGGGTAGTAAACGCACCCCAAAAACGTGATGGGAATCACAACGATTGAGAACACCAGGCCGATCTGCCGGGGCTGTACGCTTGAGCCGATCGCCAGGCCCAACGCGGCGGAAACCAGGCTGGCCAGGATCAGGACGGCAACAAAAACAGGCCAGCTGGACACGTGAAGCGCAACCGGCGTGCTGGGGATGTAGTAGGCCAGGGGCAACACCAGCAGCGCGGCCAGCATGCATTGCAGGGCGGCAAAGCAGATCTTTTCAAGCGCGACGGCGTACACCGGGAGCGGGCACATTACCCGGTCGTCGATCTCGCGTGTAATGCCGAACTCCCCTGAAAGTGGCAGAGCCACGGCCGCAATGCCCGTGAACATGATGGCAACCGCCATCAGCCCCGGCAGCAGAACGGTCGCGAAGCTGCCGCCGCCGACCATCATCTGCGACCCCGTGCCCAGCCGCGGGAACAGGTAGGTGAAGACAAAAAGAAAGAGGAGCGGCTGCATGATCACGCGCACCGCGAACGGGATCAGTTCTCGGCTCAGCACGCGCGCATCGCGCAGCATCAGCGCGCCAAAAGCAGCGAGCGGCCGGCCCGTGCGGGCTTTAGTCACGCAATTCCCTCCCGGTCAGCGCCAGAAACACGGTTTCAAGGCTGGGCTCGTGAATGGTCAGATCGCGCAGCCCGGCAGCCTGCGCGGCAGACACGACCGGCGGCAGCAGCCCATCGAGCTGGCGGGCAAAGATGCGGAGACCTTCCGGCGTCGGCTCTGCCGTGGCCACGTCCGGCATCGAGCGCAGGGCGCTGAGCAGGGAGCCGGTCGCGGAGGCGTCGCGCAACTTCAGCTCCAGCCGGGTCTGCGCGCCGTGCCGGTGCTTCAACTCGTCCGGGCTGCCAAGCGCCAGGATGCGCCCCTTGTCGACGATGGCGATCTGGTCGCACAAGGCATCGGCTTCTTCCATGTAGTGGGTCGTTAGCACGACCGTGATGCCTTCCTTGCGCAACGAGGTGACGGCCTCCCACATGGCAATGCGACTTTGCGGGTCCAGCCCGGCACTGGGCTCATCCAGAAACAAAACCGCCGGGTGATGGGCGATGGCGCGCGCGATCTGCACTCGCTGCTGGAGGCCGCCCGACAGCTGGTTGGGGAAGGACTTGCCGCGCTCCCCGAGCTGAAACTGCTCGAGCAGGGCTTGCGAGCGCGACCGCGCGGCCGCAGCCCCTATGCCGAAGTAGCGGCAGTGAAAAAAGAGGTTTTCAAGAACCGTGAGCGAGCGGTCAAGCGTGTTGTACTGCGGGACCACGCCCATCGAAACGCGCGCGCGGGCCGGGTGCTTCACAACGTCGACCCCGGAGATCGTGACGGTGCCCGAGGTGGGGAGGGCGCGGGTGGTGCAGATGCTGATGGTGGTTGTTTTCCCGGCGCCGTTTGGGCCGAGCAGGCCAAAGATCTGGCCCGGCTCGACGGCAAGATCGATGCCCGCAACCGCGACTACAGGATCGGGCTTGCCTTCGTAGGTCTTGTGCAGCGCGGTGATTTCAACAATCAAAGCGCCGCCCTGCCCGGCAGCCCGTGCCGCGCCGGTTCAGGCCGCAATGGTCGGGTCGCTTGCATCGACCGAGGCCGGCGCCATGCGCAGCACGCCGCGCTCTGCGGAGTGGAGCCTGCGCACCTCGCGCCGCGACAACCGCCGCATGTCGCTGGCCGAGTAGTACAGCTTGTGCCCGCACTCCAGGCAAACCATGTAGCTCTGCTGCTGGATGGTAAAGGGTCGAGACACCCGGCTGTGCTGGCAGCCAAACACAGAAGTAATCGCCTCGACAACGCCTCCGAAAACTTTCATACGCAGTATTTCCTTCGCTCTGACCGCTCGAACCCGTGGTGCTTCTAGGATGCCACCGGCGTACCCCGGTTGTCTCCAGCGGATGCAGCGCTTGTATGGATTCAGTCCATGAGCAAGACGAGTTTCCCGAAATGGGAAGCTGATTCCATCGTCCGGAACGCCCCGGCAAGGTCGTCGAAGGCAAACTCACGGTCCACGACCGGCTTGATCCCCGTGACCGCGAGCGCCCGGTTCAGCTCGGCAAAGTCCGCGCGGGAGCCTACGTAGATGCCCTGCACGCGGAGCTGCTTGCGCAGGATCAAAGGCACCGGCACCGGCTCGTCACTTTCGCTGAGTACCCCGATCTGCGCGACCGTGCCGCCGATGCGCGCGGCCTGGAGCGACTGCGCAAACGTGCCCGCGCCCCCGACCTCAACCACCAGGTCGACGCCCTCGCCGCCGGTCTGCGCCTGCGCCCACTCGCCCCAATTCGGGTCGGTCCGGTAGTTGAGGCCCGCGTCGAGGCCCAGGGCTCGCGCACGCTCGAGCTTTTGATCGCTGCTGGAGATGCCAAGCACGCGCGCGCCCATGGCCTTGGCCAGCTGCAGGGCTGCCACCGAAACGCCGCCTGTGCCCTGGATAAGCACCGTGCTGCCGCTTGTGACCGCGCCCGCCTTGTTGAGCGCGGCCCAGGCAGTGACGGCCGCGCACGGCAGCGTCGCTGCCTGCGCAAACGACAGGTAGTCCGGGATCGGCACCAGACCAGCTTCCGGCAGCGCCACGTACTGCCGGGCCATGCCGTCGATGTCGCCGCCCAGCGCGCCGCGGTACTTTTCGGCCGTTGGGGGCCCGTCAAGCCAGTTCTGCATAAAGATGGCGGCGACGCGATCGCCGGCTTTCCACGCCCGTACGCCCTCGCCCACCGCCCACACCGTGCCCGCGCCGTCCGACAGCGGAATGCGCGGCATCTTCAGCCGGGGGCTGTATGTTCCCAGGACCACTTTCAAATCACGGTAGTTGAGCGAGCACGCGTGCACCTCCACCACGACCTGCCCCGGACCGGGCTCAGGGATCGGTCCCTCGCCGGTCGCGAGCTTGTCAATGCCAAAAGCAGGAATCGTCCAAAACTTCATCGCGCGCGCCTCTTCTTTCCCCCGTGCAGATGCTTTCCTCGGGCTCCCCGCTGTATAGCATCGAAGGGAGCATGGCAAAGGGATGGGAAAGTAAAGGGATAGAGCAGCAGCAGGATGCCCGGGAGCAGCTCGCTCCGGCGCTTCGACCGCTCGGCACCAGCCTGGCAGCGCAGCGCGCCCGGCAGAACCTGGAGCTGCAGCGGGAGCAGGTTTTGAACGAGCGCACCAGCAACGCACATCGCCGGGCGGCCCTGGCCGCCGCCCTCGCGCACATCGAAGCGCAGCTGCAGGCGCTCGGCTAGGAATGCTAGCTTTTGCGGTTGAACAGGAGCGAGTTCGCCTGGTCGATCGAGGTCAGCAGGACCCGGGCGATGTTGACGTGCGCCGGCCGGGTCGCGGCCCAGAGGATGGCGTCGGCGACATCGTCCGGGGTCAGAGGGGTGAGGTTCGCATACACCTTGCCGGCACGCTCCTCATCGCCCCGGAAGCGCACTTTTGAAAAGTCAGTCTCAACCATGCCCGGGTCAATCGAGGTGACCCGGACCGGTGTTCCCAACAGGTCCTCCCGCAGCCCTTCGCTGATCGCGCGCTCGGCGGCCTTGGTTGCGCAGTACACCGACCCGCCGGGATAGGTCATCTCGCCGGCGGTGGAGCCGAGACTCAGAACGTGGCCCCGGCCGCGCGCGATCATGCCGGGAACCACCGCGCGCGTGACATACAAGAGGCCCTTGATGTTGGTGTCGATCATCTCGTCCCAGTCTTCGACCCGTGCGTCCTGGACCTTGTCAAGTCCGCGCGAAAGCCCTGCGTTGTTGACCAGCACGTCGATGCCCGCCCACTCGGGTGGAAGGGCCGCAAAGGCTTTCTCGACGGCCGAGGCCTGCTGCACGTCGAGCAGCAGGCTGTGCGTCGCTTCAGCGCCGGCCTGGGCCAGCTTTGGCGCGAGCGCTTGGAGTCGATCCATCCGGCGAGCGGCCAGCAAAACTCGTGCGCCTTCGCGTGCAAAGGCGAAGGCGCACGCCTCGCCGATGCCCGCGCTGGCGCCGGTG
>CALMAN010000059.1 GCA_937859835.1 uncultured Acidipila sp. | reverse complement strand
CCGACGTTACGCAGCTGACGCCGGGCATCGATCCGGCCTGTGCGCCGCCGCCCGTTTTCACACCCACCCCACCGCCCGAGCCCGACGAGCACCCGGCCGCCGCTCCCGTGCCCGAGTTGCCGCCTTTCCCGGCGAGCGACGTCGTCGACACCGGCGTCGCGGTCCCGATCGAAGCGCCACCCCCGGGTACGCCCGTCCAGATCGCGGCGACGCATCAGGGCAAAGCCGGGGACACCTACACGCTCGACGGCGACACGCTGATCCTCTACAAGAGCTATCGCATCCGGGCCGACCATGCCAGCTACGACTCGGCAGACGCGACCGTGATTGCGCATGGGCACGTCACCGTGGACGGCGGCCCGTCGGACGAGCACCTGGTCGCCGATCACGGAACCATGAACCTTGAGCAGCACACCGCGCACTTTTACGACGCGACCGGGACGCTGGGGGTGCGCTCGGTCACCCATGATCGCTTTGTCTTTACTGCGCCCAATCCTTTTGCGCTCAGCGGCAGCGAAGTGCTGGAGCTCGGGCCCGGGCGCTACCAGGTGCTCCGGGGCACGCTTACCAGCTGCCGGCTGCCGGACCCGGACTGGAAGCTGCTGGCCGGCAGCATCCTGGTCAACGACAAAAGCGCCTACGCGCGAAACAGCACGTTCCGGCTCTTCGATGTGCCCATCTTCTGGATGCCGTATGTGTCCCACCCGGTCGAGCAGAACCACCGCCAGTCCGGGCTGTTGCTGCCGATCTTTGGCGAGGACACGCAGAAAGGGTGGATCTCGGGCGAGTCTGCGTACCTGGTCCTGGGCCGCAGCGCGGACGCGACCTTTGGCTCGGAGTACTTTTCGCAGCGCGGCTTTTCGCCCTTCGGGCAGCTTCGCTACCGGGGCTTCGGCGAGAACTTCGCTTCCGTGCGCTTTCGCGCGCTGCTCGACCGGTTGCCCGCGGCGCAAAACCAGGGAGGGGTCGACCTGTTTACCGATGGGCGGCGGCAGCTCGATGACCATACCCGCGCCGTGGCCGACATCGAGTACCTTTCCTCCTACGTGTACCGGCAGGCATTCGAGGAAAACTTCACTTCGGCCATCAACTCGGAGGTGAAGTCGCTGGCCTACCTGACGCGAGGGGAGAATGGCTACGCGGCGACCGGCCGTTTTGAGCGTTACCAGAACTTCCGCAGCGACAACCAGGGCGATGAGATCAAGGTGCTCCATGTGCCGGAGCTCCACCTGGACGCGCTCACCAGGCCAATCGTTGCCGGGCTGCCCCTGCTTTGGGGCGGCGAAGCCTCGGCCGACGCGCTTTCGCGGTCGGAGCCGGGCTTTCAGACCAGCCGGCTGCTGCCCCGCATGGACCTGTACCCGCACCTTGCCCTGCCCCTGAGTGCGGATGGGTGGACGCTGCGCGGAGAAGCCGGGGTACGCGAAACCTTCTACGGCAAGAGCCAGCAGCCCGGCGCCCCGGGCAGCGTCCCGGCCGCCGAGCTGGGGCAAAGCCTCAACCGGCTTGCCTTTACGGGCGAGGTAGCACTGCACCCGCCCACGCTCGAGCGCGACTTCCTTTCAGCCCTCACCAACCGGCTGTTTGGCGGCGAGCTGCGCCACACCATCGAGCCCGCACTCACCTACCGCTATGCGACCGGGATCCACCACTACGCAAACACCCTGCGCTTCGACCTGACCGACGCCCTGACCGACACCAATGAGCTTGAATACAGCCTGACCCAGCGGCTGTTTGTGCGGCATCTGCACCCCCGCCCCTGCAAGGGAGACGAGAAGCTGGGGCCGGCCACGCTGTGTGGCGGGGGCACGGCAGACTGGCTTACCTGGACCGTGGCGCAGCGCCACTACTTCGATCCGAGCTTTGGCGGCGCGGTCGTCCCGGGCGAGCGCAATGTGTTTACCTCGACGCTCGATTTGACCGGCGTTGCCTTTCTTTCCGGACCCCGCAGCAACTCGCCCGTGCTTTCGCGCCTGCGCCTGCGCACCACGGGCGCAACAGACCTGGAGTGGGACCTGGACTACGACGTCCACAGCGGCCGCGTCCAGGCCAGCAATCTGTTTGCCTCCTACCGGGTGGGCGCCTACTTCTTCTCGCTTGGGGACGCCCGGCTGTTTAACCTGCTGCCGCAAGTCAGCACCCTGCCGAACGCGCCGAACCCAAACACCAGGAGCAACGAGTCGGCGTTTAACCAGGCGCACGTGGCCGCGGTGTACGGCTCGCCGACCAAGCACGGGCTTTCGGCGGGCGCTAACCTGGGCTACGACTTTGTTCTCAACCAAACGCAGTACCTGGGCTTGCAGGCCGGCTACAATCGCGACTGCTGCGGGATCGCGTTTGAAATGCGCCGCTACTCGCTGGGCGCGGTGCGCGACGATACCCAGTACCTGTTCTCGTTTACGCTGGCCGGGGTTGGCTCTGCCGGCTCGCTCACGCCCCCGCTGCGCGTCTTCTAGCGCCATCGGCTCATCCAAGCGCTAAAGGAGAATGACCATGAAAAGGCGCAAGCTGGGCCAGTCTGGCATCGACGTGACCCCCCTGATGCTGGGCGGCAACGTATTTGGGTGGACAGCGGACCAGCAAACCTCGTTCCGCATCCTGGATCGCTTTGTGGACGGCGGCGGCAACTTCATCGATACAGCAGACGTGTACACGCGCTGGATCCCGGGCCACCGAGGCGGCGAGTCGGAAACGATCCTGGGCCAGTGGTTCAAACAAAGCGGAAAGCGCGACGAGGTCGTGCTCGCGACCAAGCTCGGCAACGACATGGGCGACGGCCGGAAGGGGCTGCGGCCCCAGTACATCCGGGAGGCGATCGACGCCTCGCTCAAGCGTCTCCAAACCGACTACGTGGATCTATACCAGTCGCACAACGACGACCCGGACACGCCGCTTGCGGAAACCCTGGGCGCTTTCGGCGAGCTGATCACCGCCGGCAAGGTACGCGCGATTGGGGCCTCCAACTACAAGGCAGACCGGCTCCGTGCCGCGCTGGAGCTGCACAGCACCCAGGGGCTGCCCCGCTATGAGTGCCTGCAGCCGGAGTACAACCTCCTGGAGCGCGCCGACTACGAAGGCAGGCTGGAACCGGTTGTGCAGGAGTTTGGGCTGGGGTGCATCCCTTACTTTTCACTCGCAGGCGGCTTTCTGAGCGGGAAGTACCGTACCCCGGCCGACTTTGAAGGGAAGGCGCGCGGCAAACACGCGAGCAAGTATGGAAACGAGCATGGTTTTGCCGTCGTGGAAGCGCTCGAGCAGGTGGCGCAGGAGGCCGGCGCGAACCCGACGCAGGTGGCGCTGGCCTGGCTGATCGCGCAGCCGAGCGTGACGGCGCCGATTGCCAGCGCCACCAGCCTCGACCAGCTCGAAGACCTGCTCAAGGCTGTTTCGCTCAACTTGTCCCAGGAGGCCTTGGCGAAGCTCGACGCCGTCACGCGCCCGGCTGCCCTGGCTGCCTAGGCTTACTCGAGAACGGGCCATCCGTCCCGCCAGCTGATGTGTTTGAGCCAGGCGTACAGGGCCCCGTTCTCGCTGAGCTTCAGAGCGTGGAAGGCCAGCAGGCTTTCCCCGGTTTCCGGGTCGATGTACGCGCTGCCACCCCCGGGCGCCAGCCAGTCGCCGCCGGTTTGCAGCAGAAGGGTGCCCCCGCCCTGCAACATAGGTACGCCATTCCTATCCACAAACGGGCCTCGCGGGCTGGTGGAGCGGCCTACGATCTGCTTGTAATTGTCCGTGCCGATCGGCATGTTGCAGCAGTGATCGATTGAAACAAACAGGTAGAAGTACCCGTCATGCTGCACCAGCGATGCGCCCTCGATCGCATCGTCCGGCACGCCGGGTCGCGTGGCCAGATCGTAGCGCACGGCGCCGGGAAGCCGCTGGCCCGTCGTCGGGTCGAGCTCGACCTGCTTGATCCCCGTCCAGTAGCTGCCGTAGCTCAGCAGAATGCCTTCCGGCGCGACAAGGATGTTGGGATCGATCGCGTTGAAGTCATCCCCGGGGTTCGACTCGAGCACCTCGCCCTGGTCTGCCCACGCGTATGCCGGGTCGCTTGCGTCGAGAGTGGTGTTGGTGGCGAACCCGATGACCGAGCGCTGCGAACCAAGCGTCGAGGCTGCGTAGTACAGGTGATAGAGGCCGTTGAAGTAGGAGATATCCGGCGCCCACAGCCCAGCAACGCCGGGCACCTTGGCCCGCACCCAGTCGGGAATGGCAGAAAACACGCTGCCGCAGCTCGTCCAGTGCACCTCGTCCTTTGAACAGCGGATGGGCAGGACCTGGTTGGCCGGCAACCAAGGCAGATCCGTGCTGAAAAGGTAGTACGTGTCACTCTGCCGGATGATGCTGGGATCATGCACCGGCTGGACATCGCCCGTCATTGCGTCGGGCCCCAGTGGAGCTGCAACGGCGGGGGTGCTCAGGCTGGTGCCGAGGACGCTTGCCGAGCTCAACAGCGCGGAGCGGGAGTTGCAGCCTGCGAGCAGACTGATGGAGAAAGCCACGGCCACGGACAAGGCAATCCGCGGTCGGCAGCCGGTAACACTTGCAACGAGATCTGAAAGTCCCACAGCGAACATTAGGCGTTAGTTTTCCTGGTTCGTCAAATTGCTCCCACCATGCCGACCAGGTGTTTCGCCGCCGGTTCAAACCGCGCCCCCTCGTCACACCCTTCTCTCTCCGGCTGCGCGAAACGGAGAGCGATGGGTTGAGCCGAGCCTCCCGGGGGATGGGAGTACGAGCAAGCGCATGGAGCGACGAGCAAGGGAAACAACAAGGAGCTTCAGGGAAACGCCGCAGCTGGTTTCGTGGAGACTTCCCGCGGCGGCAGCTTGTGCTGGCTCGGGGGAAGCCACGCACGGCGGGATAAGCATAGCCTGGGAGCCGGTAACGAGGGAAGGCGTTACGTTTGCCCGGGCTTGCGGGACACACTCGTGTGCGGCACGATGAACCAAAACGGGGACACGCCGCCCTGGGGGAGCTCCAGCGCTTCGCCACGGCCAACCAGCCTGCCGCCTACTTTGCGGCCAGCCGGTACACCCGCACATAATCAAAGCTTTCTGTAAAGCCGGCTGCATTTTGGGCGGCGATGCCGATCTGCGCACTTGCACCAAGAGCGTGCTGCCAGGTGCCGCCCTTGGTCCAGGACACGCCATCGGCCGAGGAGTACGCCGTGTACAGCTCACCCGCGTCTCCGTTTCCGCGACGCACGATGCGCAGCCAGGTAGTCGCGCCGGCCGCGCCGACCAGCTGGTGATCGTAGGTCGGGTAATTGACCGGCACCGGGTTGATCTGCTTGCCGAACTCGATTTGCCTGGTGTCGAAGTCCGGAAATGTGTCGATCTTGATGCTGTTGCCGTCGTCGAGATAGATGAACAGCGCGCCCTGCGCAAAGTTGAAGCAGCAGGAGTTATCGAAGGGAACGCTGGTGGTCAGCTTGGTTTCGACTAGCCAGTCGCCGCTCGCCGGCACAGGCTCGCCCAGGATCGACACCTCCGCGGGATCTCCGTTTTCGTCCGGCCCCTGCGTCTCGACCTGGTAGGCGCCGCCGGTCAGAGCATAGCTGTTGTTTGCGGCGGGATGGATGAAGTGCCACTGCGCCGAAAGCCTGGGGCCGTTGAACTCGTCTGAAAGCGCGCGGATCTGGGTTCCCGGTTCGTCGCTTGTCTCCCCGGCAACCGGCAGGTAAGCGTTCGCCTGGCCAGGCTGTGCTGCCGGAGCAGGCTGCGGGCCGGCAGAGGCCCACAGGCCGCCGCGCACCTCGGGCCAGCCGCCCACCCAAACGATCGGATCGATCAGCGCCGGCCGGCGCGTCACGCCCGGAAAGCCGTCGAAGTAGGGGGTGTTGCGGTCAACTGCGTGGTACAGCATGTAGTCCTGCCCGGCGTCATCGGTAAACACCACGTTGCCGCCTGGCCCGACCCAGCGATTGCCGTTGGCCGCCAACGGGATGTTTCCGCCGGGATCGAAGCTGTTCAGCGACACGCCGTTCTGGTCGAGAAACGGGCCGAGCGGGGTGGTAGCGCGCCCAACGCGCACACTGTAGCCGCTGAGCGGACCGTCGCAGCAGGCGGCTACCGAAGTGAAGAAGTAGAAGTACCCGTCGTGCTTGAAGAAGTTGCCGCCCTCGTAGTAGTTGTCGACGGCAATCTGCTGCTCGCTCGCCGGGTCAGAGGTAAGCCCGTCGGCTGCCAGCTTGCGAATACTGATGCCGCCGTTGAAGCTGCCATAGGAGATGTAGCGCTGGCCAGCGTCGTCCTCAACCACGTCGGGATCAATCACCGCGCGGCCCGGGACGCCGTTGTAGGGGTTGTTTTCAGGCGCGACCACCGGGGCGCCCGCGTCCACCCAGGGGCCGGCCGGCGTCACGGCCGTCGCCACGCCGATCGCCGGCGCGCCCTGCGGCGTGTTTGGGGCTACGTAGTACATGTAGAACTTCCCGTTGAAGTGCTTCACGGCAGGCGCCCAGAACTGGTTGGTTGCGCCGCCCACCCAGGCCGGGGTTTGCTGGAAGGCATCGCCGATGTAGCTCCAGTGGATCAGGTCGAAGGACCGGAACTGCGTAATCAGGTGGGCGGTGAGCTGCCCGCTTGCTGAAACGTCGCCCGCATTGAGCGGGTCGCCCGTGCAATACAGGTACCAAGTGTCAATGCCAGACTGGCGCTGCTTGATGGTCGCCGGATCGGGGCAGCTGACGGCAGGGCCGAGCGGACTGCTGAGCGAAAGCGGGTTCGTGTAGGTTGTGGCCGCGGCCGTTTGTGCTGCCGCGCTGCCGGTGTGCGAAAGCAGGGCGGCCAGAACAGAAAACAAGCAGCAAATGGCAGGGCGCATCGGGTCAGGCTCCAGACGAGGGATTGCTCACCGCCAGCCACGCTACCTGCTCGCCCTGGCGACGCGCAAGGGCCTCGGGAGAGCACAGCGCAGGCGCGTTTGCGATAATGAACGAGCGCTTCTCGGAAAGGTCCTTGCCTGTTGCCCAGCCTTCGCCTCCCTCTCGCCCTGGCCCTGTTCTCCACCCTGCTCGCGGCAGGTTGCGGCGCGCAGACCAAGAGCTCGCTTAGCCCGCAACAGGAGCGGCGCGTGGAGCTTGAACTGCGCTCGCAGGTGGGTGTTCCGGCCGACTGGGACCTTACCCTGGGCGCGCTGGGGCCGAGCAGTGTCCCGGGCTATCGAACCCTGCCGGTTGTCTTCTTTCCGGCCGTCGACCCGACGCACAAACAGCCGGTTGACTTCCTCATCTCGGACGACGGCAAAACGCTGGCCCGCCTGGCAAAGTACGACCTGACCAACCTGCCCGAACTCCAGATCCCCACGGTGGGACGGCCTGTACGCGGCAACCCGGAAGCCAAGGTGGAGATTGTGAACTTCGACGATCTGGAGTGCCCGTACTGCGCGCGCATGCACGCCGAGCTCTTCCCGGAAACGCTGGACCACTACAAGGGACTGGTCAAGATCGTCTACAAGGACGACCCGCTGGTCGAGATCCACCCCTGGGCGCTTCACGCGGCGGTGGATGCGAACTGCCTTGCCGCGCAGAACGGCAACGCCTATTGGAACTATGTCGACTACCTCCACACCCACGGCGACGACGTGACCGGCCCGGACCGCGATTCGCGGAAGTCCTTTACGGTGCTGGACAAGCTGGCCGCGGAGGAGGGGGTGCGCGGCGCCCTCGACACGGCGAAGCTCAACAGCTGCATCACGCGCCAGGACGACGCCGGGGTGCGCGCGTCGATCAAAGAAGCCGAGTCGCTCAAGATAGACGGCACCCCGGCCTTGTTTATCGATGGCGAGCGGGTGTCGGGTGCGCAGCCGCTGCCGCTGCTCTGGGCTTCAATCGACCGCGCGCTGCGGGCGCAGGGCATAGTACCGCCGCCCGCGCCGGCATCTGCGCCGGCCGGTGCACACTGACCGCGGCCCGGTATGCTGAGGGCGAGCGCTCGCGGCGCTTGTTCAGGAGGAGGAGCTTTCTGTTGCCAAGCGTGCGCTTATGGTATCCGCGCCCAGTTCCGGGGAGCTTCTTTGCCGGTCTGCTCCTGCTCGCTCCGCTGCTTGCGGGCTGCTCCCATGCGCACAGCACCGACGTGCTGGCCGAGGTAAACGGCAAACCGATCGCGGCCAAGGATGTGGACGCGCTCTACCAGAACTCGCTCGGCGAAAAAGACCAGCATCCTTCGCGCGAGCAGGAAGGGATCGTCCGGCTCAACATAGTGCGGCAGCTGATCGATGAAGAGATCCTGGCTCAGCGCGCGGGCAAACTCAACCTGGCGGCGACCGATGAAGAGGTCGACAGCCAGATCAACGAGATGAAGGCGCCGTTCACCCAGGAAGAGTTCAACAAGCGCCTGGCCGAGAAGCATCTGACGCTGGACGATCTGCGCCGCGACATCCACCGCGCCAAGACCACTGAAAAACTGTTCAACAAAGAGATCAATTCCAAGATCAACATCACGGACGCCGATATCGCGGCCTACTACAACGCACACAAGCCCGAGTACAACCTCGTGGAGCCGGAATACCACCTGGCGCAGATTGTTGTCACTTCGCTCCCGGCGCCGCAGACTGCGACCAGCGGTGTGGGCAACCTGCAGAACAGCAAGGCCGGCACGGACGCCGAAGCGCGCAAAAAGATCGATATGCTGCACAACCGCCTGGAAAGCGGTGAGGATTTTGGTGCGCTGGCTGCCAACTTCTCAGAGCGTTCGGACAACGCCTCGAGTGGCGGCGACATGGGCTTCTTTCAGGAGTCGCAGCTGAAGAGCGACATGGCCGTTTACGACGCGGTGCAACGCTTAAAGCCAGGCCAGATCACCGAGGTGTTGCCGCTGCTCGACCCCAGCACACGCAAGCCGATCGGCTACGCGATCTACCGGCTCATCGACGAAGAAGCCGCCGGACAGCGCGACCTCGGTGATCCGCGGGTGCAGCAGTCAATCCGGCAGCAGTTGCGCGAAACGCGCTCACAGCTCTTGAAGAACGCCTACCTGGAAGTGCTGCGCGACCAGGCGCGGGTGGAAAACTACTTCGCCGAGGACATCTTCAAGCGCGGAGCACAGTAGGCAGGAGGGCGGGGATGCGATTTGGGATTTTGGGCTTTGGCCACCATGCAGCCAAACGGCTGATGCCGGCCTTTCGGGGAGCCTCGATGGCGAAGCTGGGGGGCTTGTGGCGCCGCGATCCGGCCAAGGCGGCCGCGGATGCGGAACGTTTCGCGATTCCCGCGGTCTTTCCCTCGGCCGAAGCGCTGTGCAGTTCGCCCGAAATCGATGCCGTCTTTGTGGTGTCGCCAGACGCGCTGCACCGCGAGCACGTGCTGCTCGCTCTCGCGCACGGCAAGCCAGTGCTGTGCGAAAAGCCTTTGGCGATGCATGTGGGCGAGGCCGAGGAGATGCTTGCCGCCGCCGAGCGGGCCGGGGTGCTCTTTGGCGTTGCGCAAAACATGCGCTACAACCTGGCCATCGACCTGATGCGGCGCTGGATCGCGGAGGGCCGCGTTGGCCGCCCGCAGCTGGCGCACGCACAGTTCTGTTACGAGGCAGGGCGAAGCCCGCGCACCTGGATCACCGACCCGACCCTGGCACTCGGCGGTCCGATCGGCGACGTGGGCATCCACTGCCTGGATGCCTTGTGCTACGTGCTTGCCGACGAGGTCGTGGCAGTCAACACGCTTGCGCATCGCGACCCGGCATCGGGCGAAGTCGAATCGCATGCCGTGGTCGCTGTGGAGTTCCGCTCGGGCACGCTGGGGACCGTCACCGTCACCACCCGCGCTGCCTATCGCTCCCTCATGGAAGTTGTCGGGGAGCGCGGATCGCTCAGTTGCGAGGACGCCATGACGATCGAACGCCCGGTGTCGCTGGTGCAGCGCGAAGGCGGCCATGTGCGTCTTGAGCAGCCGGTGTCAAACGCGGATGCCTTTTCACGCATGCTGGACAGCTTCGCTGCCGCCGCGCAAGGCGGCCCCGAGCCGTACCGCGCTTCCGGAGCCGAAGGGGTGCGAAACCAGCGGGTGCTCGACGCTGCGTACCGGTCATGGCGTACCGGGCAGGTCCAACGACTGCCCTAGCGACGGCGAGAGGTTTTCGGAAACAAAGAAAAAGCCCCGGCCATCGCCGGGGCTTTTTTGAGCAGGGTGCGTTACTTGGTGTTGTCCATCACAATGCCACCGGCCTGCGACTTTTCTTTCTGGATCTCATTGGCTTTGCGCGTGCCCATCGCCTTATCGTTCCACTGCTGCGCTTCGGCAACATCCTGCTTGACTGCATTCGGGTCGCCGCAGTCAATATCGGCTTTTTGCCGGTACGTCAGGTTCAGGTACGACATGGCGTCGTCGTAGGAAGGACGGATCTGGATCGCTTTCTCAAGGTAGTTCAATCCTTCGCCGACGGCCTGGGCGTTTTCAGCCTTGAGCTTGGCGCAGGTTTGTTTCGACATCTTGACGTTGCCGGTTCCGTCATCCTGCAAACCACCCGCAGCCAGAGCCTGTACCGTGTTCTTGTAGGCAGCCTTCCAGTCAATGACACCGATGGTGTACGGGGCTTCCGGATCTTTCGGGTCTGACTGGATGACCTTTTGCTGCCACTGCTTAGCCAGATCCATGTCGCCCATGTTGAAGTAAAGGCTCGCGATGCCCTTCAGGCTGGTGTTGTCTCCGGGATGCTCCTGCAACACCTTCTTGTAGCTGTCGATCGCGAGATTCGCCTTTTTCAGGTTGTCCGGGGTAGGCAGGTCCGGCACCACCTGCTGCGCATACGCAGTAGCCAGGTAGATGCGGGTCATGGGGTAACTGGGATCCAGGTTGACGGCGTTCTGGAAGTGGTTGATCGCTTCTTCGTACTTTGCCGACTTATACGCCTGCACGCCCTTGTTGAGTTGATCGCGGGCTTCCAGGCGCTTGCATCCGGTCGAGACGACCAAAAGCGACAAGGCAGCGGCCAGCACCGGAATACGTGCGATTCCATTCATTCTCTTTCTACTCTCCTTCGATCGGCAGGGCGGCCTTGAGTTCTGTTCAAGCACGGACTTCACTCAAACGTGTCTGCGGAGTGATTGTAATCCGTTTGAGCCATCATGCAAGCCCGGGGATGGCTACACGATGGCGGAAAGCTGTGGAGCGGCGAAAGAGCGCGTCCAGAAAGACTGTGAAGAAAAGCGGGCCTACTGGCCCGCTTCAATCTTCGGCGTGATCAGCCCGATGTGGTCCACGCCCACTGCCTTGCCGATGTCGACAACCTGCGCCACGCTTTGGAAGTTGAGATTCGGGTCGCCCTTGATAAACATGATCTTCTGCGCACGCACCGCATAGATCTGGGTCAGCCGGCTCTGCAGATCCGTAAATGCAACCGTATCTTCGTTGATCTTGTAGTTCGGCTGGGTGCTGCCATTGCCGATCACCTGGATCACAATTGTTTTATCGTTTGGCTGCTCGTTATGTGTCTTTGGCGGCTGCGGCACCATGGCGTCAAGCCCGTGCGGTGTAACCGGGACGATGACCATGAAGATGATCAGCAGCACCAGCAGCACATCGATCAGCGGCGTCACATTGATATCGGCGTTGAGCCCTCCCGGGCCACTGCCGCTTCCCATTGCCATAAGGCGATCCCTCTTCCCTGAAGATCAGCTAACGTTGTGTTTCGTTCTTGACGAGACTAGACGCCGCCCGCCGGACCATGCTGATCCGTCAGCAGACCGATCTCTTCCACTCCGGCGGTGCGCACGGCATCGATCGCATCTTCTACCGCGCCATAGTGCGCCCGCTGGTCTGCGCGGAAGTACACGACCTTGTTGGTCTGGTCCTTTAAGCGATCCCCGACGGCCGAGCCCAGCTGGTCGAGGGAAATCTGGTTCTGCCCAAGAAATACCTTGCTGTCGCGTGTCACCGCGATGATGGTCGCGTCTTCCTTGCTGGCGTCTTCCATCGTGATGGCGTTCTTTGAGTTCACGAGCGTGACGTTCACCTTGTTGGTGAGCATCGGCGTGATGACCATGAAGATAATGAGCAGCACCAGCATGACATCCACCATGGGCGTCACATTGATGTTGGAGTTTACCTTGCGTCCTTCGTCCCGAACAACGATTGCCATCGATGTTTCCCTTCGCGTCGGGCGTAGACCGGAGATCCGTGGGCGCGCTTCCGGGTGGAAACGCGCCGAAAAGATCCAGGGCTCGCCCGCTCAGTCTGGTTTAGCGCCGGTTCTGCTTCAGGAAGTAGTCCACCAACTCGCTGGACGAGTTATCCATTTCGACGTCGAAGGCTTCCACCTTGTTGGTGAAGTAGTTGAAGCACATCACGGCGGGGATGGCCACAAGCAGACCAAAAGCGGTGGTCACCAGCGCTTCCGAGATACCGCTGGCCACGGCGCCGATACCTGGCGTCTTTTGCACGGCGATTTCCTGAAAGGCCTTCAAGATACCGGCGACGGTGCCGAACAGGCCGACGAAGGGAGCCGTGGAGCCAATGGTCGCGAGGCCACCCAGGCCGCGCTTGAGCTTCGCGTGGACGATTGCTTCCGAGCGCTCCAGGGCGCGCTTTGAGGATTCAACCTGCTCCACGGTCACCTGCCCGCCGCCGTAGTTGCGGAACTCCTGGAGGCCGGCCGTGACCACCTCGGCCAGGTGCGACTTCTTGTTGCGGTCCGCTACCTTGATGGCTTCATCGAGCTTGTTTTCACGCAGGGCGCCCGCGACCCGGGGCGCAAAGTCACGCGACTGCTTGCGGGCCGCCGCAAAGTACAGGTACCGGTCAATGATGACCGCCAGCGACCAGATCGACATGATGAAAAGCACAAACACCACGCCCCGGGCGAGCCAGCCCATGTTGTTCCAAAGGTCAAGGGGCGCAAAGCCAACAGTGGGCGCTGCTTGATCCTGGAACCAGAAGCCGAGTGCTGCCGGATTTGCCGCGAGCTGAGAAAAGTGAGCAAGAATCACGAGAAGAATCCCTCCTGGGGAAAAGTGCCTGGTTGCTGCTTCTGAACCGAAGTTATACAGGAATGCAAGCATGCTCGCCTTCCCTGCCGGAGTACCTGGTGTGTGTGTGTGCGCCTGGGCTAGCCGCCCAGTGTAAAGGTGACGTTGACCTGGGTCTGCACTTCTGTCGGCTCGCCGTTTAACAGGTACGGCTTGTACCGCCACTGCCGCACGGCTTCCATCGCCGCCGGCGCCAGCATGGCCGGGCCGCTCACCAGGGTTAGATTTTCAATGGTGCCGGTCTTGGAAATCGTGGCCGAAAGCACCACCGTTCCTTGAATGCGGGCCGCCTTGGCGATCGCGGGGTAGGGCGGCGTTGTTTTGTTCAGGATGTTGCCGGCCATCACGCCCGACGAAACCGCGATCTTCTTTGGCGGTGCAGCCTTGACGACCGGAGCCGGTCCGGTTCCCAGTCCGCCCAGGATGCCGGCGCCGCTGCCGGTGTCTCCCATGCCAGCTACCCCGGTGATCGCCTGCGGCGGAGGCGGCGTGTCCACCATCTTGATCACCTTGGGAA
>CALMAN010000058.1 GCA_937859835.1 uncultured Acidipila sp. | reverse complement strand
GAGCTATGGGTGGTGTTCCAGGCCGGTTCTTCCAGTCCCCGTGTTCCAGGCCGGGTCTGCCACGTTCTCGAGCAGCCCGGGCGCGGGGTCCTCCAGTTGGAAGACGCCCTCCCACCGCGCGATCACGGCCGCGGCCAGGCAGTTGCCGGTGACGTTGACGACGGTGCGGCCCATGTCCATCAGCGCATCGATGCCGAGGATGAGGAAGATGGGGCCTTCGGGCAGGTGAAACGCGCTGCCCGTGGCCAGCAGGACCACGAGCACGGCGCGGGGCACGCCGGCAACGCCCTTGCTGGTGAGCATGAGCACCCCCAGCATGCTGAGCTG
This sequence comes from uncultured Acidipila sp., assembly GCA_937859835.1. Classification (GTDB taxonomy): domain Bacteria; phylum Acidobacteriota; class Terriglobia; order Terriglobales; family Acidobacteriaceae; genus EB88. The sequence continues at coordinate 4,774 of CALMAN010000058.1, read as the reverse complement.
CGCGCGCAGGCCCAAGTGCATGCCCGCGGCCTGCGCGACAAAGATGGACGCGATGGCGAGGTAGAGGGCGGAGCCGGCGAGGTTGAAGCTGTAGCCGGCGGGGATGACGAAGCCGGTGACGCTGCGCGGGACGCCAAAGGCTTCCATGGCTTCCATGGCGCGGGGCAGCGCCGCTTCGCTGGTGCTGGTGGCAAAGGCGATGGTGGCGGGCTCGGCGACGGCGCGAAGGAAGCCGCGCAGCGGGACGCGGGCTACCAGCGCCGCCGGGAGCATGGCAAGCAGTGCAAAGGCGCCGAGGGCGAGATAAAGCGTGAGCAGCAGGCGGCCAAGGCTCGCGAGCACCCCGGCGCCGGCGGTCGCGACCGTGTAGGCCAGCGCAGCGCCGACGCCGAGCGGGGCCGCGTACATCACCAGGTTGGTAAAGGCGAACATGGTCTGGGTAAGCGACTCGACCAGCCGCAGCACGGGGGCCTGGTGCGGCTCGGCAACGCGGCGCAGCGCCAGGCCGAAGAGCAGGGCGAACACGGCCACCTCGAGGATCTGCCCGTCGGCCACCGCCCTGGCGATGTTGTCTGGAAAGACGCGCAGCAGAAACGCTTGCCAGGTGCCGAGATCCGCTCCCTGCGCCGCCGCGGCGCCCGCGGCAGCCTGCACGCCGACGCCAGCCCGCGAAATGTTGATCGCCAGCAGACCGATGGCGAGCGCGGCGGTCGTGAGCAGCTCGAAGTAGACGAGGGACTTCCAGCCCAGCCGGCCGACGTTTGCCTTGCCGCCGTGCCCGGCGACGCCGGTGACCAGGGTGCCGAAGATAAGCGGGGCAACGATCGACTTGATCAGCCGGAGAAAGATGTCAGAAAAGACGCGGCAAGCGATGGCAGCGTGCGGGAGGTCGAGGCCGAGCTCGACCCCGGCGAGCATGGACCAGAAGATCCAGGGGGTCAGGGAGCGGCGGCGCAACGTCCAGATGGCCGTGAGCAGGAGGCCAGCAACGCGCAGGGTGAGTGCGGCCGCCGGCGTGGGCGCGAGAAGCAAAAGCCCGGTGCCCCAGAAGAGCAGGCCGGTAACGGGAACGATGCGCGCTCTGAGACCGGCTTGCACGCCTCAGCATACGGCAGAGCGCAGCCGAAAAGGCGGAAGCGGCCCTTTGCAGACCTCATCGGCTGCGCCGATCGAAATGACCAAGGCAAGCCTGCGGAGAACGAAGCGCTTCTGGCGACCGCCTGCGTCCTGTCACTGACTCATGCAGGCGGAAGCCCGAGATCCGAGCGAAACGCTTCGCGCATCAGGGAAAGCATCGCCTCCCCGGATTGAGTCGGGGGTAAGAAAGCATGAGGCTCCATAAAGGCCTTCCAATATTCCTCGTAGACATCTAACACAGCGTATCTTTTCAGTGCAGACGCGATAACGGTTGCACTCCTGATCGAGACCCCGAGCTGGCTTAGATTGGAGTAGGTTCTCGCGAAGCGAGCTATGATTTCCTCATCTCTTGATCTTCCTTCCGGATCCCCACGGTACTCCCTCAGACGCGCCTCCGCTTCGTTGAAGGTGCGCAGATAGGAAGTCTGGGTGTCGTGCACACGCGTGGAACCTTGTTCCATTCATGGCGACCATTCGGTGTGCCTCTTCTCGCGAACCCAAGCTGCATTTCTAAGATGATGGTTCATGCCGATACTTACGCAAGCACTCAACACGCCGCTTGTCACTACTACTTTCAGTAATTCACTCAGGTTAGATGTCATGATGACTCCTTGTCACACTCAGAAGATTATCTAACCGGAGCGCGAAGAGATACAACGGCGTTGAACTTATGTGAGTTACTTGCGTGCTTACCCTGGTAAGAGGCTTGCTCGTCTTCCTCGCGACTCTCCGCGAGGCCGGCAGAGTCTTCGAGCGTGACGGGGTCGGCTTTCCTTTTGCCGTGTTCGGCGAGCTTGTAGAAGGGATGGCTCATCGTTGCGGAGCGGGTTTGCATGGAGCGAAAAGAGGCGGGCATGCCGATCTGGATGATCTAGTGGATGACCATGATGGTGGCTTTGATCGCTTTCTGAGTTACCGGTAAGTCGAGCAGGCGTGTGGAGTAAGTAAGTCAGCAAGGCACGATCTGGGCATCCCACGGTAGACACCGCGCTCTTTTGAGCCGTTCGGGCCTTTGCTCGTATAAGCGCTCGAAACGGACTACTTACTGCCAACGGAGGACGAGCGAACAGGACACGCAGCACGACGCGGCCGCTTCCCGCGCGGAGGGGGTTGCATCAGGCCTCGTCTCCTTCCCGCATCTTTGCGAGGCCGGCGAAGTCTTCGAGCGTGGTGGTGTCGCCTTTGATTTCGCCGTGCTCGGCGAGTTCGCGGAGGAGGCGGCGCATGATCTTTCCCGAGCGGGTTTTGGGTAGCGCCTGCACGAAGCGGACGTCGTCGGGCCGGGCGAGGGAGCCGATCTCCCGGGCGACCCAGCTGCGAAGCTCTTCCCGGAGCTCGGGCGAGGGGCGGGCGCCTGCTTCAAGCGTGACAAAGACCGAGATGGCCTGGCCCTTGAGCTGGTGGGTTTTGCCGACGGCGGCGGCCTCGGCCACGCGCGGGTGCGCGACCAGAGCGGACTCGATCTCCATGGTGCCCAGGCGGTGGCCGCTCACGTTGATGACGTCATCGACGCGGCCCATCAGCCAGAAGTAGCCATCGTCATCCTGCCGGGCGCCGTCGCCCGAAAAGTAGCTGCCGGGGACCTCGGCCCAGTAAGTCTGGACGTAGCGGGCGTGGTCGCCCCAAATGGTGCGGGCGATGGAGGGCCAGGGTTTGCGGATGACCAGCAGGCCGCCGTGGCCCGCGGGCACGGGCTCGCCCGCCTTGGTGACGATCGCGGGCACGATGCCGGGAAAAGGCAGCGTGGCGGAGCCGGGCTTGGTGGGGATGGCGCCGGGCAGCGGGGCAAGCATGTGCGCGCCGGTTTCGGTCTGCCACCAGGTGTCGGCGACCGGGCAGCGGCCCCGTCCGATCTCGCTGTGGTACCACATCCAGGCTTCAGGGTTGATGGGCTCGCCGACCGTGCCGAGCACGCGGAGGCTGTCGAGGCGGGCCGCGCGCGGGTAGCCGGGACCCCACTGCATAAAGGCGCGGATGGCGGTGGGGGCGGTGTAGAACGCGGTGACGCGGTGCCGGTCGATGAGCTGCCAGAAGCGGCCCGGATCGGGGCAGTTGGGCGCGCCCTCGTAGAGCAGCGTGGTGACCCCGTTTTGAAGCGCGCCATAGAGCACATAGGAGTGGCCGGTGATCCAGCCCACGTCGGCCGTGCACCAGAAGATGTCGTCCGGATGGAGGTCAAAGACGAGGCGGGTGGTGAGGTAGGTTTGCACCGCGTAGCCGCCGTTGGTGTGGACCAGGCCCTTGGGCTTGCCAGTGGTGCCGGAGGTGTACAGGATGAACAAGGGGTCCTCAGCCCCGAGCGGCTCGGGCGGGCACAGCGGCTCGGCGCCGGCCATCTGCTCGTGCCACCAAAGATCGCGGCCGGGCTCCATGGCGACCGGGGAGCCGGTGCGCCGGAAAACCACGACGCTGCGCACGGACGGGCACTGCCGGAGAGCCTCATCGACAGAGCGCTTGAGCGGGATTTCGGTGCCGCGGCGGTAGGTGCCGTCCTGGGTGAGCACGACACGGCAGTCGGCGTCGAGGATGCGGTCGGCGATGGCCTGCGGAGCGAAGCCGCCGAACACTACCGAGTGGACGGCGCCGATGCGGGTGCAGGCGAGCATTGCGATCGCCACCTCGGGCGTGGTGCCCATGTAGATCGCGACCCGGTCCCCCTTGGCCACGCCGAGCGCGCGCAGCATGCTGCTGCAGCGGCCGACCTCCAGGAGCAGCTCGCGAAACGAGAGCGCGCGCACCTCGCCCGGCTCGCCTTCCCAAACGAGCGCGGTGTGTTCGCCGCGGCCCCCGGCGACGTGCCGGTCGATGCAGTTGTCGCTCATGTTGAGGGTGCCGTCGGCAAACCAGCGCACCCGCGAGGCGGCCTGGTCCCAGTCAAGGCCCTGCTCGGGGGCGTGGAACCAGTGCAACTCGCGCGCGACGCCGGCCCAGAACCGGTCGGGCTCGCTGACGGACTGCTGGTACAAGGCCTGGTACTGCGCGAAGTTCTGGACGTGGGCGCGTGCGGCAAACTCTGCCGGGGGCGGAAAGACCCGTGTTTCGCGCAAGCTGGAAGTCAGGTTCGGGGAAGCCATGCTGGCAGCCTTTCGCATCCGAGGTCATGACCCGTAGCCCCTTGGGCCCCCGGGCAGGGACGACGACTCTCACAGTACGGCGCGCGCGGCGAGGAGGCAAGCGACCTGCCGGAGGCGGCGGCTGGCACTTCGGCTACCGTAGAGGTGGGAAGCCACCGCAGAGCAGGAAAGGGCGCATGCGCATGAGCACTTCGTTTTTTGACCGGGGACGCACCGTAGCCCCGGCCGGGTACAACCGCTGGCTGGTTCCGCCGGCGGCGCTGGCGATTCACCTGGCGATCGGACAGGTGTATGCGTTTTCGGTTTTCGTCAAGCCGCTGCTGGGGCTCCACGCCGCCGATGGGTCGGTGTGGAGCCAAAAAGAAGTCGGCTACGTGTTTTCGATTGCCATTGCGGTGCTGGGGATTGCGGCGGCCCTGTTTGGCAGGTGGCTCGAAAGCGCCGGGCCGCGCAAGGCGATGGCGATCGCGGCGCTTTGCTTCGGGCTCGGCTTCGCGGTTGCGGCCGCGGGGGTCGCGACCCACCTGCTCCCGCTCATCTACCTGGGCTACGGCGTGCTGGGT